>DAVZJL010000015.1:0-42155 GCA_052272805.1 Prevotella sp. | reverse complement strand
TGAGGGGGTAGTGACAATTGTGTCGTGGGAGTTCGAGTCTCCTCCTCTTCACAAAAATGAAAACGATGCGGCAATAGCTCAGTTGGTAGAGCACAACCTTGCCAAGGTTGGGGTCGCGGGTTCAAGTCCCGTTTGCCGCTCTTTTATCCTTATATTTTAAGAATGTTATTTTTGAAAAACAAAAAAACACAACATTAATGAATTTATATCTCCGATATTTTGACAAAGAGACATTGGTATATAATGTTGAAGAAGCATTAGACTTTTTGCGCTCTATACCAGAAATAGGTATGACACCTAATCTCGAAGCTGATGTACGCGATTACGCAAATAGCGAAGTGTACTATCCTAAAAGATATAAAATCCGTCCACGCGTTTATTTTATCATAATCAAGACAACTGCTGCTACAATGCTCGACTTCAAGCAAAAGAAAGCATTGCACTCTGCACCACAGAATAGTCCTGCTGCAGAAAAACACGAAATGGTGGCAACTGTCACAACAAAGCTCAACGAGGAACGTCCTGGTTGGTACGAAGGCGAACTCGACTTCAAGCGTGTTGTTCTTGTGCCTACAACTGGCAAGCACGAGTACCGCGACACTCACTTCGTTGTGAGATGCAAGGCGAACTCTGGTCAGGACTGCTACAACAGAATGGTCGATCACCTGCGCGGACGCGTTGATAGCCGTTCACAATTCCCTTCTGCAAAGGGAAAGAACTTCCACTACAAATATCTTGGTATGTGGAAATAGGGCTACGCTGATTAATAGTTGCAAACAAAGAATAAAAGAATATAGAGAAACAAGATAAAGGGTGTCTGTTTGTATAGAGCAGAACACCCTTATTTGCTTTAAACGGAACAATACTACTATGAACAAAGTAATGCTTATAGGAAATGTCGGAAAAGACCCCGATGTGAAATACTACGATGCCGACCAGGCTGTAGCGCAGTTTCCACTTGCTACAACAGAACGTGGCTACCAACTACAAAACGGCACACGTGTGCCCGATCGCACCGATTGGCATAACATAGTAATGTGGGGAAATCTTGCAAAGATAGCAGAGAGATACGTACACAAAGGCGACAGACTCTACGTGGAAGGCAAGATACGTTACCGCTATTACGACGACAAAAAAGGTCAGCGACGCTTCATCACCGAGGTGTATGCCGACAACATGGAACTCCTCACACCACGCCCTACTACAAATAGTGCAACCGAAACAGCCACTACTACATCATCGTCAAACACAACAATGGCGACAAGCGATGATGAAGACAAATTGCCATTCTAAACAATAAAAACGAACAAACAACAACGCTTTGGAAACTTATATCAATCTTATACACGAGTCGTTGGCAGACGTTTACTTCGTCACTCCAACAATGGGTGTCATCATAGCAGCTATACTGACAGTTGTGCTCATGGGATTCTCTGCATTCGCAAGTGGCTCAGAGATTGCATTCTTCAGTCTCTCACCATCAGACATGGCTGAGGTGAACGAAGCCAAGACTGAAAGCGATCGTAACATTAAGTTGCTGCGCGAAGACAGCGAACGCACACTCGCCACGATACTCATCACAAACAACTTCGTGAATGTGACGATTATCATGCTCTGCAACTACATTTTCTCTCACCTCATACACTTCGGCGAGAAAGCATATTGGTTGCAATTTCTGTCGCTCACCGTACTCTTAACCTTCCTTCTGTTACTCTTTGGCGAGATTATGCCAAAAGTGTACAGTCGTCAAAACCCGTTGGGATTCTGTCGTAAGTTCGTAGGTGGCATCATGGTATTCCGCAAGTTGTTTTGGTTTATGGAGAACATATTGCTGCGTAGTGGCATATTAGCAGAGAAGGTGGTACAAAAGGAGAGTCATGTACTCAGTGTTGACGATTTGGAACAGGCTCTTGAGTTGACCGATAAGGAGGATATTAAGGACGAACAGAGCATGTTGAAGGGCATTATACGCTTCAGCGACGAGACTGCTAAGGAGGTGATGACAAGCCGTCAGGACATCGTGGCACTCGATATCCACTCCAACTATCAGGACGTGCTGAAGAGCATCGTGGAGAATAACTATAGTCGCATTCCTATCTATCAGGACAATGCCGACAATATTCGTGGCATTCTCTACATTAAGGATCTCCTGCCTCACCTCTCAAAGCCTGCCAACTTTCGCTGGCAGAGTCTCATCCGCCCACCCTACTTCGTACCAGAGACGAAGAAGATTGACGACTTGATGCGCGAGTTCCAAGAGAACAAGATACACATTGCTATCGTTGTGGACGAGTTTGGTGGCACAAGCGGACTCGTAACTCTTGAAGATATCCTCGAAGAAATCGTAGGAGAGATTAACGACGAATACGACGAAGAGAACAAGTACTACTCAAAGCTCAACTACAACACGTATCTGTTTGAAGGCAAAACTTTGCTCACTGACTTCTGCAAGATTTTAAACATCGATGACGAAGAGTTTGCAGACGTTGAGGGCGACGCTGATACACTCGCCGGATTGCTGCTCGAGATAAAGGGCGACTTCCTATCTATCCACGAAAAGATCGACTACAAGAACTATACGTTCGAGATTGTAGGCATTGAGGAACGCCGCATAAGCAAGATAAAGGTTGTGATACACGAGAAGAAGAACGACACAACAGATAAAGAGAAGTAGAAACTATGCCATTAATATTCATAAAGAATATAGACACCGACACACGGCTCGGACTGTGGAAGATTGCGGACGAACTTCATACAGATGAGGTTTGTCCGCAAATGGTATGTGACGAACTAAAACAGAAGTGCGCAAGAAGACAGAAAGAAATCGCTGCTGTATATGCCCTACTCCACGCCATGACTGACAGAACCGACCTCGTTATAGGTCACAATGCAGACGGTAAGCCTACAATCGATGGCTACAACATCAGCGTCAGCCACACCGTGGGCTACGCAAGCATCATAATATCGAAGAAAAAGAATGTGGCTGTTGATATCGAATATCGCAACAATCGCGTGTTCAGAATCGTTGACAAATTTCTTACGAAGCAGGAACAAGATATGCTGAAGGAATTGATAAAGACGAGCAACCCATCATCACCTCAAACAAATATAGCATCGCAAACAGACTGTTACGATACACAAACAGCGTTATTGCTCTGTTGGTGTGCAAAGGAAACTCTCTATAAGTACTTCTCAGAAGAGCAACTGATGTTTAACGAAATGCAAACCAAACTGAAGACAATATCATCGGAGGGTTCGTTTGAAAACTTCAATCTTAAACGAGGCACACTGAAAGACATAATGTATATGCAGAACGAAAAATTCGTCCTCACCTACACATTATAATAAAATCAAATAAATAAAAAACGTGTATGACATAACTGCCATACACGTTTTTTATTTTTGATAATCATAGTAATACCAATAAGTATTGCCATACATACGCCGTAGTGCATTCTTCCTATCGTGTTCGTTGTCGAACTTACGCTCCAAGAGCTGATAGTCCTCATAGTCAGTTGTTCCTACATTATCCTTATATATTATAGCAGGCGCAGTGTGCGTATGCATATACAGCGTAAGTGCCTCACGATAATGGCGTGGCAACGTTACCGAGTCGTTCACCTCATAATACTTCTTTAAGTCAGCAACGAAAGCATCCAGATTGCGATCGAACAGATGCGCACACAACACATAGTCGGCCATTGGTTTGTTGACACGATTAATGCGACGCTGGAAATTAATATACTGACGTGCATTCATTGTCTGCTTGTAGCGTCCTCCGAGATATACGTAAAGCTGGTACTCGGGATAAAGCTCGAACTTGATATCCTTACCGTTTGGAAGCATTGCGTCAACACCCACAACCGGATAATCGAACATGTGTTCAGCAAGTTCTCCTTTTTTAGCCAGTGCATACGTGGCAAGCATAGATATATTGCGGTCGCTCACATCGTATCGACGCAAAGTCTTTAAGGCTGCGTCATAATCGCTATCAAGAAGACATTGCTCTGCATGAATACGTGCATGAAAATACTTATCGTCGTTGCTGACAAAGCAGATTGTGAGCATCAGTATGGTCAAAATCAGAAGATTTAACCATAACTCTCTTATTGGATTGCTCCAAACTCGTGGCAGCGAATCGAGCACACCGCTATTGTTCACACCGAATACAATCAAGAAAAAAACAATTATCAACATTGGTGCAATGTATCGCCACACACCAAACGCGAGCGTTCCGCTGTCGGGAGACACCCCAATATTGGTAAGCATTATCAGACAAAGAGCGGAAGGTACGAACGTCAGTGCCCATGCCAACCGTTTCCGTTGTAATATTCTAACAACACCAATTTGTATGAGCAACACAACAAGCGTTATCAGGACAGCCCCCACAAAATGGTTGTAGTGGGTCTGTCCTTGTGATAGTACGTGCTGCATCACCGTAAGCAAATCGGCTTGATAGCAGTAAAGATAGTAAAAGCAGAATAGTGTGAACACAAACGTACACATCACGCGTGTCAACAATCCTTGATTTTTCATTAACCCTCTCCTCTGCCTTATTCTAATTCTTTTTCAATACAACAGCCGAACGTGCTGGGATGTACAGCTTCAGCCATTCCTTATGCTCAGACACGTAAGCTGAATCATAGTTGGTGAGATGAGTAATGCTATCGTCTGAGAGTCCGTTACCACCGAACTTCTTCGCGTCGGTGTTCAAAACCACGTCATAAGAACCTGTCGGCACGAGGAATCCGTAGTCGGTGAACGAGCGTGTCGGACTAAAGTTGAACACGAAGATGAGATTGCCACGCATGTAAGCGAGAATCTGATCGCCATCGTTGTGCCATATTTCCTGCACAGGAGTATTCTGGAAGTTCTTCTCAAGCTTCAGTGTTTGCAGCATATCGTGATCGAAGTCACCGAGGAACTTGTAATCAAGGTCAGGATTATCCACGAGGTTCCACTGGCGGCGTGCATACTTATGACTCCAACCATTGCCTTCGCGTGGGAAATCTATCCACTCTGGGTGTCCAAACTCGTTGCCCATGAAGTTGAGGTAGCCACCATTGATAGTAGAAGCCGTAACGAGGCGAATCATCTTATGCAGTGCGATGCCGCGATGCACGCGGTCGTTTTCGTCGCCACGACGGAAGTGCCAGTACATATCAGCGTCGATAAGTCGGAAGATTATAGTCTTATCACCAACGAGTGCCTGATCGTGACTCTCGCAGTAGCTGATAGTCTTTTCGTCCGAGCGACGATTTGTTGTCTCCCAGAAGATAGAGCTTGGCTTCCAAGCCTCGTCTGGCAGTTCCTTGATGGTCTTTATCCAGAAGTCAGGTATGTTCATCGCCATTCGATAATCGAAACCGTAGCCACCGTCCTTAAACTTGGCAGCCAGACCCGGCATACCACTCACCTCCTCAGCGATAGTGATAGCCTGTGGGTTCACCTCGTGGATAAGCAGATTGGCAAGAGTGAGATAGCAAATAGCGTTATCGTCCTGATGTCCGTTGAAGTAGTCGCCGTAGTTGCAGAACGCCTCGCCTAAACCATGACTATAGTAGAGCATTGAAGTCACGCCATCGAAGCGGAAACCGTCGAAGTGGAACTCCTCCATCCAGTACTTGCAGTTAGAGAGTAGGAAGTGCATCACCTCATCCTTGCCGTAGTCGAAGCAGAGCGAGTCCCAAGCCGGGTGTTCATGGCGCTCACCGGGGTAGAAATACTGATTCGGGTCGCCAGCGAGATTGCCTAAGCCTTCTGTTTCGTTCTTCACAGCGTGCGAATGAACGATATCCATGATTACGGTGATGCCGTCCTTGTGTGCTTGGTCGATGAGTGCCTTTAGTTCCTCTGGGGTTCCGAAGCGCGAAGAAGCGGCGAAGAACGAACTTACGTGATAGCCGAACGATCCGTAGTAAGGATGTTCCTGGATAGCCATAATCTGTATGCAGTTGTAGCCGTCTGCCTTAACGCGCGGCAGCACGTTCTCGCGGAACTCGTTATATGTGCCCACCTTCTCAGCATCCTGCGACATACCTATATGACACTCGTAGATGAGCAGTGGTGACTTGTTCGGCTTGAACGTCTTCTTCTTCCATTCGTACGGCTCTGGGTTCCACACCTGCGCCGAGAATATCTTTGTCTCCTCATCCTGCACCACACGTGTTGCCCATGCAGGGATGCGTTCGCCCATGCCACCATCCCAGTAAACGTGCATCTTGAAGAGGTCGCCGTGCTTCATTGCCTTTGTTGGCAGTTTAAGTTCCCAGTTACCTGCCTCATCAATGCGTTTAGCCTTATATTTATCGTTTTCCTCCCAATTGTTGAAGTCGCCCACAAGATAGATAGCTGTAGCGTTTGGTGCCCACTCACGGAACACCCAACCGCGTGCCGCCTTATGCAAGCCGTAATATTTATGTCCGTTGGCAAAATCTGTCAACTTCGTTTTTCCATTATTGGTCAATACATTCAATTTCCACAAGGCATGGTCATGTCTGCCACGTATAGCATCCTCATAAGGCTGTAGATAGGCATCATTCTTCACAAGTCCGATGTGTTTTACAGCCGTTTTTTTAGCCACCTTTGTGCTTTTTGTTTTTGTTGCCATAGTTGAGTGATTTATTGTATTTTAAGATAATCCATGTATTTGTTATAATCAGCGATATGCACCATTACTTGTCCACGTATCGTCGTCCATGTTCATAGTGTCCGCGTGCTGTCACCTTTCCGTTGCGATCTTTCTCTACGAAATTGCCGTCTCGATTATCGTTAGCGTAGGTACCTTCAAACCTTATGCCGTCTTTTGTCTCCTCGATAGCAGCTCCATTACGCTTACCATTGCGATATATGCCCTTAAACTTGGCTCCATTGGCGTAGTGTATTATCACCTGTCCGTCCATCATTCCGTTTTTGAAGGTTCCTTCGTACACATCGCCATTGCGCTTTGTCAGCTTGCCATGTCCATTCTGATTGTTCTTCTTCCACTGACCTACATAGATGTCACCATTCTTCCATGCGAATGTTCCCTGACCATCTTTGTCGCCTTCGAGGAAGTGTCCTGTGTACTTGTCTCCATTCTTGTAGCGGAATATGCCCATGCCGGTACGTTCGCCCTGCACATAGTCGCCTTCGTACACGTCGCCGTTCTGAAAGCGGTATATACCCTTACCGTTCTGTATGTCATTAAGCCATTCGCCTGTGTACACATCTCCATCAGCGTATTTGTTTACGCCTTTTCCTGAACGTTGGTTGTTGAGCCACATACCATCGTATGTTGTGCCATCGCCCCAAGCAAAGAACCCCTTACCCGACTTCTGGTCATCTTTCCAGTTGCCTTCGTAATAGGCACCACCAGCAAAGGTGTACTTGCCCTTGCCTTGTCGCTTGTCCTGCTGCCAATAGCCATCGTACTTATCACCATTGTAGTAGTACATTACACCATGACCTTGCTGATAGTCGCGATACCACATACCGACGTACTTGTTGTTATTTATAAACCAAAACGTACCATATCCGTGCTGCTGATCTTGAAACCATTCGCCGTCGTATTTCTCACCATCAGAAAAGGTGTAAATGCCTTCACCCTGACGCTTACCTTTCACGTACTCGCCTTCGTAGGTATCGCCGTTCTCGAACAGAGCAGAGCCTTTTCCGTGGGGTTTTCCTGCTTGCAACTGTCCTTTATACTGTGCGCCATCATGCGTGACACATGAGCCAAGCGTAATCTTTTGGGCACTCGCAGCAAACGACAACGAACAAGCAAGAAGAGATGCAAATATATATTTCTTCACTTTTAATGCTTATAATATTAGTAATTAACGCCAAAATTATCAAATAAATATGAGAATACAAAATGAATTAAGACTTTTTCACCCGAGTTTGTAAAAAAGGAGGGTGTGCATTCAATGTTTGCTTAGAAACATTGAATGCACACCCTCCAGATAGCTTAATTTCTCCACCGAGTAACCTCTGTCTATTTAGAAGCCGTAGTTGAAGCCGAGCGAGATAAATTCCTTCATCTGCATATAGCCATGCTTGCCACGCTTTGCTCCGTCATCGAAGCGCGGATAGATAAATATGTTGCTCGATATGTATTTGTTAAAGATGAACGTTACGGTGTTCTCCCACTCCACCAACACACGCTTATATGAGGTGTATCCGTATAGACGTGTCTTCCACGAAATGTTATTAGCAATATTCCAAGCCAGGTCGAGCGTCACCTCCGAACCGAAGTCGTACTTCGTATGCTTGCCTTCATCCACACCGAAGCGCGATGCCATCTTGCTATCCTTGATATATGTAAGGTTATAAGCAATCGGAGCCAAGTGAATAGAACCTGTCAGTTTACCTTTCAGCGCATTTACGCTGTAGTCCATACCAAGAGAGGGGTTAATATAGAGCGGTGAGAGGAAGTTGGAGTAAACAGTGTGGTCGTTACTCTTCAAACCACGCATAAACTGTGTGCTTGCAATGAGCTGGAAGGTGTAATACCAACGCTTCGTTGCCTGCAAGCCCACCTTGCCGGTGTAGCGAATGAGGTCTTCCGAAGCACGCACAGTGTGCAGTGTATCGCCCTTCGAGTTCTGCAGACCGAGGCGCAGCTCCAACTTGTTCTCCCAACGGAAGCGTTGCTTGTTGTTGTAGTTAGCTTGTAGCGTGACAGTTCCGAGCATAGAGTAGTTGCTCTCGCCACCCTTATACCAGTTATCCGAAACGTAGTTCTGGAACAACTGCAACGAGTAGTTACCACTTAACTTCCAGAAGTTCGGCTTTACCACAAAGATATCCACCGGCGCTTCTATGTCGGCATCATCAGCCTTAGCCACTACCTTATGGGCGAGTTCCGTCTCTGGCGTAACGCTCTCAGGATACGGGTTTACCACCGGGCCTACGAGATCAAGTTGCCTCTGTGTGTTGCGCACCAAGTCGGGACGATTAAGGTATATATTAGCGAGCGTACGATCCTGTTCGTCTCCATTCTTCTCCAATGCAAACATATTCTCTGACACTCCATGATAGAATGTGAGCGGTGCGAACAGACGATAATACTTGCCATCGTTAGTGTTTGCCTCCACCACAGCCGAATCTATATTCGCCTTAGTAACCTTGAGCGAATCCATATACTGCTTCACCAATGCGGAGAGGGTATCTGTATTATGAACTCTTGTACTGCGCAAACGCGACTGAGCATCCATTGGCAGTGCGAAAACCGTAGACACTGCGAGCAAGAACAATTTCAATTTCATGTATCGGTTTGTTGTTAATATTACGATATTTATAAAGATGGTGCAAAGGTAAGAATAATAATTTAAAAACTTTGTGCATTTCGCTTTTTTATGTTAACTTTGCAACTTGCATTGTTGGATAATTCAGAATTTTATTTCTTAACATTTATAACATTTTTAAAAGTGAACAAGAACAACATCATCGGCGTCGTACTTATGGCTGCGGTCTTAATCGGATACAGCGTCTACAGCCAGCCCTCTGCTGAGGAGAAAGCGGCTGCAGCACGTCAGGATTCGATAGAGAACGTGGCTCGCAAGAACGCCGAAAATGCTGCAAAACTGGCAGCTCAACAGAAGATTGCCCAGGCCCAAGCGGCTGCAGAGGCTGACACAACCGCACTTTTCCATTCTGCTCTCAAAGGCAAAGCCACAAACGTGGTGCTGAAGAACAGCAGTGTAGAGCTTACTCTTAACACCAAGGGTGGCGTAGTGTCAAAGGCGGTTATCAAGAACTTCACCGACTACAATGGTAACAGTAACGTGACGCTCTTCGACAGCTCTTCGCAGAGTCTCAACTTTGCGCTGGCTGCAAAGGAAGTGAATATCAACACCTCCGACCTCTACTTCACACCGTCTAACCAGACCGATTCTACTGTCACGATGACCGCTACAGCCGGCAACGGCAAGGAACTCGTCATCAACTATGTGCTCGGCAGCGACTACATGCTGCACGCCCAGCTACAGACCGTAGGCATGGCTAACGACTTCGCACCGTCTGTAAGCCAGATGGACGTACAGTGGAAGGAGATGTGCCGTCAGCAGGAGCGCGGCTTCACATTCGAGAACCGCTACGCTTCGCTCACCTATCACAAGGTAGATGGTGGCACCGACTATCTGTCGGAGGCTAAGAGCATCACCGACGAGAACATCGAGAAGAAGATTGACTGGGTGGCTTTCAAGAACCAGTTCTTCTCGGCTGTGATGATCGCCAAGAACAACTTCGCCGAGAACTCGCTCATGACAAGCGTTCCGCAGGAGAAGGGCTCGGGCAACCTCAAGCAGTACGAGGCTAAGATGAAGACCTTCTTCGACCCGAGCGGAAAGACTCCGTCGGAGTTCGACTTCTACTTCGGTCCGAACGACTTCCGCTTGCTGAAGCGCGTCGAGGCTGAGTCTACATTCGGCAAGGACCTCGAGATGCAGCGCCTCGTCTACCTCGGATGGCCGCTCTTCCGCATCATCAACCGCTGGTTTACTATCTACGTCTTCGACTTCCTCACCGGTCTGAACATCAACATGGGTATCGTGCTCATCCTTATCACGATGCTTCTGAAGTTCATCACCTATCCTATGGTGAAGAAGAGCTACATGTCGTCGGCAAAGATGCGTGTGCTGAAGCCGAAACTCGAAGAGGCTACAAAGCACCTCAACAAGCCTGAGGACCAGATGCAGAAACAGCAGGCAATGATGATGGAGTACTCGAAGTACGGCGTCAGTCCGATGGCGGGCTGTCTACCGATGCTCATACAGATGCCTATCTGGATTGCGATGTTCAACTTCGTGCCTAACGCTATCCAGCTGCGCGGCGAGAGCTTCCTTTGGATTAACGACCTCTCTACATACGACCCCATCATCGAGTGGAACACGAACCTCTGGCTTATTGGCGACCACCTCTCGCTCACATGTATCCTTTTCTGCGTGGCCAACATCCTCTACTCGTGGATGACAATGCGCCAGCAGCGCGACCAGATGGTAGGTCAGCAGGCTGAACAGATGAAGATGATGCAGTGGATGATGTTCCTCATGCCGGTTATGTTCTTCTTCATGTTCAACGACTACTCGGCAGGTCTTAACTTCTACTACTTCATCTCGCTCTTCTTCAGCGCTGCTATCATGTGGATTCTCCGCAAGACTACCAACGACGAGAAGCTCCTCGCTATCCTTGAGGCTAAGTACAAGGAGAACAAAGACAACCCGAAGAAGATGAGCGGTCTCGCTGCACGCCTCCAGGCTATGCAGGAGCAGCAGATGGAGCTGCAGCGTAAGCGCGAAGAACTTGAACGCAAGCGCAAAGGACTTTAATATTCTATAATTGAGAGTTGAGAGTTGAGAATTGAGAGTTATGATTACCAATGATTACAATTGATACTATACATTATTATTGTTGCATATCATAACTCTCAATTCTCAACTCTCAACATTAATAAACACCTCAACATCACAACACCTCAACATCACATAATCTTAACACCTATCACTTATGAACAAAGCTTTATCACTCGCTGTCGCAGCCACACTCAGTTGCGCCAGCCTGAACTCAGAGGCACAGACTATGATTGGCAAGACTACCGACGTTGCAGCTATCGCTAACGGCGACCGCATGAATGCCGAGACGCTTTGGGCTATGGGACGCATCGGCGGTGCTGTAGCTTCTCCCGATGGCAAGACGGTTGTCTACCAGGTGGGCTACTACAGCGTGAAGCAGAACAAGAGCCACCAGATGCTCTACACCATAAGCACCGACGGCAAGAAACAGTGCGCCCTGACAACAACCGCTGCAAGCGAGACCGACGCTACATGGATTGATGGCGGCAAGCGCATCGCGTTCCTCACCGGTGGACAGCTCTGGTCGATGAACGCTGACGGCACAGACCGCCGACAGCTCACCAAGTCGGAAATAGATATCGAGGGCTACATCTTCTCGCCCGACGAGAAGAAGGTTATCCTCATCAAGTCGCTCCCCTACCACGAGAGCATCAAGAAGAACCCCGACGACCTACCTTTGGCTTCGGGCCGACTCGTCACCGACCTCAACTATCGCCACTGGGACCACTACGTGGAGACCATTGCTCACCCCTTCGTGGCTGATGTCACAGCCGACGGCATCGACGATGGTACCGACATCATCGAGGGCGAACCATTCGAGTGTCCGATGGCTCCGTTCGGAGGTACTGAGCAGCTCGCTTGGAGCCCCGACTCTAAGTCGATTGCATACACATGCCGCAAGAAGACGGGTGTCGACTACGCCACTTCTACCGACTCTGACATCTACCTCTACGATGTCCTCACTGGCAATACAAAGAACCTCTGTAAGCCAGCCGGCTACAAGCCCATCCCCTACAACGCCACAAAAACCATGAAGACTCAGCGTCTTAACAATCAAGGCACCAACCTCAACATGGGTTACGACACCAACCCACAGTTCTCGCCCGATGGCAAGTACGTGGCATGGCAGTCGATGAAGAACGACGGATACGAGAGCGACCGCAACCGTCTCTGCGTCTATAACCTCCTCACTGGCGAGAAGACTTACGTGGCTGAGCAGTTCGACTCTAACGTCGACGCTTTCTGCTGGGCACCCAACTCGCGCAATCTCTACTTCATTGGTTGCTGGCACGCTTGTGTAAACATGTACCAAACCGACCTCAACGGTCAGGTGCGTCAGCTCACCGACGACTGGATGGACTTCGGTTCTCTTCAGATGCTCGGCAACACGGGCAAGATTCTCGCTTCGCGCCACAGCATATCGCAGGCAGACGAGCTTTACATCGTCACACCTGGCAAGGACTCGAAGAAGACAAAGGTGCAGCAACTCACCTTCGAGAACAAGGCATTCTACGACCAGCTCGAAATGGGCAAGGTACAGGAGCGTTGGGTGCAGACTACTGACGGCAAGCAGATGCAGGTTTGGGTAATCCTCCCACCTCACTTCGACCCTAACAAGAAATATCCTACGCTGCTCTTCTGCGAGGGCGGACCGCAAAGCCCCGTAAGCCAGTTCTGGAGCTACCGTTGGAACTTCCAGATTATGGCAGCTCACGACTATATCGTCATCGCTCCTAATCGCCGCGGTCTGCCGGGCTACGGCTCTGAGTGGAACGAGGCTGTGTCTGGCGACTGGACTGGTCAGTGCATGGACGACTACCTCTCGGCTATCGACGACGCTGCCAACAACCTGCCTTACGTCGACAAGAATCGTCTCGGCTGCGTTGGTGCCAGCTTCGGCGGTTTCTCTGTCTACTATCTCGCGAGTCACCACGACAAGCGCTTCAAGGCGTTCATCGCTCACGACGGAGCCTTCAACCTCGAGTCGATGTACACCGATACAGAGGAGGCTTGGTTCTCTAACTGGGAGTACGACGACGCTTACTGGAACAAGGACATGACCGACCGCGCTCGCCGCACCTACGAGAACTCGCCGCACAAGTTCGTAGATAAATGGGACACACCTATCCTCTGCATCCACGGCGAAATGGACTACCGCATCAACGCCAACCAGGGCTTCGGTGCATTCAACGCAGCACGTCTGCGCGGCATTCCCGCCGAACTTCTCATCTTCCCCGACGAGAACCACTGGGTACTCAAACCGCAGAACGGCGTGCTCTGGCAGCGCACCTTCTTCGGATGGCTCGACAAATGGCTGAAATAAATTTTGAGTTTTGAATTTTGAGTTTTGAATTATGCGCTGCGCGCATGTTGAATTATTGAATTTTGAATTGTCTCCTATGAATTCTGAATTCAACATTGAACAATTCAAAATCGACGTAGCCGACAATTCAAAACTCAAAACTCAAAACTCAAAATTGCCTTTGGCAATAATTCAAAAATCAAAATTCAAAAATCAAAAATAAAAGAAATGGTTCAAAAAGTAAATCAACTATTGAACGACAAGGCATGGGCACGCTGGACAGCCCTTGTGCTTATCGCTTCCATGATGTTCTTCGGCTACATGTTCGTCGATGTAATGTCACCTATCCAGGCACTCATCGAGAAGCAGAAGGGATGGGGCCCCGACACCTTCGGTACCTATGCAGCATCCGAGTATCTCGTTAACGTCTTCGGCTTCCTCATCATCGCCGGCGTTATCCTCGACAAGATGGGCGTACGCTTCACCGGCGTGCTCTCTGCTTCGATGATGTTCATCGGCGCACTCATCAAGTTCATCGGCATCACCGACTGGTTCGCTCAGACCGCCCTTGCCGACTGGCTCAACTCTTGGTGGGTGGACCTCCCTGCAAGCGCAAAGATGGCTTGCTTCGGCTTCATGCTTTTCGGCTGCGGCTGCGAGATGGCAGGCACAACCGTTTCTAAGGCAATCGCAAAGTGGTTCAAGGGCAAGGAGATGGCTCTCGCTATGGGTCTTGAGATGGCTATCGCACGCGTCGGCGTGTTCGCTATCTTCTCTATCTCGCCGATCATCGCCAACCACTTCGGCACAGTAGTAGCTCCGGTTGCGTTCTGCACCGTGCTCCTCCTCATCGGCCTCATCACCTTCATCGTCTTCACCTTCATGGACAAGGCACTCGACAAGCAGATGGGCGTAACAGAAGAGGCTGCCGACCCGGAGGAAGAGTTCAAGTTCAGCGACCTCGGCAAGATATTCTCTTCTCAGGTATTCTGGATTGTGGCTCTGCTCTGCGTGCTCTACTATTCTGCTATCTTCCCGTTCCAGCGCTACGGTGCCAACATGCTGCAGTGCAACCTCGACGGCATCTCTGCTGAGGCAGCTTCAAATATCTTCCGCTGGTTCCCGATCGGTGCAGCCGTAATCACTCCGTTCCTCGGCAACTTCCTCGACCGCAAGGGTAAGGGTGCGACGATGCTCATGGGCGGCGCACTGCTCCTCATCTGCTGCCACCTCGTCTTCGCATTCGTATTGCCGGCAACAAAGAGCCCCGTCATCGCCTACTCTACCATCGTATTGCTCGGCATCTCGTTCGCTCTCGTGCCTGCAGCTCTCTGGCCAAGCGTTCCTAAGATTATCGACGAGAAGATTCTCGGTTCGGCTTACTGCCTTATCTTCTGGGTACAGAACATCGGTCTCTGCTTCGTTCCGAAGCTCATCGGCAACCTCCTCGCTTCTACCAACGCCGACAACCCTGCGGTTATCGCAGCTAAGGCAGCCGGTGCCGAGTTCATCCCTTACGACTACACCGTGCCTTTGCTCGTATTCGCAAGCTTCGGCGTTCTCGCCCTCCTCTTCGCCATCTATCTGAAGGCACTCGACAAGAAGAGAGGCTTCGGTCTTGAGCAGCCGAACATCAAGCAGTAAGAATAGGTTGATATGGTGATATGGTGATATGGTGATATATTGTTATGTTGATATAGATTGTCTATAAAAACAATGTACGTGAAAATATCTACCATATCTCCCAGAATCGCCGCAACAAGCTTATTATTAACATAATAAAGGCTGATAGATAATGCAATTATCGAGCATATCTATCAGCCTTTCTTCCAGGTTATAATGATTTGTTGGTTATACAATTATTGCTTTGCTCCAATCATTGCCAATTTTCAATTTATTAATTCACTTAACGTTGTATCTGTAAATGTCCGCCAAATCTTTAATTCTATAGGTTTATAGTCATCAAATATTTGACAAACATATTCAAGTTCAAAAACCAAGCGCAAGTCATTCTTGTCTTCTAAAGTAGTTCCTTCCTTTCTAAAACCAAGTCGAGCTATCTTTATCATCCACAAATCTTTCACACCTTTTCCTTTAATGTATGGCATAAAATAGTAGAGTCTGTTCAAAGCAATGGTTGTCGGAAACTTTTTGCCAGCATAATAAATCTTAGCTGTTTTTTCAAGAAAAGCCTTCTCGTTATCTTTTTTGACAAGCGAAATCAATACGTTTTTCGATTCATTTATTGCGGTTTGCCTTAATGTCGTCTTGCCGTATCTCTTCTTAGTATCCTCACGAACCATACAATTATCCATAATTGGAGTTTCACCATATTTTTCAAAAAGGGAGAACAAATCCAATTGTACGTTCCCTAATCTATTTTTTATAACGGCTTTCTTTTGTCCCGCAAAGACCCCTGTATTAACTATGGCATTTGCAAGCATCTTAATTACAGGTACTGCTACACTATTTCCTATAAGTTTCATCCAACGCGCACGAGTTAGAGGTAATTTGTAGTCCGAAGGGAATCCTTGAATACGGCATGCTTCTTCTTTCGTTATCTGCCTAAAATTTCCAGGTCTATAGACAGATTGCATGAATCTTGCACGGAATTCCTCAATGGTATCAGCATTGATATTTTCCGTTGTTACATAGTCATTGGTGTCACTTGCAACTAAGGTTGGATAAATTTTGCATGTTGGCAAAAATATACGATTTACACCAAAAAGTCCCGTACTGATTTTAGTATTCTTAAAGTCATACCTTTCTTCAATACACCTAACCGCCCCTATCATTTCAAGCATAGATAACATATCTTGCGCATTAAGTTTGCGCTTCTTGATTTCCTTACTTGATTTCAATGCATCAAAATTTATAAAACCATCGTTTGCTTGTTCCAAAACCCATAATGCATCATCTGACAAGTCATCATTTACCTTGCAAACTTTATAAAGGTATGAAATTCGTTTAAAAATACCTTTCTCTACAAGTTTTTCTAACTCATCTTTTTTTACACTTTGGTCAAGTTCTTGAAAATGTTTGAGACTAAGCGGATTCCCATCAAGTTCGCCATACTTATCCTTTCTGCGATTTTTCAATAAAATGTAACAGATTTCTTTTTCTCGTTCCGTTGTTTCTTGAATATCCCACGAATGTATTGTCGTATTGCCATTACGCAAATCATTGAATAAAAAATAGTCATTAAAACCTTTCTCATTGCATGAAAGACTCCATCGTGCATTATTACCATTTGATTGACGACATTCTTTAGCATCACAACCATCAAGAACATCACTTAATTGTATACACCCTGGAGTCGGTGACGCAAGAACAAATTTATCTAAATACTTCTTCTCTTTGAAACCAACGATGTAAATACGAACTCGTGTCTGAGGAACTCCATAATCGTAAGCATTAAGCACATTTACTTGTGCATAGTATCCTGCTTGTTTGATACGCTCTAGAATATAATCCAATGCTTCTGAATTTCTAGGATCAGCCAAGCCTTTTACATTTTCGAAAATAAAAGCCTTAGGTCGTATTTCATTAAGAAGATACAATGTGTCATTCCACAATTGACCACGGTCATCGTCAAATCCAAGATTTTTACCTGCAATTGACCAACTTTGACATGGTACGCCAGCTGTCATAAAATCATGCTCTGGAAGTGTTTCAAGTTTTTTTATATCTCCAAAATTTGCACTTTTATCTTCCTTAAAATTACAACAATATGTATTTATCGCATCTGTGGCGATTTCACTAAATCCAATACAGGTACCACCTACACTTTCAAGTGCAAGCCTAAAGCCACCAATACCAGCGAAAAGATCTATAAATGTAAAATTAGCCATGAAATTATCTTAATGTATCAATGTCAAATCCCTCTGGAGGATTAATTCCTAAGTATTCTCTATATATACGGTCTTTATAATGTTTGCCCAATTTATTTACTTCATCGATAAAGAATTGATAAGTTCCTTCTCCACCTATTCTATCCCAAGTTTCTTCTCCAATAAGCACACATGGATCATGTTTCATATTAAACCAACGTGCAGGAAGACTCCATGAATAGTTTTCTTTTAAACGATAAGGATTATATGGAAGAGCAAAAAAAGCACCATCAATTGGACTACCTTGCATTGCAAGCAATTTGAACATTTTCTCCTTGCTAACTTTGGTTTGATCACTATTAGGTAGAGGTCCCTTCAACTCGAAAGCGTATGTTTTACCCGTATCTTTGTTAGTTGCAAGGATATCACAATTAACAGTCACTGGAGTTAGTTCCCCACCACCATCAAGAATATATTTCAACTCTTCATCCCAATTAGGAGTCAATTCTCGTATTTCTAATTTATTTAATACTTCCTGTATTCTTCGTAAACTTTCTTTACCAACCAGACCTTCCACCTTTACCTCTTGCCCACATTGACCATAATAGGTCTTACCGACAGCAACAGCAAGAGATTGCCAAGCTTTACCAAAAGGTGTTGTGAAACGCCTCTCAAAATGAGACCCTTTCCATATTTCGTTAGGCACAAGAGCTGCATATAATGGTTTGTCTTTACTAAAATCCTCTGATATAAAAGGATGTTTAAACAAAACATTATCCATAACTCCATCCATCAACCTTTTGATTACAGAAAGGATAGCCTCTGATGCATTAGTATAATCTTGCTTTTTGCTATTTTCGTCAAAAAAGAAGAAAAACATAATTATTTCTTTTTAGTTTTTTTGGGTGCTTTGACAGCGGCATTCAAACGAATAATTTTGTCCCATTCTATATCGCCATCAGCATTGCAATAATCTTGTATAAACTCCTGTGTGAACTTATTAATCATTCGACCATATTCAACAAAGTATTCTTCGTTTTTTTCTTTGGATTTAAATCCAAGAGGCTCTATGATATCAACAAAAAGAGTTGGTTCTCCTGATATTAAAGTCCAAAACTTCTCACCACAATATTTTTCATGGTCACTATCATTATACCCCTTATTGTCATTGCCATAACAACAACCTTCAATGCACATTGTTGGTACAGTTTTGCGACTTGTATTAAAAACCCGTCTTGCTTTAGCAAACTGTTCTTTTTGTTTTTTCATCGAAGTAGAATTGCTCCAAGACGGTCCTGATTTTACAGAGATAAAATAATGAACACCATCTTTGTCAAACTCTAAATCAATTCCTTCAGCAGAAGACTTATAGCCAGCATACACCTGTTCAGCAACAAACATAGCAACACCTTCCATCCAATTTCCGAAAATACTTTCTTCTGCAGATGACATAGTTGCAGAAGCTAAACTTTCCACCATTTCCCCAGCTGTAACTATATTTTTTGCTTTAAATAAATAGGGATTTTTACGAGAAAGTAGTTCTTTTAAGTTAACCGATTGTAATTTTGCAATTCGGTTCCTGTGAAACTCCCCTATATGCTCTTCTACATATTTAGCTATACTATTGATTAATTCTGTATTCATAATACTATTATTAAATATTTCTTATAGCATATATTTCAAACATTGCATATTGTAATCTTACACCATATATAGCAAATACAAACACGCAACTTGCCTTATAAAGGCATCGACTGATTTTAATTTTCAAAAATACACAAAAAAAACGAGTAAAAAGCATAAAAGACAAAAAACTTTTCATATTAATTTATCATTTTTATTTTACTACATTTCACACAAAGCCCCTCACCCTCTCCACAAATACACCGGCGCATTGTTTGCGCCGTCTTTCTGCAGCACGCCGGTAGCGGTGAGATGTTGCAGCCATTTCTTTGCTGCGCTCTCGCGCAAGCCTGCCACACGCTGCAGGATGCGACGGGTGAGGCAGGTGTGGGTGGCAAAATAGTGGCGGAGGAGCGAGAGGAGCTGCTCCTCCGTGTACTGACGTGAACGTGAGGAGAAGCCGGCACGCTCGAAGCTGACACCGCTGCCTACCTCGCCGAGCAACGAACGCTCAGGACGGAAGCGGATGTTGCGCAGACGGATATAGTCGGCGCGCATCTTGTCGGAGGGCAGGTCGTCGGGAGCATCGAGACCTACGGAGAGCGAGAAGTAGCCTACGCCAGGGATATGGAAGCGGGAGCCGCCGGCAAGCGCACGCACCATATAGTCGCGCAGGGCACTGAACGCTGCGCGCACATCGGCTTTCGTGAGCGAGCAACTTGCCTGGATGTCGTCCTCGAGTGCATGGTCCGACTGCGGTTCGTGCGCAAAGAGATGCACATACTTCTGTTCCTTTCCCTCGCCCTTGGCATTCTTGATGCCGTGAATTTCGTACTTGATACTCATAGTTGTGTTTTTCGTTTAGATTATTAATAATATTGTTGTTTGTGTTTGTGTTTCTGCGCACAAAGTTACAACATTGCGCAAGCGAATGCAAGTGTTTGTCGGGAAAAAGTGCGGCGTAAGTCATCGTGCAGCGGACGCAATCCGATCGGATGGCGGACGGAATCTGATTGGACGGCGGACGGAATCTGATTGGACGGCGGACGGAATCTGATCGGGTGGCGTACGCCGTCCGGTGTCTGAACATGATGTTTGGCACGACTTAAGCAGCGCTTTTAGATTCTTTTCACCTAACTTTTACAAGCAGAAATGCAGTGGTTTTAGGGATAATCTGTATCTTTGCAGAATCAGTAGCGGAGGTCTCTTCCACTAAAAACGCTACTAAAAAGAACAGGAATGAAACACTACAGAATTACGAAGACGATAGCAGCGGTGCTGCTATCTCTCGCTTGCTCCACAGCCTGCGCACAGCAGGGCGCATGGAGCGGCGACCTCAACGTGATGGGCACGAAGCTGCCACTGGTATTCAACTTCTCGGCTGACGGTTGCACGCTCGACTCGCCGGCGCAGGGCGCGAAGGACATCCCGGCGCAGAAGAGCGTGGCGGAGGACGGCACTATAAAGGTGACGGTGGCGATGATTGGTGCTACGTTCGAGGGCAAGATGGAGGGCGACTGCATCAACGGCACGTTCGCGCAGGGCGCACTGCAACTGCCGCTCACGCTGAAACGGGGCGCGCAAGAGGTGCGCAGACCGCAGACACCGGTGGCTCCGTTCCCGTACAAGCAGGAGGAGGTGAGCTTCGAGAACGCCGGCTTCCGCTTCGGCGGTACGCTCTGCACGCCTGCCAACTGCACCAACGATACGCCCGTAGTACTACTCGTGACGGGTAGCGGACAGCAGAACCGCGACGAGGAATTGTTCCAGCACCGACCGTTCGCCGTGATTGCCGACGCTCTGGCGCGCAACGGCATCGCCTCGCTGCGCTACGACGACCGCGGATGGGGCGACGAGAGCACCGACTTCAGCCGTTTCACCACCGACGACTTCAAGCAGGACGCGGCTGCCGCACTACAACTGCTGCGCCAACGCTTCCACTTCAGCCGTGTGGGCATCGTCGGACACAGCGAGGGTGGCACTATCGCTCTGATGCTCGCCGCCGAGGGCAAGCCCGACTTCATCGTGTCGCTTGCCGGTATGGCGGCATCGGGCAGAGAGACCATTCTGCAGCAGAACCGACTCGCGCTGCAGGCTGCTGGCGTGGCACCCAACATGATAGATAACTACTGCAAACCTATCGCCAAGGCACTCGACGAGTTGGCTGCGGGTAAGACGGTAGAGGAGATTAGCGATGCCGACGTACCCAACGAGATGAAGCCGGTGTTCAGAAAGACGTTGTTGCAGGGCAAGTCGCCCTACCTGCGCCATTTTCTAACACTCTGCCCCTCTGCCCTACTGCCGAAGATAAAGTGCCCCGTGCTTGCACTCAATGGCACGAAGGACACGCAGGTAGATTGCACGCAGAACCTCACAACACTTGAGAAGGGGCTCACCAACTGCCAACACGACATCAAGAAGGTGGAGGGCGTGAACCATCTCTTCCAACATTGCAAGACGGGCATCGTCATGGAGTATCAACAGATAGAGGAAACGATGGCACCGGAGGTGCTGGAAATAATAACGGAATGGATAAAAAAATTATAGAGTATGAACGAAACACTAAATGTACTTGAAACCCGCCGCAGCGTGCGCGGTTTCGACCCCGAACGTATGCCGTCGGACGAGCTCATCGAGCAGGTAGTGCGTGCCGGCGAATATGCTCCTACGGGCAGAGGTATGCAGTCGCCACGAATGGTGGTAGTGACTAACAAGGCTGTGCGCGACAAACTCTCGCAGCTCAACGCCGAAGTGATGGGCGTAGAATCGGACCCATTCTACGGTGCACCCGTGATAATTCTCGTGCTCGCCGACCGCTCACGCCCTACATATATCTATGATGGTTCACTCGTGATGGGCAACTTGATGAACGCAGCCCACGCCGTAGGTCTGGGCAGCTGCTGGATTCACCGCGCTCACGAAGTGTTCGACTCCGTTGAGGGCAAGCTGCTGCTCGCCTCATGGGGCATCGAGGGCGACTACGAGGGCATCGGACACGTAGCTCTGGGCTATGCGCTGAAAGAACCCGCAGAAGCGAAACCAAGAAAGGATGATTATACGATTTGGATAAAATAATAAAAGAGGGTGTATCAAAATATCCTCCCACAGATTTCACGAATCTACACAGATGGTTAGGTTGCGGAAGTACCCACGAAATTCACGGAATCCACAGAAAATAAGGATGCTATGGTTAGCCTATCTGTGTGCATCTGTGACATCTGTGGGAAAATATACTCAGCAATCTGTTCTGTGGATTCTGCGAATTTTGTGGGAAGACAATCGGATGCTGGAATTTTGACACACCCTCTTTTAACAAAAACTTGCTAAACTAATTAGCTAAGCTTCTCGTCAGACTCTTCCGACTTCTTAGAAGCAGTCTTGCGAGTAGTAGCACGCTTGCGCTTCGGCTTCTCCTCAGTAGCTTCAGAGGCAGTCTTAACGCCTGCCAATTCTGGGTCGATCATGATACGACCGCAGTACTCGCACACGATAATCTTCTTGTGCATCTTGATGTCGAGCTGGCGCTGTGGCGGAATCTTGTTGAAGCAACCACCGCAAGCGTCGCGCTGTACGTAGACGATGCCGAGACCGTTGCGTGCGTTCTTGCGGATGCGCAAGAAGCTTGAGAGCAAACGTGGCTCAATCTTTGTTTCCAACTCGGCAGCCTTAGCCTTCAGCACTTCCTCCTCCTCACGAGTCTCCTGCATGATCTCGTCAAGCTCATTCTTCTTCTCAACGAGTGCCTGCTGGCGGTCGGCGATGAGGTCGTTGGTGTGAGCAAGCTCGCGCTTCTTGTCCTCAACCTTTACGTTAGCCTCCTTAATCTTCTTGTTGCAAAGCTCTATCTCAAGGCTCTGGAACTCTATCTCCTTGGTCAGTGTGTCGTACTCGCGGTTGTTACGTACCTCGTCGAGCTGCTTCTTGTAGCGCTCTACGCTCTCCTCTGCCTCTGCTATCTCGCCCTGCTTCTGAGCGACAGCCTGCTGGAAGTCTGCGATGTCGCCCTCGATGTGCTCCACACGTGTCTTCAAGCCTGCAATCTCGTCTTCAAGGTCCTGCACCTCAAGAGGCAACTCGCCGCGCAATGCGCGCTTCTCGTCGATAGATGAGAGAGTGGTCTGAAGCTGGTAGAGGGTCTTCAGTCTTTCCTCTACTGAAATTTCTGATTCCTTTTTTGCCATAGTCTTTGATATTTTAAAAATACATTATCGGATTTGTACATGTGTCGGCGATAAAACACTTCACGCCCTCACAACTGTTTTCTATTATCTCGCGGAATATCTCGCTCGTGAACTGCTCGCTCTGATAGTGGCCTATCACCGCTATCTGTATCTGCTGCTCGCGTCCGAAATACTCGTGGTAGTGCATCTCGCCCGTTACGAAGGCATCGATGCCGGCATTCGCTGCGTCGTCGAGAAGGAACGATCCCGAACCACCGCAGATTGCCACGGTGCGTATCGGGCGGCGCAACAGCTCATTTGCCTGCACACACTCTACGCCGAACACACGCTTAAGCAGGATGATGAAGTCGTCGGCAGCAAGCGGTTCGGCGAAACAGCCTACAACGCCCGAACCATACTCAACACCGTTCATCTCCTTCGCACTCATGAAGTGCACGTCCGTAAGCCCCATCTTCTCGGCAATCTTGTAGTTGACACCGCCCTTTGCATTGTCCATGTTGGTATGGAGCGAGAGGATGACGATGCCCTGCGCAAGAGCCTTCATCACGCAACGCTGCACATAGTCCTCACCAGTGAGGCGAGAGAGCTTGCGGAAGATGAGCGGATGGTGCGACACTATGAGGTTGCAGCCCTTCTGGGCAGCCTCGTCGACGATACGTTCAGTAACGTCCAGACACAATAATGCCCCTGATACTTCCGCCTCTGTCAATCCAACTTGCAAGCCAGCATTATCCCAACTTTCCTGCAAGGGCAGAGGCGCGAAACGTTCAAGGGCTTCAATTACTTCCTTTATTTTCACGCTATTCAGCCTTATGTATGTCGATAGAATATCTATTTAGAGGTACAAAGTTACGATTTTTTTGGCAAAGCAATAGCTCTGCACCCTCTTAATTAGAATATTTTAACGACATCCATAGGAGGGTATGGCATCTTGCCATACCCACGCACCCTTCATGGCATCCTGCCATACCCACGCACCCTTCACAACCGCTATACTTAAAAACAGCGTGACTACGGCAAGGATGCCGTAGTCTCCTACCAAAACAGCATGACTACGGCAAGAATGCCGTAGTCTCCTACCAAAACAGCGTGACTACGGCAAGAATGCCGTAGCCTCCTACCAAAACAGCGTGACTACGGCAAGAATGCCGTAGCCTCCTACCGTTACAACTCGACGCTCTCGATGCGCAGCTTGACGAGTCCGGCAGGCACGCGCACCTCCACAACGTCGCCAGCCTGCTTGTTGAGCAGTGCCTGGGCTATAGGCGATTTGATTGATATCTTGCCCTCGGTGAGGTTCGCCTCATGCGGATTGACCACCATATACTTCATGGTGCGGTTGTTGGCGATGTTTGTAAGCTCGATGCGGCTGAGCAGTCCGACGCGGTCAGCCTGCAGGCGTGAGCGGTCGATGACGCGTGCGTTCTCAAGCACCTTCTGCTTGAAGCGTATCTGTCCTAACAGTCTGCCCTGCTCGCGCTTGGCAGCATGATATTCAAAGTTCTCGCTAAGGTCGCCCTTGTCGCGTGCCTCTGCAATGGCATCGCGCACGCGCGGCAGTTCAACGAGTTCAAGTTCGCGTAGTTCGGCTACCAGCTTGTCGTAGCCCTCTTGTGACATGTATTCCATTATGAATTTTGAGTTTTGAATTTTGAGTTTTGAATTGTTGCGACTTGCAGTCGCAATTATGAATTTTGAGTTTTGAGTTTTGAATTATTCGCTTTGCGCATTTTGAATTTATGAGTTAGGAGTTGTGGCTTGTGAGTTGCGAATTCTTAATTCAAAATTGAACAACTCCTAATCGGCGTAGCCGACAATTCAAAATTCAAAACTCAAAATTCAAAATTCATCAAATGTTCCAGTCGTCGGGATTGCACGTTGCCTCCACTTTGTCTTCGATGTCGTCGGGCAGCGCAGGGAAGAAATCGATGCCCGTGATGCGCTCCACCTCGTCAACCGAGTTGGCATAGTCGCCCTTCGGTCGGTTGCCGTCACCATTCTTATATATAAAGCCGATTGCCTTCGGTTCGCCCGTCATACAGAGCACCACTTTGAAGAAGGCATCGGGCACCGAGACATGGTTCTTGCCGATGGTTTTCTTGCTGTTCTTGTAGAATATCGGACCGCACACGATGTAGAGCGCACCGCCCTGCTTAGCCCACTTGCGGCACGCTTGCTCCATCTCGTTCCAGTCGCCACGGTTCAGTTGCGGTGCCTGCGGACAGATGTTTGTGAAGAGGAACGACTCGTCCATAGCCTGCGCGCTCCATTTGTTGTCGCCTGCCGGACACATATGACCACGGTCGTAGCCAGAGCGCACATAGTCGAAGTCGACAGCGCGCGGCTCTGGCACATCTGTGTCCTCATGAAACTTCGCATCGCTGCGCTTGTTACTGCCCGTAAGGTGCTCCGCGGTGAGGCACCACGCCACCCAGTTGGGCACACGACGATCGCTGTTATACGACACGGTGTAGCCCATGCGGCGCAGTATCTGTTCGGGCACCGACGTTAGGCGCGCCGGAAGCTCCAGGTCCTTGTACTCTGCAGTCGCAGCAGCGGTTGCTGACGACTTCTTGCTGCCGGAAGAAAGGCTACTCTCGCCCACTCCGTCAGCCTTCGTATTCTCAACTATGCCTATAGCCGCCTTACTCTCGGCAAGCTTTGCGTCCATGCGCTTCGCCACTTCGCCGCAAGAGCAGAACACTGGCAGAAGACAGCACGCAACAAGTATTGTTCTTATTTTGTTCATTTTTGAATTTTGAGTTTTGAGTTTTGAGTTTTGAGTTGTGCGCTGCGCGCATTTTGAATTGATGAGTTGAGAATTGAGAATTGAGAATTGAGAGTTGAGAATTGAGAATTGAGAGTTGCAAATTCAAAACTCCTAATTGAATAATTCTTAATCAGCGTAGCCGACAATTCAAAACTCAAAACTCAACATTTCCTTCAGACTCTCCATGCGCCACAACCGTTCATGCTCATACTCCTCTGTCTTTTCGTGCGCCCATATAGTATGAAAAGGCACATGAACAGCGTAGGCACCAATCTGCAATGCAGGAGCGATGTCGCTTCGGAAGCTGTTGCCCACCATAAGCAGTTCGGCAGGCGACACCTGCAGTTCGGTGCAAAGATTATGATAAGCCTCCTCCGTCTTGTCGCTCACGATGCTGACCACATCGAAGAAAGGTGCAAGTCCAGAACGGTGCAGCTTGTTCTCCTGGTCGAGCAGTTCGCCCTTGGTGAAGACAGCCAAGCGGTATCGACGTGCGCCATGCTCATCAGTCTGGTCGTGCAGATAGCGCAGAGTCTGTTCTACCCCTTCAAGCGGTGTGGCATCAATGCGAAGCAGACTCTTTCCCAACTCCACTATTCTGCCAATGATATCGCCAGTCACTGTTCCACGACTCACCCTCACCGCATTCTCCACAAGCGAGATAGTGAAAGCCTTGCAGCCGTAGCCCATGTCAGCCATATTCGTCGTCTCGGTAGCGAAGAGAGCCGCTGACACCTCCTCCTTGCTTCCCCACGGGGCAAGCAGACGGCAGTACTCATATTCCACCGCCTCGAAGTGGTTTTGCAACTCCCAAAGCGTATCGTCGGCATCGAAAGCAATAGCGCGTATGCCCTGCAGTTTCTCGTGCAAGGTTGCGCAATCAGTATTGTTCATCATTTACTAATTATCGTTCAGCGTTTACTTCGTGTTTTTCATTCGTCCATAAGCGTCGAGCGAATAGCGACGCGCCACCTTTACAGCCACCACCGTAGCCACAATCGACGAGCAGAACACGCCGAACAACAGTAGCACGAAGAGCACTACCGCATCGACAACCGTCATTCCGCCCATAATCATAGCCCACATCATAACCGCACCTGCGCCTACGGACGTGCCACCTACCATAGCACTTATGCCACGCGTGGCAGCCTGCTGCACAGCACGGCGCGTGAGATAGCCCAACGCCTCGTGATGCGTAGCACCGTTGCCAAGCATATAATAGTAGAATTGGTTGTGATGACGCAGTCCGGCGTAGTACATAGACAACGCGCGAGCCAACACATCAGCCGTGCCTGTGAGCAATATAGCGAATACGGGCAGCATGAAGCGCGCACTGAGAGCTGCCAACGATGTAATGTTGACGAGCGATATACCCACGCCCGTAAGCATTGTGCCGACGAAGAGTCCGGCTATAGCAGGAAGCACATATGACGTAGAGCGCAGACGCGCCTTCACTTTCACCTCTATTGCCGAGTAGAATAGCAACATGATGACAAACACAATGTCGAGTGCGATGCTGTCCCACTGCACGAGCCAATAGACAATGGAGCCTATGATGCCCACTCGCAGTGCCATATAGAACAGACCTTTCAGCATCTTGCCCACCATGTTCACGCCTGCCACTCCCATCACTACGATGGGTATTATTATGAAAATGACACCGAGTGTCAATGCTATCCAGAGATTTACCATAGCTTAAATTGTTTGGTTTATAAGTTAACCCTTTTATTGCACACAGCGAGCAGAGCCTGATTGCCGGTTGCTACGATCAGCGCAACGCCTTCCGACCGCTTCTGCATGATATAGTTAGCCACGAGTCGGCATCCTGCCTCGTCCTGTCGCGATGTGGGGTTGTCGAGCAACAATAGTTGACGTTCGAACATACCAACGAGCGTAAGCGATGCTCGCTGAGCCACCGCCTCCTCCATCTCGTCGAAGCCCTTCTGCATACAGTCGTCAGCAACGCCGAGGCGCATTAATTCTGCTGCCACCGCCTTTGCCGAATAGGCATAGTCAGCGTTGGTTTTCAGGGCGAATTGACTCTTCGCCACCTCCTGCACGGTGAGCCCTTCAAAGTCGAGCGAGTCGGGCTGATAGGCAATGAACTGGCGGAAGTAGGTGCCCGTAGTGGCTGTGACGGGCTCTCCATCGATGCTCGCCCACCCCGATTTAAGTGGTCGCATACCAAGCATAGCGAGCAGCAGAGCCTTGCGCGACTCTGCATTGCCCGTTACGGCAACCGCATCACCTGACAGAGCCACGAACGAGACATCACTGAAAAGTGTCTCCCCACCCTTCACCGCCGTAGCATTCTTAAATTCAAATATCATCGTTGTTTCGCTTTCTTAGTTTCATTATAAAGTACAAAAGTACAGAAAACAATTGTAAACAGGAAGCGAATGGACTAAAAAAACGGCATTAGTTTGTGGTTGTCAAAATGAAGAGTTAATTTTGCAACCTAATAATCATGCGTTTTGAACAGAAAGAACGTTTTTTTCATAGCATACCAATCAAAAGTAAGAATGACATTTTCAACACAAGATATAACAAAAAAGTGCGCCTCGCTGCCTGCCTCGCTGATTGCTGACGACGTGAACAGCGCACTGCAAACGCACCATTCACTTGTCATCACGGCTCCGCCTGGTGCCGGCAAGTCGACATTGCTGCCTCTAACCATCCTCTCCTCGCTCGGCGACGGCAAGAAGATACTCATGCTTGAGCCGCGCCGACTGGCAGCACGACAGATTGCGGAGCGTATGGCACAGATATTAGGCGAAACGGTGGGCGAGACGGTTGGCTACAGAGTGAGGTTCGAAAGCAAGGTGTCGAAGCGTACACGCATCGAAGTGCTGACAGAAGGCATCCTCACACGTATGCTCATAGACGACGCAACGCTCGACGGTGTGAGCATCGTCATCTTCGACGAGTTTCACGAGCGTAGCATCAACTCCGACCTTGCACTCGCACTAACACGTCAGGCACAAGAGATTATACTCCCCGACCTAAAGATTGTTATCATGTCGGCGACTATCGATGCCTGCGGTATCTGCGCAGCGTTGAAGGCTCCGCTCATAGAGAGCGAGGGACGCATGTTCCCCATAGAGCTGCACTACGCTGACGAGGACACCGACCCGCGCGACATAGCCGCCGTAGCAGCCTCAACAACGATGGAAGCATACCGAAAACACGATGGCGATATTCTTGTGTTTCTACCAGGACAGGCAGAGATTGAACGCTGCTTCGAACTGCTCAGCAAATCTCAACACCTCAACACCTCAACATCTCAACACCTCACCACCTCAGGGGGTGCACTTGTCTCAAGTGCACCAACAAAACCTCAACATCTCAACACCTCAGGGGGTGCACTTGTCTCAAGTGCACCAACAACACCTCAACATCTCAGGGGGTGCACTTGTCTCAAGTGCACCAACAACACCTCAACATCTCACCTCACCATACACCCTCTCTACGGCAACCTCTCGCCCGAAGACCAGCGTCGTGCCATCGCCCCGTCTGCACCTGGCGAGCGCAAGATTGTGATAGCAACGCCTATCGCCGAGACATCCATCACGATTGAAGGCGTGCGCGTAGTGATTGACTCTGGTCTGTGCCGTCAAGTAGTGTTCGATGCACGCACCGGACTGAGTCATCTTCAGACCGTGCGCATCAGTATGGACATGGCTACGCAGCGCATGGGTCGCGCCGGACGTGTGGCTGAAGGCGTGTGCTATCGCCTTTGGACGAAAGCGTCGGAGCATCTTATGGCTGAACAGCGCAAACCGGAGATTGAAGAAGCCGACCTCGCGCCGATGATGCTCGACACGGCGGCTTTCGGCGAGAGCGATGCAGAAGCCCTTCCGTGGCTCACCATGCCGCCACGTGCCGGTGTGTTCAAGGCGAAAGAACTGCTCGCTGCGCTCGGAGCCATCGACAAGAATGGCAACATAACATCGGTTGGCAAGCGGATGTCTGCACTACCATGTCACCCACGTATCGCAAGAATGATTCTTGCAACAACCTCTCACACCACCTCAACATCTCAGGGGGTGCACTTGTCTCAAGTGCACCAACAACACCTCGACACCTCAACATCTCACCACAACAACACCTCTTTGGCTTGCGACATTGCCGCTCTGCTCGAAGAAAAAGACCCACTATCAGAGACCGGCGACACCGACCTCACGCTGCGCCTCTCTGCCCTGCGTGCCGCACGCCGCAAGAAGCAGCTTGGCAGATGGCAGCGCATAGCGAAGATTGCAGCCGAGTATCGTCGCATGGCGCACACCGACGAGGACAACCGCGACCCTGCGCCGACGGAGGCTGGACTGCTCGTGGCTTACGCCTATCCGGAGCGCATTGCGCACAGCACGAACAACATCGGTAGCTACCGCCTTGCGAGCGGCGCCAATGTGCAGCTGGATGCCACCGACCAGCAGTCGGCTCACTCCTGGATAGCCATAGCATCGCTCCATAGTGCACCTGGAGCTGCGGGCAGGGTGTTCCTCGCTGCGCCGTTAGACCCAGAGGATCTAAACGCAGAGTTCGTAAAGGAGGTTGACAACATTTCGTGGGACACCAAGCAGGGCTGCGTGGTGATGCAGCGCGAACAGCGCATAGGCAAACTCATGCTCAGCGCGAAGCCGATACACGATGCCGACAAAGAACAAGTGAAGAGCATAGTGTGCGAGGCGATGAAGAAGGACGGACTGACGATGATGGCATGGAGTGAGAAAGCCGTGGAGCAGATGCAGCGACGTGTGGCACAAGTGGCTGCGTGGCACCCCGAACTGGCGTTGCCCGACGTGTCGACCGAGCACTTGCTAAACACCGCTGCACAATGGCTGCCGTTCTATCTTGAAGAAGGAGGACGCGTGAAGTTGAGCGTTCAGGAACTGAGAAAGCTGAACCTTGCTGAGATAATATGGAACCTCCTGCCATACGAAGCACAGCAGGAGGTAGACCGCCTGGCACCGACACACATCGAGGTGCCTACGGGGTCGCGCATACGCATCGACTACCGCACTGGAGCCGAAGCACCGGTGCTGAGCGTGCGCCTACAAGAATGCTTCGGAATGGAGCGTACGCCGTGTGTTGACGATGGCAAACGACCGGTGCTTATGGAACTTCTGTCGCCGGGTTTCAAGCCCGTGCAGCTGACACAAGACCTCGCCAGCTTTTGGCAGGGCACTTACTTCGAAGTGCGCAAGGAGCTAAGACGCAGATACCCAAAGCACTACTGGCCCGAGAATCCGCTTGAAGCCGAGGCTGTGAGGGGCGTAAAAAGAAAATGAACGCTTATGTAGTATTAATAAACGTTCATAGTATAAGATAGTAAAAGTTACGATTAATCCATACGCATCGGTCGATGCGGATGTCTGCGTCGGTCGATGCGGATGTCTGCGTCGGTCGATACGGATGTCTGCGTCGGTCGATGCGGATGCCTGCGTCGGTCGATGCGGATGCCTATATGTAGGCAAATATAAGGCGTAGTATCTGCAAACGTCCGCCAAACCTTAAATCTACAGGCTTTTTAATAAGCCTTTATACGATAGATTATACCCAACTCCAGACGGTCGGTGTTATAATCGGTGAGCGTGCTGCGATGTGTGTAGTTGTACTTGCGACCTGCATAGGAAAGGAACACACGGAAGTCTTGCTTCTTCACTGGAAAGTACTCCAAGGTACCAACATAGCCATAGCTGCGACGATAGTTGTGAAACAGCTCGCTGTTGCATACGGTCGTGATGCCATATATGCCCTTCAACTGAAGGTTCCACGATGGCGCGAACTGCCAGTCGGACTTGGCTGTTAGCGTGTGATACTTCACCTTGCCGAAGTGTGGATTGACCTCTGTTTCATCATCAGCAATGTTAAGCAGAGGCATCACTTCTGACGTGGCGATGCCGAGCTGATCAAGATCGTCGAACGCACCCATATAGTCGAGGTAGCACTGGAACTTGGGCAGATTGAGCTGCTGTCCTAAGGTTATCATCTTGCTGTACTTGCCCTTGGCCTGTGTCTGCACTCCACACGACCAGCGCGTGTTGAGCACTCCGCCGAACATCGATCCGTTCCAGTTGAGGATATATACAAAGGGGGCGTTCGACTTCTTCAACGGTGCCACTTTGCTGCCATTCACTATCACGGGGGACTCGCCATATCGGTCGGAAAACTTCTCCTGATACGTATTGCTCACCTCTACAGCTATCTCATGATTAGGCGTAGGATGATAGCTTGCCATCACACCCGCCATAAAGTCGCCCATATTGCCCACTATGTCCGAATACTCGTAGACATAAATCGGGTTCTCGTCAAACTCATAACCACCCCACAACTGCGCCAACTTACCGCCAGCAATGGTGAACTTATCATTGATGTTATAGCCCACCATCATAATGTCGGTAGCCTTAGCAAAGTTGTCAAGGCTCTGACCTGCAGCCGACCTGTTAAGACAGTGGCGCAGACGATAGAAGAGTTTGTCGTTGATGGTGCCTTTAATCTCAAGACGCAACTGACGGTTGGCAAACTTAGAGTTCCACTCGTCGGTGCGACTGTCGTGCTCAGCCCTCACCGAACCAGCAAAGTTGACGTAAACATTGAAGGCATCGTGCTTCTTCTCCAATTTAGTTATACGCTCGGCAATCGACTGCACACCGCTGTCGTTACCACCCATAAGCGTGTTATTACCCTGTGCTGCCGCACTTAAAGACACAAAAAGTGACGATATTACAAGTAAGAATTTATTCATTGTTGTTTAAGTTAATTGTAATACAAAAGTACAAAAAATTATTGAATAACCTTTCTTTTGCAAAAAACAATCGCTCGTTTCAGTTTTTTTCTGTAATTTTACACTCTTAAAAACAATATCAATTGTGTAAATACAGAATATGAAGAGCTTACTTATAAAGGACACTACCGTCGATGAACGTATGCAGATTGTGAAGGAAGCACTCGGCGGATTTGGCAACTGCGACTGCGAAGGCATCGATATGGACGATATGTACGACGACTATATCTTCGGCAGACGCGAACTGGCGGACATCAACCGCGAGTTCAGCCAACAACACGCCGGTGCGGTGAAGGCAGAAGACCGCGAAAGACCTTCGGGATGCGTAATGCACTAATCTTTAAAACAACAACAATCACACAACGAACGATAAGAAAATGGAATTGATACTGAAATACTTCCCTAATCTCAGCGACACACAGCGCGAACAGTTCGCTGCGCTGAAGGCTCTCTACGAGGACTGGAACAGCAAGATTAATGTCATCTCGCGCAAGGATATGGACAACTTCTACGAGCACCACGTGCTCCACTCGCTCGCCATTGCTCACGAGATTCGCTTCCGCGAAGGCACAAAGGTGCTCGACCTCGGCACGGGTGGCGGCTTTCCGGGCATACCACTCGCAATCATGTTCCCCGACAGCCAGTTCAAGCTAATCGACCGTACGGGCAAAAAGATTCGCGTGGTGAACGAGGTGGCGCAGGCTATCGGACTGAAGAACGTGGTGGCTGAACAGCTTTCGGGCGAAGAAGAGAAGGCGCAGTACGACTTCGTGGTGAGTCGTGCCGTGATGCCACTACCCGACCTCGTGAAGATTATAAAGAAGAACGTGAACCGCAAGAACCAACACAACTCGCTGCCTAACGGACTCATCTGTCTTAAAGGTGGCGACCTACAGGCTGAGACAAAACCGTTCAAGAACATCGTGAGCCTCACCGAAATACACGATATGTTCAAAGAGGAGTGGTTCAAGGAGAAGTACCTTATCTACTTACCCCTGTAAAAGTAAAAAAGTAAAAAGGTAAAAAGTAGAAAGGCTTAGTTAGGCTTAAAGAGGCTTAGTTAGGCTTAAAGAGGCTTAGTTAGGCTCAAAGAGGCTTAGTTAGGCTCAAAGAGGCTTAGTTAGGCTTAAACGCCACCATAAAGAGACCTATAAAAAAGAAAAGAAGAAATGCTCAAGATAGAAACATTCACATGCAACATGCTGCAGGAGAACTGCTATGTTGTTAGCGACGAGACCAAGGAGTGCGTCATCATCGACTGTGGTGCATACACCGAGGCAGAGAAGCTCGCCATCGAGAAATACATCAACGAGAACGAGCTGCACCCCGTACACCTCATTGCTACACACGGACACCTCGACCATAACTTCGGCGATGCATTCATCACCAGCACATACGGTTTACCACTGGAACTCGACGCGTCTGACGAGGCTTACGTTCGCGCTGCCGACAAGCAGGCTGCGCTCTTCGGCATAGCTCTCACAGAGCCTATCGCTACAGACATCAAGCCGTTCACAGCAGGTGCCCACCTCAAGTTCGGCTCGCACGACATCGAGGTAATCGAAACACCGGGACACTCTATGGGCAGCGTAGTGCTGTACATCAAAGACGAGCGCGTAGCGTTCACGGGCGACACCCTCTTCCGCGGTTCTATCGGCAGAACCGACTTCGAGGGTGGCAGTATGCTGATGATTATACAGAGTCTGCGTATGTTCGTGCAGTTCCCCGACGACATCACGCTGCTGCCTGGACACGGTCCGAAGACCACAATGGGATATGAGCTGGCGCACAACCCGTACTTAGACCGATAGATGAAAGCAGAAAAGATAATTCTCGGCATCGACCCAGGTACGAACGTGATGGGATACGGTGTGCTGCGAGCCGTGGGCAACAAGGCTGAAATGCTGCACATGGGCGTGATAGATATGCGCAAAGACCACGACCCCTACCTGCGTCTTGGCAAGATACACGAGCAGGTGACGGCGATAATCGACCGCTTCCTGCCCGATGAGATGGCTATCGAAGCCCCGTTCTTCGGCAAGAACGTGCAGTCGATGCTCAAGCTCGGACGCTCGCAAGGCGTAGCCATAGCAGCCGCTGTGGGACACAGCGTACCCGTACACGAGTATGCACCGATGAAGATAAAGATGGCTATCACAGGGCAAGGTCAGGCTTCGAAGGAGCAGGTGGCTGCTATGCTGCAACGCTTGCTACGCATCGAAGCCGACGAGATGCCGAAACTGATGGATGCCACCGACGCTCTTGGCGTGGCTTACTGCCACTTCATGCAGCAAGGCAACCCGGTAAGCGACACTCACTATAGCGGTTGGAAGGACTTCATAAACAAAAATCAAGATAAGATAAGCCGCATCGGACACTAAGCAACACACACTACTGTAGCAGCTTTATATCTGTAAAGAAAAATAAGAACGTATGAAAAAGTTGTTTATAATATTGGCACTTGTATGTATGTCGGTACTGAGCACATCGGCTCAAGAGATATACGACGAGGTGAGAAGAATTGAAAAGGAGGCAAAAGCATTTGCCAACGACACGAAAAACAATTTGGAGGCACGCAAGATAGCTACGTTCAAATACGATGCTATCTACTATCTCATCGACAAAGCGAGCCAAGAACCTCTCTTCAGCGAATACGAATTGGGGGTGCAGACAAATGCTATGATTGAATTTGTAAACCTCTTCGTAAGCAAACTCAGCACTTTAAAAAAGAACAAAGACAAGGATATGCTGAAAGCGGTGTTCCGCACAGCTACTATCAACAACTCACTCTTCAACGACGTTGATAAGGAAGTGATATACAGTTATGTGGACAACGAGAACTTTATAACACAGTTCTCTCTTGATACCGACTGGCCAAAAGCATTGGCAGAGGTGCAAAGCAAATAAGCTTTGCACCTTTTTTATCGTCCTACTTCAGGATTTTCGCCAAAGAAGTTGAGCGAACAATCCGTCACATCGTCACTCTCCACCGCTATATCATCGATTGCACGCGTGTATAGCATCTGTTCGCCCGACTTTGCCGTTATTCTCAGCTTTAGCTTTCGCGCATCGGCATGTGGAAAGGTGTAGAGTTCGTATGTTGATTTACCTCTATATGCAAGCCTTTCCACGGCATGTGCCTCCGTCTGACGAGAACTCACCTTGCCATATCCCGTTGTGGGGTCGAGCGTACTGCTACCGCCTATGTAGTAAAACGATAGAGTGTCTATCTCTTGCGGTGTAACGTCGTTAAGCGTTACACGCAACTTTGCTATACAATGTTGCAAAGTGATGTCGTGAGAAGCCTTACCTTGTATGTCTAATTCGCCATAATAACAATAGGTATCGGTAAGTTTGTTCTTCTTGAACGTTACGGTATTTGGCTCTGATATTGTAGGTGCAGCATTGCCGTTCTCCGCAACAAATACAAACGAATACTTGCCTTTGGGTATGGCAAGCGACACTTTTCCAAAATCCTTATCGCTGCTGAGTTGAGTGATTGTGCGATAATTCAGACGCTCTCCTCCTGCATCGAACACCGAGAAACTCAATCGCTTACACTTGCTTTTCAGCGAAGCAGTGCCATTCTGCGTCGATTCTACACCGAGCACATTAAACTTCACGTTGAGTGTAGGTAGTTTATTTCCATTATCGTCTTTGTTATCAACCACCACATCACCACCTTCGTTGGTGCTTTCTACGAATTGTTTCTCGCATGAAGCACCAACAAACACAAAGGCAGCAAGGGCAATGTGCATACAAATAGTCTTAATATTCATAGATAGTAACAGTTTGAAAGATTTGCATTTAGGCGATTACCACTTCGGCTTTCTGCCCTTGTAGCTACTCTTATTGTTGCGATTGTTGCGTCCCTTACGGCTATCGCGAGTGTCCATCTCGTCTCTGCCCTCGCGACGTTCAAACTCTGGGCGACGGTTGTTGCCGAAGTTGCGTCCGTAGTTAGGAGCAGGCACACCGGCGTAGAGTTTCTGTATGAGGTCAGCCCTGCCTATGCGGCGCAGTTCCTGCTCAATAGCTCGGCGCTCCTCGGGCTTGTACCAGAAGAAGAACTGACGCTGTGCGAGCTTCTCACGCGGTGTTTTAGCGCTGAACACAGGCTCCAGCGTGTAGGGGTCGTAGCCCGTGTACCACGTCTCCGTGCTCACGGTCATTGGTGTCGGCGTGAAGTCCTGCACCTGCTCCAGGTGGAAGTCGAGCTGCTTTGTAAGCACCGCAAGTTCAGCCATATCCTCTTCTCTACAACCCGGGTGCGAACTGATGAAGTAAGGAATTATCTGCTGGTTGAGATGCTCCTCGCGATTGATACGGTCGAAGATGCACTTGAACTCACCGAACAGTTTGAACGACGGCTTACGCATGAGCTTAAGCACCGCATCCGACGTATGTTCGGGTGCCACTTTGAGTCGTCCGCTCACGTGCTTGGTAATCAGTTCGCGTGTGTATTGGCGTGCTACGGTGTTGATTGTCTCGTCCTTGCTACGATGCAGCAGCAGGTCGTAGCGCACACCGCTACCGATGAAACTCTTCTTTATGCCGGGCAGAGCGTCGACAGCGTGATATATCTCGAGCAGCTTCGAGTGGTCGGTGTTGAGGTTGGGGCACACCTGCGGATGAATACACGACGGACGTTTGCAGACGGCGCACGCCTTTGGGTTGTTGCCGTGCATACCGTACATATTGGCTGACGGACCACCGAGGTCGGAGAGGTAGCCCTTGAAGTCGGGCATATCTATCACCTTCTTCACCTCCTCCACGATGCTACGCTTAGAACGGCACGCTATGAACTTGCCCTGATGCGCGCTGATTGTGCAGAAGGCGCAACCGCCGAAGCATCCGCGGTGCAGATTGACCGAGAACTTAATCATCTCGTAAGCCGGTATGCGCTTGCCCTTGTACTTGGGATGTGGCAGACGGGTGTAAGGCAGGTCGAACGAGTGGTCGAGCTCGTCGGAGGTCATCGGCGGATAAGGCGGATTGACAACGGCATACTTGTTGTCTACAGCCTGCAGCAGACGTTGTGCGTGCATCTTGTTCGACTCCTCTTCGATGTGCCGGAAATTTTCTGCTTGCGCCTTCTTGTTGCGCAAACACTCCTCGTGGCTGTGCAGCACGATGTCGTCGTCGCCAATGCCGTTGGGTATCTCCTTCTCACGGCAGAGGTAAACGGTCTGCGGAATGTTGTGCACTGCGCTTATAGGCAAGCCCTCGGCGAGGTTGCGACAGAGTTCTACAATAGGTTTCTCGCCCATGCCGTAGATTATCATGTCAGCACCCGAGTCGCAGAGTATGCACTTCTGCAGCGAATCCTTCCAGTAGTCGTAGTGCGTCAGACGGCGCAACGAAGCCTCGATGCCGCCCAATACGACGGGCACATCGGGGAATAGTTGCTTCAAAATCTTTGTATATACAATGGTAGGATACTCCGGACGACAGTCGTGACGACCGTCCGGGCTATAAGCATCTTCCGAACGTAGACGTTTGCCAGCTGTGTATTTGTTCACCATCGAGTCCATACAGCCCGGTGCTATGCCGAAGAACAGATTAGGACGACCCAGCTTCTTGAAGTCGCGGAAGTCGCCATGCCAGTCGGGCTGTGGCACGATAGCCACGGTGTAGCCCGCAGCCTCAAGTGTACGACCAATCACTGCCGCGCCAAACGAGGGATGATCCACATAGGCATCGGCAGAGAAGAGAATGACGTCGACGGAGTCCCATCCACGCAGTTCGATTTCTTTCTTTGTTGTAGGCAACCAGTCGGTAAGACGGTATTCTTTCATTGTATATTATTTTCGTTATTAAATAGCCTGACTGATTACTTACTCGCCATCAGTCGGTTGGGCTTCTGCATTCTCCTCAACGTGAGACGGAGCCCACTCGCGATAAAGCGCGATGAGGTTCTGCAGTCCGAGAGCCTTCATATTGTTATTGTAAATCACGTCGAGGCAAAGATCGAGCAGAGCCTTATCGTTCTCAACTGTGTTCTCGAGCAATGAGCGCACGTGAAACTTCAATTTGTCGAGCACTGGCTCATCTACAAAGCCATTGCTGTCTACCAGACTATCAAACAAAGAGTATTTACTTATTGTTTGCAGATGTTCGTCACTTATCTCTATACTTCTTGTGCCTGAGGCGTTAGCTTGAATTTTATACATGGCAATTCGTTTTTTGGTTATTATTACAAAATTAAATAAAACGGACGACATAACCAAAACAATTTGTTTTTTTATCTGCCTAATGCACGATATAACCTAAAGAGGTTTAATTAATGTCAAAAATAACGCCCATTATAGCTCCACATATAATAGTTTTAGTACTTTTGCAACATAATACAAAAGACTATGAAGAAATTTTTTATAATGTCATTCATGCTCATGCTTAGCGTATGCTTCGCCATGGCTCAGGAGAATCAGGCTTCGATTAAGTTCGACAAAATGGTTCACAATTTCGGCACATTCTCAGAAAATGAGCCTACTCAGAAGTGCGTGTTCACCTTCACAAACGTAGGTACAGCACCGCTTATCATCAATCAGGCTGTAGCAAGCTGCGGATGCACCATACCTTCATACACAAAGGCTCCTATCAAGCCAGGCGAGAAGGGCGAGATAAAGGTGACATACAACGGCACCGGCGCATTCCCTGGTCACTTCAAAAAGACCATCACTGTGCGCACCAATGGTGTAACAGAGCTCACACGCCTCTACATCGAAGGCGTTATGAGCGAGACTAAGAAATAAGTAAAAACAATCATTACAAACCATACAGGGTGGGGAGAGAAACTGACAGACGTTTGCTCCCTGCCTTTTTTGTTTCAATACATACACTTATGATATTCTACTTCTCAGGAACCGGCAACACGAAGTGGGCTGCGAGTAAGACTGCCGCTGCCCTCGACGACCAACTCATAGACATAGCAGCCACACTGAAGCACGCCGATAGCGACAGCACATTCAGCTACGAACTGAAGGACGACGAACCCGTGGGATTCTTCTTCCCCGTACACGGTTGGCGACCACCGTTAATAGTTAAGGAGTTCGTGCGCCGCCTACGCATCAATCAAGCTGGCAGCTACTCCTACGTCGTATGCACGGCTGGCGACAACGTGGGCGAGGCAGTCGACATTTTGGAAAAAGACTTGGCGGAAGTGGGCATAAAGGTGCACAGTGCAATATCGCTCATCATGCCCGAATCGTACATCGGACTGCCATTCATGGACGTGGATAAACCCGAAAAAGAAGCAAAAAAGAAGCGCGAAGCCGACGAGAAACTCTCGAAGTTCATCGACGACATACGCCAACGACACCACGGCATACGCGACATCCTCATCGGCAACTGGCCACGCATCAACAGCCGACTCATCGGCGATGTGTTCATCCGTTGGATTATCAAAGACACCCCGTTCCGCGTAGACCCCAACCGTTGCATCAGTTGTGGTCTGTGCGTCAACAACTGCCCCGTCAACGACATGGCAATGGACGAGAACAAACACCCAATATGGCTACACAACGGCAAGTGCCTATCGTGCTTCGCTTGCTATCACCACTGCCCCACCCGAGCCATCGAGTACGGCGGAAGAACAAAAGGGAAAGGACAATACTACTTTGAAAAAAGTAAAAAAGTAAAAGAGTAAAAAAGTAAAAGAGTAAAAAAGTAAAAAAGTAAAAGGGTAAAAAATATCATCCGCATCGTTTGATGCGGATGATATCAGTAAATTCTTTCTCCGAAGATATACGTACCGACACGCACCATCGTAGAGCGACACTCGGCAGCAATGTGGTAGTCGTGGCTCATGCCCCACGAACGCTCGCAGAAAGAATCATCGTCTGCAAAGTAGCGTGCCTTCACCTCGTCAAAGAAGTCGGCAGCAAGCATGAACTCCTTGCGTATGATACTTTCGTCATCCACGTGCGATGCCATCATCATCAGTCCGCATATCTGCACGTTCTGCAGCGCACGCCACTCGCCACCCTCAAGCAGCTGGCGACACGCATCGAGCGACAGTCCGTACTTGGTCTCCTCCTCTGCGATGTGCAACTCCAACAGAACCTTTATCGTGCGTCCATTCGCAGCTGCCTGCTTGTTAATCTCGCGGAGCAACCTCAGCGAGTCGACAGCGTCAATCATCGAGATGTAAGGCGCGATGTACTTCACCTTGTTAGTCTGCAGATGACCAATGAAGTGCCACTCTATATCCTTTGGCAGCACCTCCACCTTACGCGACAACTCCTGCTCACGACTCTCGCCAAACACACGCTGTCCGGCATCATACGCCTCTTTGACGTACTCGGCAGGATGAAACTTACTGACAGCCACAAGTCGTACGCCTTGAGGGAGGCTGTCCGTCACCTCACGAAGTCTGTTTGCAATGCTCATACCTTACGGAGTTATTTTAATTAATATTTTATTAGGAGGGATAGAAACAACAAATGTTATCGCTACCCCTCCCCACTATTCGCCTTAAACTTTAGCCCTCAAACTCAGGCTTATCGTTCTTCTCTTCTTTCTTTGCAGGCGCGTTGTGCTCAAACACGTCCATAATCTTTGTTTCAGAGATATTCGCAATGATATAGTCGATAGCTGTCTTGCCCATAGCCTCCTCAATGTTCTTTACTGCAGCGTTGAATGTAGCAGCCTGAACGAGGAAGTTTACAGCAGTACGCTTCTCCTTAGCAGTCTTCTCGTCGATAGTGATGAACGAAAGCTTAGCCTTATACCAGCGGTCGTCGGTGTCCAAATCGCTGAAGAAAATCTCGCCATAAGCAGCCGGAGTGATATTCTTCACCTCGAACTCGCCCGTTACGAACGCCTCCATCTCCTTCGTGATAACCTCTTCTGCCTCGCCGAAGCTCAAAGCATCTACTACATACACTTCGCTTACCTTCTTCTGTCCACCATCTTCTGTCTGACGGTCATAGCGCACTGTGGTTTCAAACCAATTTGCTGTTCTTGATCTCATTACTATTATATTTATTTGTTTCCTTAATTACGAACGACAAAAGTAACAATTAATTCTGAGATACGGAATAAACACACCCGATAAATAATATTTTTTAATCTCAATCAATCAACAATAAGGCGTTCGGCAAACTGTCGATACGTGTTCAAGAAGAATTAGGAAAATAAAAAAAGGAGTTTCTGAATGAAACTCCTTTTAGTAGGCGGTGCGTACGAGACTCGAACTCGTGACCCCATGCGTGACAGGCATGTATTCTAACCTACTGAACTAACGCACCAGTGGTGTTTGTCATAAAGGAACGTTGGCGGTGCGTACGAGACTCGAACTCGTGACCCCATGCGTGACAGGCATGTAT
>DAVZJL010000014.1:39057-42173 GCA_052272805.1 Prevotella sp. | reverse complement strand
GCTCAGATTGCTATGGGTGCTGACAATGCTCAGACATTGAAGGCTATCCGCGAGGCTGAGGCTTATCCAGGTCCGTCACTCATCATCGCTTATGCTCCGTGTATCAACCACGGTCTGAAGCGTAAGGGCGGTATGGGTCGCTCACAGAACGAGGAGAAGCTCGCTGTTGATTGCGGTTACTGGCACCTCTGGCGCTTCAACCCGCTGTTGGCTGACGAGGGCAAGAACCCGTTCACACTCGACTCTAAGGCTCCGAAGTGGGAGGACTTCCGCGACTTCCTCCTTGGTGAGGTTCGCTACCTCTCTGTTCAGAAGGCATTCCCGAAGGAGGCTGACGAACTGTTCAGCCAGGCTGAGAAGATGGCTAAACTCCGCTACCAGACCTACGTTCGCAAGAGCCAGGAGGATTGGAGCGAGCAGATCTAATCTTGCTAAAATCATAGGAGGAGACGGATAGCACGTCTACCCTATCCTCCTAAGATATAGATATTATGGAACGACAGCAATGATGTTTAGACATTATTGCTGTCGTTTTTTTTGTAGTGTCCCCGATTTCCGCTAACTTTGCAATACAGGTATGCGTTGAGTAAGCAACCAAGTGAAAATCTTCGGTCTATCATTAAATACACTATCATTAAACAAGAAGACAAAGGAAATCTATTCTAAATAAACAAGCCTACTAAAACAAAACAAGATAAACAATACAATGAATTTGAAATTGCTCACAGGAGTCATTGTCTCAACGGCATTTCTCCTGCCCGGCTCCGCATCGGGACAGACTGCGGACTTCAACATCGTGCCTCAACCGCTGCAGGCTGACGTAACTAACGATGCACCTTTTATCCTCAACGGCAGGACATCAATTGTAGTTGCGACCTCAAACAACGACCTGAAGCGCAATGCCACCCTACTCGCATCGTATATCGAACAGACTACTGGTGTACGCCCCAGTGTCGGAAAGCAGGGCAAGGATGCTACAGCTATTGTCCTTTCTATCGACAAGACAATCAGCAACGCTGAAGGCTACAAGCTCGATGTCGACGCTAAACGCATCAGCATTGCTGGAGCATCAGCAGCCGGAGTGTTCTACGGCATACAAACCTTGCGTAAGTCGCTGCCCGTAGTGAGTGGCAAGGTATCACAAGTGACCATTCCCTGTGCTCACATCGTCGACGCTCCGCGCTTCTCTTACCGCGGAACCCACCTCGACGTGTCGCGCCACTTCGTAAGCACCGACGAGATACGCCAATTCATTGACATGCTCGCTCTGCACAACATCAACCGCTTCCACTGGCATCTCACCGACGACCAGGGTTGGCGCATTGAGATAAAGAAGTATCCGTTGCTCACCAAGGTTGGTTCAAAGCGCACACAAACCGTCATCGGGCACAACACGGGCAAGTACGACGGCAAACCATACGGAGGCTTCTACACACAGAAGGAGATACGCGACATCGTGAAGTACGCTGCCGACCGTTACATTACTATCGTTCCAGAGATAGACCTGCCAGGACACATGCAGGCTGCTCTTGCTGCTTATCCCGAACTGGGCTGCACGGGCGGTCCGTATAAGGTATGGGAGATGTGGGGCGTATCGGACAACGTGCTCTGCGCTGGCAACGACAAGACAATGAAGTTTGTAGACGACGTGCTGAAGGAGGTTGTGGCTCTCTTCCCGTCTAAGTACATACATGTTGGTGGCGACGAGTGTCCGAAGACCCAGTGGCAGAAGTGTCCGAAGTGCCAAGCACGCATCAAGAAACTGCATCTTGAGGCTAAGGACGGACACACAGCCGAGGAGCGTCTGCAGAGCTACGTCATCACTCACGCTTCCAACTACCTCAAGTCGTTAGGTCGCAACACCATCGGTTGGGACGAAATTCTTGAGGGCGGACTCGCTGAGGGTGCCACCGTTATGTCATGGCGCGGAGAGACTGGCGGCATCGCGGCTGCTAAACAGCATCACGACGTGGTGATGACCCCAAACAGCTATCTCTACTTCGACTACTACCAGTCGCTCGACATAGCTAACGAGCCTGAAGCCATCGGCGGATACCTACCGTTGGAGCGCGTCTACTCTTACGAGCCGATGCCGAAGGAACTGACAGCCGACGAGGCACGCCACATCATCGGTGTGCAGGCGAATATCTGGACCGAATATATGCCTACATTCAAGCAGATGCAGTACATGGCTCTGCCGCGTATGGCGGCGCTGAGCGAGGTGCAGTGGAGCCAGCCCGAGCTGAAGAACTACGCCGACTTCACAAGTCGTCTCGTTGAGTTCACGCATCTCTACGATCACCTGGGTTACAACTACGCCAAGCATCTCTTCAACGTGAACATACACGTTGATGCCGACACGAAGTGGCAAGAGATTGTAGTACATCTCACCACAACCGGCAACGCTGAGATACGCTACACGCTTGATGGTACCGAACCGACATCCAATAGTTCGCTATACACCGGAGCCATCACCCTGCAGAAATCTGCAAACATCTGCGCAGCTGCCTTTCGCGACGGCAAGAGAAGCAGCGTTAGTCGTCAGGAGATAAACTTCAACAAGGCGACGGCTTGCCCCATTACATTGCTGCAGCCCACACACAAGAACTACACCTACAACGGTGCAGCTACGCTTACCGACGGACAGCTTGGTAAAACGGGCTTCGGCACCGGACACTGGCTCGGCTTCTGCGAGAACGACCTTGAGGCAGTTATAGACATGCAGAAACCTTCTGTAATCTCGCACGTAGAGTTAAACACCTGCGTGGATAAAGGCTCATGGATATTCGACGCACGCGACATCGAAGTGAGTGTCTCGCAGGATGGTAAGACATTCAAGCAGGTGGCTACGAAGCAGTTGCCGGCACTTGGCGAGGACGCAGCCGACAAGGTCTACACCCACAAGCTCGACTTCCTGCCCACAAAGGCACGCTACGTGAAAGTCAAGGCTACATCGGAGCGCAATATGCCCGAATGGCATAGCGGAAAGGGCAAACCGGCATTCCTCTTTGTTGACGAAATAAGCATTATGTAGCAGAAAAGTCATCGTTCTCCGTACGCGACCCAATCAGATTCCGTACGCAACCCAATCAGATTCCGTACGCAACCCAATCAGA
>DAVZJL010000014.1:0-38957 GCA_052272805.1 Prevotella sp. | reverse complement strand
ACCCAATCAGATTCCGTACGCAACCCAATCAGATTCCGTACGCAACCCAATCAGACTGCGTACGGAGAACGATGACTTTTGTAAGTATAAAAGACAACACCCAAGTAGGTTTTAGGCGAAAGAACCAAACCTACTTGGGTGTTTTTGTATGGAGTGCAGAAAGTCTCTGCAATAATAAAGTTTAATTAAAGAAATTCCAGCTAACGCCAAAACGCAACACACGCTGGTTGAGCGGATAATGAGGCGTGAAGAAATATGAACGGTTGCCGCTGCCGGCGTTCACATGGCTCATCATCACAAAGAAGCGTGCCTGCTTCAAATGGAAATTGGCGTACACATTCACAAGCGGATAGTTGCCTACCTTCGTCTTGCTTGGACCATCCTGCACGGCATATTGTCCGAGAGCCGGACTATAGTCGGGTGCGTAGTAGCTGGTGAAGTAACGCGCATCGGCACCAAGGTCGCACTTCAACACGCGCGCTATCATAAAGCGCAAGTACAGATTGGTGTAGACGTTCAAAGTGGGCACAGGCAACACTGTCTCATTAGACGACTTCTGGAACGTAACAACGCTCTCCCAATTAACCGGCCCGAGGGTCACATCCTGCTGCAAACCTACGGTGAAGAGACTTATCGCCCCACCCGCTTGTTTCACGCTGAGCGTGTTCTGCGTGCGCAGATGCTCATCGGTTATGTTGTATCCCATTGCGAAGTAGGTGTAGTTCTTCAGCTCATCGAACGCCACACGCAACTTTGTGCGTGTCTTGTCGTAAGCAAAGGTGCCTTCTAAGCGCGAGTGAACTATCTTAGCCATATCGTCCTTGTCCCACCAGAAGTGGCGCGAGTGGTAGTGGCGCTGATAGAACGTTGGGTTAAGGCTATGGAAGAAACCTGACGCAGCGAGGCGCACCGTGTCACCAAGGAACTTGAAGTTGAGGTCAACATTAGCATCCACCTTCACCTGACCTGCATCCTTACCTATCGTCCACACCTCGCCCAACACGCTGTAGTGCAGCGTTCTACCTTGTGTCTTAGAGAGCTGACCGCCTACACTGAGGTTGTGCTCGTTGTACGTAGTGAATGTACGCTCGGTATTAGGCAATGTAAAGTGGCGCAAGTCGGACGTAGCAAACACCTTTACGCCTGCCTTTGCCCACTTGTTGAAGCCTTCTAATAGCGACAAGGCGAGCGTGTTCTGCAAACGATAATGGCTCGTCTTATCATATATAGAGTCGCCACTGTACGCACCTACATTGTCGTAAGTGTTAGCATAGAAGTCCTTCGGTGAGTTGTAGGCTTGATAAATGCGACGATAGGTGTCGAACTTGGCGGTGTGTATGATGCTCGTAACGGGCACATATTCTGTCTTCATCCACATCGTATCGAGCTGCGCCTGGGCTGCAAGGTTGTTCAGACTGTCGGCTGCAGCCTTGCCATCTACGCGAATACGCCCCGAGTTGTCTGCCATTTCGGTAGTCGTAGGCTCTTTGCCTGCCACCTTCGCATCGTCAGGACGTCCGTCAAACGATTGCTCCTCGTATTCTTCCTCGTCGAAGTCAGTGCCCTCGCGCTCTGCTTTGCGCTTGGCAGCCTCCTTTTCGTGCAAGGCTGCGTTCTCCTTCTCCGACGCCATTGCAAACTTGCGGGCTGCAATCTCCTCCTCGCTCATCTTCACTTTCTTGCGGAAACCAAAGCTAAAACGATGCGTGAAGAAGATATGCTGATTAGAGTTGCGGTTCCAGTTGCGCTCCAAGACGGTAGGTATCTCGTTCGTTGCGAAGTTATCGTCGAAGCTCTCTGGGTGCTTTATATACTCGTCGTTGGTGATTCCACCATTCTCCGTTACTTTCTGATTGAGAGTGGAGAACAAGAGATGTGCCTGATAGCGTTCACCAAGATAGGAGCCATAGAGCAAGAATTTGAAATGCGACGTGCTTTGCTCAGAGTAATAGCCACGCCCGTAGAGATAATCGACGTTGAAACCAACGCCAAGGCGCTTGCCTGCATTCACTCCAAACTTAGCCGAAAGTCGGTCTTCACCCGTTATTCTGTCACCTGCGGTGTTGTATGTAAGGTTCGTGATAGGCGACAACGTGTTCGTGAAATGAAACTTATCTACGGGCGATACAACATAATCGTATGGCTGCGTAAAGATAAACTGCTCTGTTTCTGGACGATCGATAAATATGCGATGTATGCGCGGCGCACCGAGATTGCCCGTCGTGTTATACTCACCACGCAAACCTGTTGTAAAGATAGAGTTCATAAACATGTGCGACACGGTGTCAACAGCAGCTTTCCTTTGGTCGCCAAAACGCGAATCGACCGTCCATACCCTTATGCCGCGCGGTATAACTTTGTCCGTACCCAGTGAGTCGGCAGCGTTTCGGTTGCGCTTGTTCACAGAGCCATCAGGGTTCATCTGGTTGAAGCGATCGTTGTCGTCCATACCTATCTGTGCCGACAGACACATCGGAACAGACAACAGAAACGCAAGAAGTCCTAATAATTTTCTTGTTGTTTTTATCATTGCAGTTATTATAGGCGTATTAATCTGAAACAACACTCCGCCATCTTGAACACCATAGATACGAGAATAATAACCGTGCCTATCGTTTTATCGTGGAAATAGAGCACAAGAACACCCACAACTGCACCAATCATAAAGACAATGTTGAGAATATTCCTTATCATAAAGAAGCGGTCAGAACGTTCTCCTCTGCTATGATGTCGCTCAGGGCGCTTTACAGCCGACTCTTCCAAGTCGAAGTTCTGCTTATCGTCTGTCAAAAATTCGTTGTCCATTCTGTTTTGTTTAAAGAATTGCATAATTATTAAAGTGCAAAATTACGAAATTAAAGCCTATCAGCCGCCAGATTAACCATTATTTAACAAATGAGGTATCCACCTTTTAGGCTGCGCGGTACGGGCAAGCAGCCCACACCGCTTACTTTTTACTTCTTCTGCTCCAAACTCTCCTGCAAGCGCACAATCTCGTCGCGGTACTGCGCAGCCTGCAGGAAGTCGAGATTTTTCGCCGCAGCCTTCATCAGTTCGGTGGTGTCGGCAATGCTCTTCTCAAGCTGCTTGCGCGTCATGCGCTTCACTACGGGGTCGGCAGCGAAAGCCGTTGGTTCTGGTTCGATATATGGGCGGTAAGAAGTAGATGTGGGGCGAGGTTGAGACGTTGATACTGGTGCTGAGTTCTCAGTCGACTTCACGCTGTCCATGAAGCCTGCGAGTGCCCCCTTGATGTCCTTGCGTATCTGCTGCGGAACGATACCGTGGTCGGCGTTATACTTCAACTGCAACTGGCGGCGGCGTGCCGTCTCGTCGATGGTTCGCTGCATACTGTCTGTTATCTTGTCGGCGTACATTATAACCTTTCCGTTCACGTTGCGCGCCGCTCTACCAGCGGTCTGCGTAAGCGAGCGATGACTGCGCAGGAACCCCTCTTTGTCGGCATCGAGGATAGCCACAAGCGACACTTCGGGCAGGTCCAATCCCTCGCGCAGAAGGTTTACGCCTACAAGCACGTCGTACATACCGGCACGCAGGTCGTTCATAATCTTCACGCGGTCGAGCGTTGCCACGTCGCTGTGTATGTAGTTGGCGCGTACGTCGTGGGCAAGAAGATACTCGGTAAGCTCCTCCGCCATACGCTTCGTGAGCGTAGTGACAAGTACACGCGAGTCGTGCTCGCGACACTGCACAATCTCCTCAAACAAGTCGTCAATCTGGTTCTCGCTCGGTCGCACTTCGATGATTGGGTCGAGCAGTCCGGTAGGACGTATAATCTGCTCAACCACAACGCCTCCTGCCTCATCTAACTCGAAGTCAGCAGGCGTTGCAGACACGTACACAACTTGGTTAATCATGTCCATGAACTCGTCGAACTTCAACGGGCGGTTGTCGAACGCGGCAGGCAGACGGAAACCATACTCCACAAGGTTCTGCTTGCGAGCGCGGTCGCCACCATACATCGCACTAATCTGTGGCACCGACACATGGCTCTCGTCTATAAACATAAGAAAGTCCTTCGGGAAGAAATCGAGCAGACAGTAAGGACGCTGCCCTGGTTCGCGTCCGTCGAAGTAGCGCGAATAGTTTTCGATGCCAGAGCAATGTCCAAGCTCCTTAATCATCTCCATGTCGTACTCCACACGCTCTTTGATGCGCTGCGCACGAATATGGTCGCCCACCGACTCGAAAAAGTCAATCTGTTTAACCAAATCGTCCTGAATAAGGCGTATAGCCGATTCGGTCTGCTCTTTCGACGTTACGAACAGATTGGCAGGATAAATCTTATAGTCGGCAAACTCCGCAATGCGCTGGAACGTAATGCTATCCACCTCCTCAATGCTGTCTATCTCATCGTCCCACCATGTTATGCGTAGCACATTGTCGCTGTAAGCCATGAATACGTCCACCGTATCGCCTTTCACGCGGAATGTACCACGCGTTAAGTCTATATCGTTGCGCAGATAGAGCGCATCAACGAGCTTACGCAAGAAAGCGTTGCGCTCTACCGTTTCGCCCCTCTTCACCGAGATGACGCTATTCGCCATAGCCGTAGGACCACCCATACCATAGATACACGACACCGACGATACGACAACAACGTCTTTTCTGCCCGAGAGCAGCGCACTTACAGCCGACAGACGCAGTTTGTCGATGTCCTCGTTGATGGCAAGGTCTTTCTCTATGTACGTATCCGATGAAGGCAGATAAGCCTCTGGCTGATAATAATCGTAGTACGAAACGTAATACTCCACGGCGTTGTCGGGGAAGAAGCTCTTCATCTCCTCATACAACTGTGCTGCAAGCGTCTTGTTATGGCTCAATATGAGCGTGGGACGCCCTACGTTGGCTATGACATTGGCCATAGTGAACGTCTTACCCGAACCCGTCACACCAAGCAACACTTGGGCATGTTCGCCACACCGCACGCCATCGGTGAGCTGGCGTATAGCCTCGGGCTGGTCGCCCGTAGGCTGAAACTTTGAGGATATCTTGAAGTCCATATATGTCGTCATTAAATTAAAATACACGCAAAAAGCGGAACTACAAATATATACAAAAGAAAGAAAACGCTCAAACTTTTTATCGTTTTTATTCTAAAAAGATGCCATTAAGCCGTAATAACATGCAAAATCAGCAAGTTATAGCGTGAAGATTTTATAAAAAGAGAAACTATTCTTTGTAGTTAAATAAATAATATGTATTTTTGCAGTTCAAAAAGTATCGAATTATGAAGAAATCACTATATGCTGCAATTCTTGCAACGGTTCTCTTCTCGAGTTGCGCCAATGAGTTCAACCGGGTCTACAAGACCTCTGACAACACATACAAATACGAATATGCCAAAGAGAGTTATGCCAACGGCAAGTATGTGCGCGCATCATCATTGTTGCAAGGTTTGGTGACAATGCAGAAAGGCACCGACAACGCTCAAGAGAGTCTTTATATGTTGGCTATGGCTGAATACAATAGTAAGGACTACGAGGGAGCAGCCGCTACATTCAAGAAATACTTTCAAAGTTATCCAAAAGGTGTATACGCTGAGAAGGCAGAGTTCTACATCGGCATGAGCCTCTACAACTGCACACCGGAGCCGCGTCTCGACCAATCGCAGACAGTGAACGCCATCGCTGCCTTCCAGGAGTATATGGATCTCTATCCCGATGGCGAGGATCGTGCTACTGCGCAGCAGAAGCTCTTCGAGTTGCAGGATAAACTGGTGCAGAAAGAACTCTACTCGGCTCAGCTCTACTACGACCTCGGTCAGTACTTCGGCAACTGCACATACGGAGGCAACAACTACGAGGCTTGCATCATCACTGCTCAAAACGCTCTGAAAGACTATCCTTACACCACCTTGCGCGAGAAGTTTTCGCTGCTCGTGATGAAGAGCAAGTTCGAACTGGCACAACAGAGCGTTGAGGAGAAGAAGCTCGAACGCTATCAGGACGCAGAGGACGAGTGCTACGGATTCATCAACGAGTATCCTGACTCAAAGGACAAGGCTACTGCAGAGAAGTTCATCAGCAAGTGCAAGAACTACATCAAGGATTGATGTATTAATGACACATAATTTGACATAAGCATAAATTCAAATTAATTTGTCTAACAAGACATTTGTGATACATTCCATTTCCATTTATAAAGAAAGGTGTAGTATGTTAAACATAAGGAAACTGTTAGTTCTTCTCTGTTGCATAAATAGTAACATATTAAATGCACAAAATATAAAAGATGTAACATTACGTCCTGTTATCGGAATTAATATGTCTTCAATTAAAGGAGATTTCATTGGCATCGGTAATAATAGTTTGAATTCACATTTCAAGATTGGTTATTCATTAGGTTTTGAAATACAAAAAAAAATGTCTAATGTATTCTATGGAATTGTGGGACTACACTATTCTCTAAATGGATCAAAATACTCGGATTACTCAAATTCATCTGAAAATATGAAATGGGAAGTCTATGACTTTTATACTAATTTGCATTATATGCATCTTCCAATTTTGATAAAAGTAGACTTGTTCCACTCCAATTTTTCAGCACAAATGGGAATTCAAGTAGGCTGGCTATTCAAGGCTACTAGCCATAATGGAAATAGAATATTCATAAAAGATGATACAAAATGGATATATGATTCAGAATCATCAGGAAAAGCAGTAACCAATGTTTCTTTTTTATATAATAAAATCGATTTTGGTATACCTTTTCGATTATCCTACGAATACAAAAAGGGAGTATTTACATTAGGATACTACATGGGATTAGCTAATATATACAAGAATAGTTCAAATAGAATTTATAATAATTCTTTTTCGCTTTCTTATGGATATAATTTTTAATTAACAAGTTTTTATCATGTGCTTAAAAAATTTATTTTTAGTTTTATTATGCATTGGAACATGCGCTTGTTCACAAGATGAAGAAGAGTATATTACCATACATAGCAATCATAATGAGAACAGTAATTACGTAGCTAATAGAAGTGTAATTCGCTCTTCTAGTAATGTAATGACTTGGACTGGAGAAATAAAGACAAATAGGAGTCGAAGGGTAAAGACAACTTTTGGTCCAGATTACGCCTCATACATTCCTGCTGGTTTATACGTATGCTATGAATATACAGTAGAAGCATATCCACCAGAAGATAACAGTATTATATATAAAAGTGTAGTAGACAACGCTTGTGGTTTTATGCCCAAAGCAACTCCTAAAGAAAATGTACAAAGAGGCACAAAAGCAATTGAATATGGAAATTCATATATCCTAAGAACTCTTTGTTATGAAATTATATGTCGCTCAGATGGGGCTACTCCATCTAAACCTTTATTCATCCCATGTAGGCCGGAGGATATTGTACTAAAATATAAAACTATAAAAATAGCAGAATAATAGAATAGTCTAAAACTAAATATTAATAAATATATGGATTATAAAAAGTCAAAAGCGCCAGTAAACACAGTGACACGTAACATCATGGACCTCTGTGACCAGACTGGAAACATCTACGAGAGCGTAGCTATCATTTCTAAGCGTGCAAACCAGATTGCTGTAGAAATCAAGCAGGATCTCAACAAGAAGTTGGCTGAATTCGCTTCGTACAACGATTCGCTTGAGGAAGTGTTCGAAAACCGTGAGCAGATTGAAATCTCACGTTACTACGAGAAACTGCCGAAGCCAACACTTTTGGCAACCCAGGAGTTCATTGAGGGCAACGTTTACTTCCGCGACCCGTCACAGGACAACAATCAAGAGCAGGCGTAATGATACAACGTAAGCAATCGTTGTTCCTCTTGCTCGCTTTCATTGCCACGGTGGTTTGCCTTTGCTTACCTATAGCAGAGATAACACCGATGGGAATGGGCGGAAGCATTAAGCTCTACAACCTCTGCATCATCACAAGCGCAGGTGCCAACTACTCCGTATGCGGATTGTTCGGCATCCTCGCAATGAGTGCAGCACTCAGCTTGGGAACAATATTCCTCTACAACAACCGAAAGCTACAGAGCAAGTTTTGCGTATGCAACCTATTCTTACTCATAGCATGGTACATCGTATTGGGAGTGACAGCACGCAACACATCGCCTGTTGACTTCTCTTTCAACTTAGCTTTCGCAGCGTGTCTGCCTGCCATAGCTGCCATTTTGGTATTCATGGCTCGCGCTGGAGTGATACACGATGAGAAACTCGTGCGTGCAGCAGACAGAATTAGATAAGAACTTTTATAATTTACATACTACGACAAAGGCTGTGAAGCGATAGTGCTTCACAGCCTTTGTTGTTTTAGCCATTAAGCCATGCTACAGTAGTACGGTTGCTTTCACAGCGTTGGAACGATGCTACCATAACTATTAGTTCAACTTACAGCTTCAGCTTCTTCTTCACTGGCTTACTCTCATTGCTCATGCGGTCGAGTGCCGTCACAACGTATGTATAGCGTGCAGTGCCGTCAACGTAAGGCAACTTATAGTGCTCTTTGTCGGTGATAGTAACTATCTTTGCAGGATTATCCAAATTGATTTTCTCACCCTTCTCAAAGCGATAAACGACATACTTGTGCACCTCATCATCCCAATGCTTAGCCTTAGGCTTTGTCCAGAACAACACGTATCCGTCGCTTGTCCACACCGGCTTCACCTTCTTCGGTTTCTTCGGAGCCTTCGAGTCGATGAAAGGCATCAGCGGTTGCAGGGCAGGGTAACGCCAATACTTGTTGCGGAGCATTGTTCCGTAGTTGCCAACATTGTCTACTGCAGCCTTAGCATACCAAAGCACGGTGCCGTCTACGTTAGGCAACTTGGAATGCAACGCAAACTTAGCCGGCATCTGATTTATCTTCGGGTTGTCCACATCAGCAAACTTTGCTGTGCGCTCAACGTCTTCACCGATATACAACGGACGTGCCGATGCGTAGCGGTTCCACCACTCTATCAGTGTCTTATAGTCGGCTGCGGTATGACCAATCTGCCAATACAACTGTGGCACACTATAGTCAATCCATCCATTGTTCACCCACAGCAGCACGTCAGCATAGAGGTCGTCATAGTTCTGTGTACCTTTGGTAAGGCTGCCCACCTCTACTCCATCGCGTTTGTTGCGATAGATGCCAAAAGGCGATATGCCGAACTTCACCCACGGCTTCAGACGGTGGATAGCTTCGCCACACTCCTTAATGAACACGTTCACATTGTCACGGCGCCAGTCCTCACGATTGCTGATGCCATTGCTGTTCGCAGCATATTCGCGGTCGTCTGGTATCTGCAGCCCAGCTACTGGGTACGGATAGAAATAGTCATCCATGTGTATGCCGTCAACATCGTAACGCTCGACGATGTCGTTCACCACCTTTATAATATACTCGCGGTTCTCGCGCATACCTGGATTAAGAATGAAGAGTCCGTCGTAAGGGAATACACGTTCCGGATTGGTCATTGCTATGTGTTTCGGGTCGAGACTCGAAGTGAATTTAGTCTTTGCACGATATGGGTTCAGCCAAGCGTGCAACTCCATGCCACGCTTGTGGCACTGGTCGATCATCCACTGCAGTGGGTCCCAGTATGGTTGCGGTGCTTTACCCTGTACGCCTGTAAGGAAGCGGCTCCACGGCTCGATATCACTCTGATAGAGAGCATCGCACTCGGCACGCACTTGGAAGAAGATGGCGTTCACGCCGTCTTTCTGCAATTCGTCGAGCTGATAGATTAGTGTCTGCTGCATCTTCTGGGTGGACATACCGATGAACTGTCCGTTCACGCACTGAATCCACGCTCCGCGAAACTCACGCTTTTTAGGCGTGTAGCCATTGCTGGCAGCAAACAGATTGGCACAGAAAATCAGCAGTGCCAAGAAAAAGATTTTTCTAATGTTTAGATTGTTTGTCATTATGATTGTACTGATTATTTATATTTCATTTTCATCGTGTTGAATAACAATCACAGAATTAGCTTTTAGAGGTCAATCGCTTTATAACGCTATATGCATTATATAATCCAAGCTCGCCAGCCTTGCTCAAGTCGGCAATGCCTTCCTGCTGCGAGCCGTTCTTTATGCGTGCCAGTCCGCGGTTGTAGTAAGCCTCGGCGAGTCCGTTGTCGATATTTATGGCACGTGTAAAGTCGTCGATGGCGTGTGCATAGTCCTTATTGACGAGCAGCGCACAACCGCGGTTGTAATACAGGAATTGGTTCTCATGGTCGAGCATGATAGCCTGATTGAGACAATCGACAACCTTTGACCGATTTAACGCAAACGTCATATCATGATTAAGCCTGTCTTTTTCGACAGTGCTATTCGACAATACAGTCGCATTGCTAAACTCGTTAGCCATCGACTGGCAGTAGGCTTTATGCCAAAGAGCCAGTACGGATGTGCTGTCCGATCCGAGTACCGTATTAAGGTCGCTGAGCGCAGCGTCATAATTCTGCGTCACACTCTCTGCCACAGCCCTTTGGATGAGCAACGGCATGATACGCTTCTCGTTATGCTCGGCATTGATACGAGTCGACAGCGAGTCGACAACAGCAAGATAATGTTGCGAGAGTGTCTCGTCAAGGCGGTGCTGCTTGTTATTAACATAGATAACAAGCGATGGGTTGCGTCGGTTGAATGCGTCTACACTCGGCACAAAAGGCTGATAAGAGCGCACATCATTAGCGTAGCGCACTAACGAGAGGCAGAACATCGGCAGCGGTTCGTTGCCAGCAGCACGATTCTGCACACGTCCACGATAGTCGCTCTTGTACTCATGCTCGGCGGAGTTGTCGTCGGATACTACAATCTGATTATATTTCTCCATATCAATCTCGCTGCGACGGCGCATCTGCTTCACCTTAGCTGCGTTCCAACGCGTCTGTTTGCCCACGCGCTTGTCCATCTGCGCCTTCAAGATGCGGAACTCGTCGAGTTCAGCCTTAGCCGTCATACCAAGACGGCGATAGCAGTTGGCACGTCGCGAAAGACCAGTCCAGAAATTTGGAAACTGATTGATAACCGTTGAATAGTCGCGTATGGCAGCACGCAGATTGCCTGTCTTATCAAGCAATATGGCGCGGTTGAAGATAGCGAGCACATTCTCTGGCTCCATGCGTATCACGTAATCGAAGTCCTCAATGGCACGGTTGTCGTCACCGAGGTTCATGCGGAGCAGTCCACGATTGTAATGAGCGAGGAAGTTGTCTGGATCGAAATCTATGGCGGTGTCATAGTCGGACATCGCGCCACGTAGGTTGTTGGTGTTATAGCGCGCCAAAGCACGGTTGACATAGTTGGCAGCGTTCTTCGGCTTCAGATGTATCACCTTACTAAGATATGTGTCGGCATTCTTCCACTCGGCACGCGAAAGAGCAATCATGCCACGCATATTCCATGCATCCACATCGTATGGAGCCACCTGCAGACACTTGTCGAGCCATTTATCGGCGGTGAGGGTGTCGGCTTGCAAGAGATAGACCTGCGCCTTTAACGAATAGGCACTGGCATAGGACTTCCAACGTGTGACGACGGTGTCGAGGTCGAGCTGCGCCTGAGCGTAGTCCTTGTCCTCAATACGACAGAGCGCACGATTATACCACGCTGTTTGGTTCTGTGGGTTCAGATTTATAGAGCGTGTGTAATCGTCAATGGCTTGTGCATAGTGCTTCTGACGAATACGGCAGAGTCCGCGCAACTCGAACATGTTAAAGACATACGGATTGAGTTCTATCGCCTTGGTCACGTCAGCCTCAGAGCCCGTATAGTCATCGAGATAGAACTTTGCAAGTCCGCGATAAAACCAAGGCTCGTAGAGATAAGGCTTTGCAGCAAGAGCTTGGTTAAAGTACTGAATAGAAAGCACATAGTCCTCATAGTACAATGCACTCTGCCCCGAGATAATAAGACGATTGGTGTTGTATTGCGCCCGTACCTCATGCAACGGCAGAATAGCAAGTAATATAAGGACTATGATATGCTTCATAAAATAATGTGTGTTTATTTTCTGGGTATCTTCGTGCGATAAGCGCAGCGGAAACGACCTTGCAGAAGGTCCTTAAGCTTACCGCGAATCATCTGTTTGCGCATCGGCGATATACGGTCGACGAACATTGTACCCTCCAAATGGTCGAATTCATGCTGCATCACGCGAGCCAAGTAACCTTCCACCCACTCGTCGTGCTCTACGAAGTTCTCGTCCTGATAGCGTACATGTATGCGTGTCGGACGCTTCACATTCTCGTGTATTCCGGGCAGCGAGAGACAGCCCTCCTCCATCGACTTCTTCTCAGAATTCTCATCATATTCAAGAATGTGCGGATTGATATAGGCACGTCTGAAACCCTTGTACTCTGGATAGTCCTCGCTGAGTACATCAATATCAATAACAACAACGCGAATATCCAAGCCAACCTGTGGAGCAGCAAGACCGATGCCATCGCTTGCATCCATTGTTTCAAACATGTTAGCTATCAATGTCTGCAATTCGGGATAGTCGGGTGTGATGTCCTGTGCCTCTTTACGCAAGACAGCGTTGCCGTAAGTATAAATAGGTAAAATCATGATTCTGTTATTTTCCCTTCATCCGAAGGTAATCTTGTAGAATGATTGTGGCACTTATTTCGTCGACAAGCGCTTTGTTCTGACGGGCCTTCTTACTTATGCCACTATCAATCATCGTCTTATGAGCCAACACAGATGTGAAGCGTTCGTCGTAGAACTCAACCGAAATGTCGGGAAGCGTCTTGCGCAACTTGGCTACAAACTGCTTCACACGAGGAAGGTTCTCGCTCGGCTCGCCGTTAAGTTGTTTCGGCTCACCCACAACGATACGTTCTACGCTCTCACGAGCCACGTAATTCTGCAAGAAACTCATAAGTTCGCACGTAGCAACTGTCGCCAATCCGCCAGCTATGATTTGTAGCGGATCGGTGACAGCTATACCCGTGCGCTTCTTTCCATAATCAATCGAAAGTATTCGCGCCACTATATTAATAATGTTTTAGAATTATTTGTTGTAAAGAAGCCAAGCACCTGGGTACTGACCAATGAGCTGGTCACGAGACTGCGCAGCCTCTCCCTTTGTTGCGAATGTAGCAGCAACAACGCGATAGAGGTTACGATCTGAGTTGAATACAATCTGCGCATTGTGACCAGCTGCCTTCAACTGGCTCTGCAAGCCCTCTGCGTTAGCCTTCACGCCGAACGAGCCTACTACAACGCTGAAGTTGCTCAAGCCCGAACCGTCAACGAGAGTGAATTTTTCAGAGCGAACAGATACGTTGTCAGAGTTGTCCATAACTGTTGTTTCCGTTGCAGGACGCTCTACCAGCGGAGCAACAACCGGAGTCTCCTCCTGAACAGGTGCGACTGGCTGCTCTGCAGGTTGCTCCTGCTTTGCTTGAGCCTTTTCGTAAGCCTTTTTGTATGCGCTTTCGCTTGATTTACAGCTTGTAAATGCTAATACAGCACAGAGACCTGCGCACAAAAACATATTCTTCTTCATATTCTTAAATGATTTAATTGATTTATCGATTGTCGTTTTTATACATTTTGATGCGAAATTACAAAATATATCATAAACAAAGGACTATCACGTGCATAAAGTTTGTTAAATAGGGCTGATGCAAAATTTTTAGTAAAAAAAGTTACAAAGAAATTACTTTATACGAAAACTTTTGCTATATTTGCACTATCATAATTTATTAACTTAAAATTAAAAGACATGAAAGCATTAGGTTACATTGGAGCATTCCTCGGCGGTGCACTCGCCGGAACTGCATTAGGAGTTCTTCTCGCCCCAGAAAAGGGAAGTGATACACGTACACGCATCGGTGACGCTGTTGGCGATTTCTGCAAGAAACACAACATCCGCGTTAGCCGCAAAGAGGTTGAGGACCTTGTTGATGATATCAAGGACGCAACTGACGACGAAATTTAATAACAAGCAACGAAAGCAAAACGTAAAGCAAGATGTTCTCAACAGATAAAAACATAGAGACCATTGCTGAGCTTATCGAAGCTGTCAAGAATTACATCGGGCTTCAAACAAAATATGCGAAGCTCGATGTAATTGAAAAGATTGTGCGACTGCTCACAGCACTTACTATGTTGGCTGTGCTATTGTTGCTTCTTTTCATCGGACTAATCTATCTATCCTTTGCAACAGCTTATGCGCTCGCACCACTCATTGGCACAGCGTTGGCATTTGCCTGCGTTGCGGGTGGTTATTTTGTCATGCTCTTTCTGTGCATGATATTTAGAAAAAGATGGATTGAACGTCCACTCGTAAAGTTTCTCGCTGGTCTGCTGATGAACGAACAGTAATCAGCATAACTTTTATACAGATACGTTTATGTCACAAATCGAACCCATTGAACTACCGCAGACTATCACCTCGCTCGAAGACATTTCTGCATACAAGGATAGTTTACACAAACAAATTGAACAAGAAGAGGAGCGTATAGCCAACAAGTGGAACGACCTGTTTCACAAAGAAGAAACTATGCCTCAAGGCAAAGCTCAGAAGTTCGCAAAGATGCTGAGTTTAGGTACAACTATGTTCGATGGAATGATGCTCGGTTGGAAACTTTACCGCAAATATCAAGAAGGGGCTTTCATATTGGGAAGAACAAAAAAGAAGCGCAAGTAAGCCCTACGCTTCATTCTTAATTGTTAATTATTCATTATAATTCCTAACCCCTAATACTCAACATTCAATTTAAGCCCATCGTACGCCAACGTAAGTCCATTTGGCATACGTTTGTTTGCCTCATCATATAGTCCGATGTGGTGGCACACATGCGTTATATACGTCTGACTTGCCCCTATCTGCTGTGCAAACCTCGCAGCATCGGCAACCAATTGGTGTGAATGATGCTCTTTCTCAAAGCGCAAAGCGTTCACCACAAGTGTCTCTACACCTTCGAGATACGGCAACTCTGTATCATCTATTGTCTTCATATCCGTGATATAAGCGAACTTGCCGATGCGAAATCCGAGTATCGGCATCTTGCCGTGCATCACTTCTATCGGCATTATCTCCAAATCGCCTATATACAAAGGCTCGTGCGGACGCACATTATGTAGTTCAAGACGTGGCACTCCAGGATAAAGATGTTCTCCAAAACAATATGGCATAGCCAATCGCACTTGCTCACATGTCTTCTCGTCACCATACAAATGTATTGATCCAAACACAGAGAACGGGCGCAAGTCGTCGATACCTCCTACATGATCGTAATGTATGTGTGTGAGTAGTATGGCATCCAATGGCTTGAATGGTAGCGGCATCAGCTGCTGGCGTATATCCGGACCGCAGTCAATGAGCACACGTGTGCCACCTGACGACTCGACAAGAGCTACGCAGCGCAGACGACGGTCACGCGGATTGCTACTGCGACACACCTCACACTGGCAGCCAAGCGACGGTACGCCACCAGACGTGCCTGTACCAAGCAATGTAACCGTAATTGTATTTTTGTTTGACATCATTCGTAATCATTTACCAGTGACTTGTCAGCACATCTATCGCCGTATTTGCCAACTCGCCTACTTATATAACATTCACTTCTGGATGTATCTCTATGCCGAACTTGTTGCGCACGTCTTCTATGATACGCTTATAGAGCGCGACAACCTCCCCACCCGTTGCTCCGCCACGATTGACGAGCACAAGCGCCTGACGGTCGTGCACCCCAGCCCTACCGAGCGACGCACCTTTCCAACCGCACTGTTCTATCATCCATCCGGCAGGAATCTTGACATGACCGCCATCCACCACATAGTGAGGCATACCCTCATACCGTGCTGCAAGACGTTCATATACATCACGCTCGACAACCGGGTTCATAAAGAAGCTGCCTGCATTACCCATCACTTTCGGATCTGGTAGTTTTGCCTCGCGTATATTAATGATAGTCTGACGCAACTGCAGTGCTGTCGGCTTACTTATTCCTTGCTCCTCAAGTGAGTGGCGTATATTGCCATAGTCGAGGTCTGGACAGAATTTTAGTGAGAAGCAGTATGTCACGTGGGTTATCACGTAACGGTCTTTCCATTCGTTTTTGAAACGGCTCTGACGATAAGCATATTTGCAATCCTCATTCGTCATCTCCACTACGTTGCCCGTAGCAATATCCACAGCCTCCACCTTTGTTATCAAATCCTTTGCCTCAACGCCGTATGCACCTATATTTTGCACCGCACTAGCTCCCACCTCGCCAGGTATCAGCGAGAGGTTCTCAGCTCCATGCCAACCATTGTCGACAGCGTAGGCTACGATATCGTCCCACGTTTCGCCGGAGCCACAGCGCAGCCATACCTTCTCATCGCTACGCTTCACCACTTCACGTCCCTTAATAGCCGAGTGAAGCACCGTTCCTGCAAAGTCGTGAGTGAGCAGTAGGTTACTTCCGCCACCGATGATAAGTAGTGGGCTGTCTGCTTCCGTAAGCGTGCGCACAAATGTTTGCACATCGTCTACATCACCAAACTCCACAAAGCGACGACACAAACCAGCTATACCGAATGTATTGTGCGTAAGTAGATTATAATTCTTGAGGTCTTTCATCACATTATAAGTTTCATTAGTTTCCAGCCACCATCTTTCTTGCGGAAAGTTAGTTCTGTCTCTATACCATTAGCAATGCCTCGTATCACGAAAATCTTCTGATTACTCTCCGTATATTTCTGTCCATAAAGGATATTATAAATCACCTTATTGGGCAGTTCGGGAGCAAACGATAACCACTGTTCGGGTGCGAGAATGCCATTCATTGTCTCAAAATCGTCATCAGGACTCGGTCCGCTGAACTCCAATGGGTCATTAACGCTTGCTACCTGGAAAGCGGTATCGTTCACAAATTCCTGATAGAAATGCAAGAACGAAGCGTTCTTACTCTTAGTCAGACTCTCGTTGCGTATGGAAGTCATCATCCACAGACCACGTCTGCGCTCAAAGACATATTGCTTCATACTATACTTTGGTAGGTTTATGCGCTCCACTACGACGTGCGAGATAGAGGTATCCTTCACCACTTCCATTTGGCGATGATTGTCAAATATCAATGTATAGAAGTCTTGATTCATGAAAAAGTGGTCAGTCTTCCACGCTTTCCTTGCAATGTAGCTTTTCTTCTCACCAGTAAACACGGGCAGTGGGAACACGATGCGCTTGCTTTGCAACTTACGATTGGCAGCAAAGTTAAAGAAAAAGTCGTCGAAGAGCTCGTCTGCGGCTTTCGGCATTGATGTCGCAGCAATCATTTCATATTCTACAGAATCCACCACAGCGGTTGTATCGACCGTAATAATGGTGTCGCTATCTACGGCAGATGTGTTTTTCTCGGTGCATCCAGAAGATGAAAAACAAACGATGCCCACCAAAATAGCGAGCACTACGAATAAAACAGATTTTCTCATACTACAATATATACAATTGACAGGCTTTACAAAGCCCTCAAATTTTTGGCAAAAGTACAACTTTATTTCGATAAACTTCTTTATTAGACTAAAAAATATTACCTTTGCAATGATTTTTATATGTTAGTAAATAAGCTATATAATTTTAATTATGTTAGAAAAGATAGAAGAGCTTCTTAAGGAAGTGAACAATCTTAAGGCGTCAAATGCTGAAGAGATTGAACAACTGCGACTTAAATACCTCAGCAAGAAGGGCGAGATTACAGCTCTTATGGCTGACTTCCGCAACGTAGCTGCGGATCAAAAGAAGGTAGTCGGCATGAAGATTAACGAGCTGAAGCAGGCAGCCATGCAGAAGATTAACGAGCTGAAGGAACAGAATGCTGAGGCGGAGGAGTCGGCTGACGACATCGACTTAACACGCTCGGCTTACCCTATAGCTCTTGGCACACGCCATCCGCTTACCATTGTGAAGAATCAGATAATTGACATATTCCAGCGCATGGGCTTCACACTTGCAGAAGGACCGGAGATTGACGACGACTTGCACGTATTCACGAAGCTTAACTTCGCAGCAGACCATCCGGCACGTGACATGCAGGACACATTCTTCATTGAGCAGAGTGCCTCAGAAGTGACCAAGAACATTCTTCTGCGTTCGCACACATCAAACGACCAGAGCCGCATCATGGAGCGCCAGCAGCCCCCAATCCGCGTCATCTGCCCGGGTCGTGTGTATCGCAACGAGGCCATCTCAGCACGCGCTCACTGCTTCTTCCATCAACTTGAGGGTCTTTACATCGATAAGAACGTATCGTTCACCGACTTGAAGCAGGTGCTTCTCACCTTCGCACGCGAGCTCTTCGGTTCGGACACAAAGATTCGTCTGCGTCCGAGCTACTTCCCATTCACAGAGCCAAGCGCAGAGATGGACATCTCTTGCCACATTTGTGGCGGTAAGGGCTGCGGTTTCTGCAAGCACACTGGCTGGGTAGAGATTTTGGGTTGCGGTATGGTCGACCCGAACGTGCTCGAGGCTTGCGGTATCGATAGCAAGGTGTACACCGGCTACGCTTTCGGTCTTGGCATCGAGCGTATCACCAACTTGAAGTATCGTGTAGCCGACCTGCGTATGTTCTCTGAGAACGATGTACGCTTCCTCAACGAGTTCGTTTCTGCCGACTAAAAGCATACATTATATATAAAGCAACAGGAGCAAAGTCCGATTGTTGTACATTATACGACGAATGGGGCTTTACTCCTTTTGTTTTTTATGATAACTGCATATCTTTTTTATTATATAGCAACATTTTAGGCTAACTAATTTCGGTTTGTGCTCAGTTTGTGCTAACTTTGTTGCTAACTATGCACTCAAACAATACGATAGAAAAGAGTTTCACTACAGAACATGCCATGCTGTTCTTCAAAGAGATTGAAGAAGTGGCTGCAGGCAGCTTCGCCATTCATGCGAAGTACGCTATGTTGCGCGATATATTCAAGCGCATAGTGAATCAAGCACTCTCACAAACAAGTATTAACTTTATAGGCCTATTCGCCAAGGTCGACTATCTTATGAAACAGTTGGATGTGCCCACTGACACTGCCCAACTAATTCACGATACACGGCGAATGCTTAACGTCATAAACACCACATCAGAAGACGAGCTGACCACTTCGCTTCCGCACGACCTAAACGCAACGACATTGCTCGTAGAGTTGTTGTGCGAAAGTATGGCACCCACATCGCTAACAGCCTACTTCCCTACCACCAACCGCAAACGACGTTGGAGCAAACTCGACGCTAATGTCTTGCGCTGCGTCGTCGAACATTGGGACGATCAATATATCTACGCCACGGAGGAACAGAATGCTTCATCCGTGAAGGTGTGCTATGGTACACAAAACGAGTATCTATGGTTGGGAGGAAAAGCCGATTGGTCGTACTTGAAACAGATTTTGCATAAAAACACACAAATCAACCTCGTGCATATTCGCATCGAGGACGGTGTGTATATGCCCGAACTCATCATCTACGAACCCGATTATCTGATAGATATCACCGCCGTCGCCTCGTGTTTCGAGACCTACGCCGAGTCGCCATACGTCCACTTGCTCAACATATTGAAGCCACCACCCAATACCGTACATATACACTTGGGTAACCTCGCTGGACAATTCCTCGACGAAACAATACACAACAAACACACCTCCTTCAACGAGAGCATTATCGACTTCTTCCATCACAACGCCATAAGCCTCACTTCATGCGACGACCTCAAGGATACACAGACCGTAGCTCGCTTCTATAGCGACGCACGCCAGCAGCAACAAAATATAGCGAACCTCATTGGCGAGGTATTACCACAAGAGGTTAAAGAGTTCGATGCACGTGCCGTAGTGCTTGAGCCAACGTTCTTTAGTGAGGTATTGGGTATTCAGGGACGACTCGACTTGCTGCACGTAAAGAATGGTGACATCACCATCATCGAGCAGAAGTCGGGCAAGGGTGCCTTCGTGCCTTTCCCCACCGACGATTTCAATCCCAACCGCCCCGAACCGCAAGAGAAGCACCTCGTGCAGCTCTCGCTCTACCGCGCCTTGTTCAACTACGAGTTCGGCAAGCGTGCCGACCAGTTGCGCCACTTCATGCTCCTCTACTCAAAGTATTCTGAGGGATTGGTGTCGATAGCCAATATGCCCCAACTCACCTTACGCGCCATACGTATGCGCAACCTTTTGGCGTGGCTCAACATTAGCTGTACAAATGACGGCTTCAACATCCTCACCTCACTAACACCCGAGATACTCAACCGCAACCACCTCACAGGACGATTGTGGGTTCAATGGGTGCGCCCCGAACTGGAACGCATTCTCAATCCTATAAGCCAAGCCTCAACCTTAGAGCGTGCCTATTATCTGCGTTTCCTACGTTTCATCAGCAAGGAGCATCTGCTCTCAAAGATTGGCAACAAGACAAAAGACGACAGCGGATTTGCTGCCGCATGGCTCGACACGCTCGAAGACAAACGTGCTGCGGGTAATATCTACGAAGAATTAACCATTGAGTCGTTCGGTGAGAACGGCGACGCTGTGGAGCGCCTGCAACTAAAGTTCAGCGCAGAAGTAGGAGGTACGGGCATCTTGCCCGTACCACGCACCCACCAAGAAGTAGGAGTCTACGGCATTCCAGACGTAGACACTTCCAATTTCCGCGTGGGCGACATCGTAATCCTCTACCCTTACCGCCACGGCGAAGTGCCGAGCGCCTGCGCTCAGATGGTTCACCGCGCATCTATCAGCAACATTACAGAAGCAGGCATAGAGGTGGTGCTGCGCAACCCACAAACCGACCGTCGTCTGTTTCTTTCTGCCGAAGACACACGCTGGGCGATAGAACACGATATGTTTGAGTCGTCCGTAAAATCGCTATATAGTGGTTTGCACAGTTTTCTCTCCACACCTCAACCACGCCGCGACCTTATCCTTTGTCAGCGCAAGCCGACTGTCGACGAAAGCATTACGCTCGCAGGCGACTATGGTGCCTTCAACCAGCTCGTACTACATGCCAAACAAGCACGCGACATATTCCTCGTAATCGGACCTCCAGGAACGGGCAAAACATCGTTCGCCTTGCTCAACATACTCAAAGAGGAGCTAACCAACCCCAACGCCAACGTCCTGCTCCTCTCCTACACAAACCGAGCCGTCGACGAGATATGCAGCAAACTTGTAGAGAGCAACATCGACTTCCTACGTATCGGTTCGGAGCTCAACTGCGAAAAGACATTCAAACCCCACCTGCTCTGCAATCGTGCTACGACTTGTCCCAACGCACACGCTGTAGCTAATCTCATCAGCAACACACGGGTATTCTGCGCCACAACGACTGCGCTCAATGCCAACATCCACCTACTGAAGATTAAGCACTTCGACCTCGCCATAATCGACGAAGCCTCGCAGATACTTGAGCCTCATCTCATCGGACTGCTCGCTGCCCACACCCCAATAAATCAAAACTCAAAACTCAAAACTCAAAACTCCATAAGTCGTTTCGTGCTCATCGGCGATCATAAGCAGCTACCTGCCGTGGTGCAGCAGACCGCAGAGGAGTCGCGTGTGGACGAACCTGAGCTACACGCCATACACCTTACCAACTGTCGTCTCTCGCTCTTCGAGCGTCTGCTCAAGAGCTTCAAAACCGCCGACGGCTACAACCCACACCTCGTCTACATGCTCACACGTCAGGGACGCATGCATCAGGAGATAGCCGAGTTTTCGAACATCGAGTTCTACGGCAGTAAGCTCGCTGTTGTGCCGCTACCTCATCAGACGCTACCGCCAGATACGGATGGACTCTCAGAACTCAAAATTCAGAACTCAAAATACAAATATCCGAACGGAATCGTTCGGATATTGAACGCCCATCGCATAGCGTTCATCGCCTCGCCACGTGTGGGCAATACTACGGCAATGAAGACCAATCAGGTCGAAGCGGAGATAATAGCAGCTACAGTGATGCAGATATTCAGCAGCACAGCCGAGAGTTTTGACGAAGCACAGACCATAGGCATAATCGTGCCCTACCGCAACCAAATTGCTACAATACGCAACGCCATCGACGCTGCCTGCCGCACGATGTACGGCAACGCTGACAGCAAACAGGATGAAGCACAACGTAACAAACTTCACAACATCACTATCGATACCGTGGAACGCTATCAAGGTTCGCAACGCGACTATATCATCTACGGCTTCACCGTGCGCCACCCCTATCAACTCCGCTTCCTCACAAACAACACATTCGAGGAGGACGGAATGCGCATCGACCGCAAACTGAACGTAGCCATGACTCGCGCACGACTGCATCTGATTATGGTGGGCAACCCCGAAGTACTTCAGCAGGACGAGACGTTCAGCCGACTCATCAACTTCGCAAAACAGAGAGATGCCTACTACGACATACCTGCAGAGAAATATTGCGCAGGCAACTTCCTTGTGAATACAGACAAAGAATAACAACTAAAAACACATAGCAATATGAACACAATAACCATGCTCGGCACGGGCAACGCAACCGTCACCCAATGCTACAACACCTGCTTCGCCCTACAGACCGACACCACCCTACTGCTCGTTGACGGCGGCGGGGGCAACGGTGTGCTCGGACAACTGAAGAAAGCAGGTATCGGCATCGCAGACATACATCATCTCTTCGTCACCCACGCCCACACCGACCACATACTCGGCGTGATATGGATAATACGTATGGTGGCGCAATGTAAAGACTACGAGGGTCAGTTTCACGTGTATGGAAACGACAAGGTGCAACTCGTAATTCGCACCATCATTGACATGATTCTCGCTAAGAAACAGCTGGCAAAGGTGGCTGAGCGTGTGGTCTTCCACGAACTGCACGACGGCGACAAGTTCGAGGTGGGCGACATACATATGCAATGCTTTGACATCTACTCCACGAAGGAGAAGCAGTACGGTTTTCGCGCCGAACTGCCCGGAACTACTGTTGCCTGTCTCGGCGACGAGCCGTACAACTCACAGAACCGCCTCATGGTAGAACACGCCGACTGGCTCCTCTGCGAGGCTTTCTGCCTCTACGCCGACCGCGAGGAGTTCAAACCCTACGAGAAGTCGCATAGCACAGCACTCGATGCAGGCAAGCTCGCCACCGAACTCGGCGTGAAGAACCTGCTGCTCTATCACACCGAGGAGAAGACTCTTGCCACACGCCGCGAGACCTATACACGCGAAGCAGCACAACACTTCAAGGGTGGCATCGTGGTACCTAACGACTTGGAAGTTGTTAGGTTATAAGAATTGTATTGAGCATTTCAAAACTACGAGCATACGATATCAACCTCAAACAAAACAAAAACAAATAGCAAAACCTTGACCCATCAAGAGTCAAGGCTTTGCTATTTGTTTTTTTAAATTGTAATGTACTAACTCTCCATTATTATACCAGCATCCCCTAAAGAGGGATGTTCGCACAACTTAACTAATTGTACCAAATGGAGGTGTTATCACGTGGGTAACGCTCATCTTCGTTATAAACGTTGTCAAGTTCAAACGACTCAAAATCATAAGATTTCTTCAACAACTTGTTCATAAAACCTCCTATTCTGGCTGATGCCTCTAAACAGCCGCTAATAATCTAATCAGAGGGACGAGAGGCTACACCCTCCGTACTAATACATTGCGAAGATAATACTTTTTGTTGAATAATGCAATATTTTTTGAACTTTTTGTTACTTTTTCAAAATAATTTAAATCAAATCGTAATACACAATACAACTCATTGGTTATTTCAATACTTTTTTGTAACTTTGGATAAACTTTTTTAAGAAACCAAATTCATTCATCATCTAAAAAACAAACACAACACATCGCATGATTACAACTATCGCAATCCTTGCCGTTGCAGCAGTATTCTTCGCCATGGGAAAAGTACGCTCTGATCTCGTTGCGCTATGCGCACTCGTCGCACTACTCCTCACCGGAATACTAACACCTCAAGAAGCATTATCCGGTTTCGCCAATCCCGTAGTCATTATGATGGTCGGGCTCTTCGTCGTGGGCGGTGCTATCGTGCAGACCGGACTGGCTAAGAAAGCAAGTGGCAAACTGATGACTCTGGCTGACGGCAACGAGTTGCGACTCTTCCTCCTACTGATGATTGTAACGGCTCTCATCGGAGCATTCGTGAGCAACACGGGCACAGTGGCACTGATGATGCCCATCGTGGTGAGTTTGGCACAAAAAGGCGGCATCAAAGCAAGCCGACTGCTTATGCCTCTCGCCTTTGCAAGCAGCATGGGCGGTATGCTCACGCTTATCGGTACACCGCCTAACCTTGTGATACAAGAGGCACTGACCGAAGCTGGCTATGAGCCACTGAAGTTCTTCAGTTTTCTGCCCGTAGGCATCGCCTGTATAATCGTAGGCATCGTAGTACTTCTGCCACTGAGCAAGCGTTTCCTCTCTGGCAACGAGAAGAAAGAGAGCGACAAAAAGAGCAGAAGAAAAACACTGAGCAGACTGATGGAAGAATATCAGTTGGCTGAGAATCTTTCTGTCTTCACCGTTGCGAACGACTCATTGGCTGCCGGAAAGACACTCGCCGAACTGAATATCCACCACCGCTATGGACTTACCGTGCTCGAGGTAAGACGCATAAAGAAGTCGCACACGCGCATCATGAAAGATGTAGAGCAAAAATTGGCTGGTCCAGACACACTGCTCACTGCTGGCGACATTATATATCTCAGCGGTAACAAGGAGACAGCAACACATCTCGCTACCGATTTGAAGCTGACCGCTGCTTCATCACAGAACCTCACCATCTACGACATCGGCATCGCGGAGGTGGTGCTGATGCACACGGCGCGTCTATGCGGTAAGTCGATAAAAGACTCGGGCGTAAGACGTATGTATAACGTGAATGTATTAGGCGTACAGCGCGGTGGCGACTACATCACAGAGAACCTTGCAGACCTGAAACTGCGCGAGGGTGACACTCTCCTCATACAGGGTCGCTGGAAGAATATTGCACGCATAGCTAACGAGGCGGATGGTATCGTGGTGATTGGTCAGCCTCTGGAGGAGGCAGCTCACGTAACGCTCGACTACAAAGCTCCGCTTGCAGCGGCTATCATGCTGCTGATGATAGCGATGATGGTGTTCGACTTCATACCTGTAGCACCCGTAACGGCGGTAATGATAGCCGGACTGCTTATGGTCATCACCGGATGTTTGCGTAGCGTAGAGGCTGCCTACAAAACTATCAACTGGGAGAGTATAGTGCTGATTGCGGCAATGCTACCCATGTCGGTAGCGTTGGAGAAGACCGGAGCATCGAACATGGTGGCACGCCTGCTTGCCGACAACCTCGGCGAGGCGAGTCCGTACGCTCTGCTTGCCGGTATTTACTTCACCACATCATGTCTCACAATGTTCATCAGCAACACCGCTACAGCGGTGCTCATGTCGCCCATAGCACTCACTTCGGCAGTGACAGTAGGCGTGAGTCCATACCCCATGCTCTTTGCCGTTACGCTCGGAGCAAGCATGTGCTTCGCATCGCCATTCTCCACACCGCCTAACGCTCTCGTGATGCAGGCTGGCGGATATAGTTTCATCGATTACATAAAGGTGGGATTGCCGTTACAGATAATAATGGGACTGGTGATGATCGGTGTGCTGCCACTCATTTTCCCGTTCTAAGGTAGGGGGTGCAGCAGTCTCTGCTGCACCAACCAAGCAAACAGTGCATATTCTCCCACTGATTTCACTCTAACATAGATAGTTAGGGTGCGTGGTATGGGCAAGATGCCCATACCTCCTACTTTTTACTTTTAAACGCACTGCGAACAATCGGAATTGCTATTAGGAACGTAACGACATCGCACACAGCCTGACACATGGCGATACCCATCAGTCCAAACAAATGCGGAAGGATGAGTATGAACGGAATGAAGAGCAGACCCTTGCGCGCCGATGCAAGCACATTAGCGCGGAACGGGCGGCGAGTGGTCTGCAGCATCATGTTACCTGTCATGATGAAGGCGTTGAGTGGATAAGCAGCCAACTGCCAGCGCAGCGTAGTAACACCGACGGCTATCACGATGGGGTCATCGCGAAAGAGGCGTACAGTCGCCTCGGCGAAGTAGAACACCACGCCCGAAACAACGAGAAGAAAGACCGTGCCTGTCACAACCGTGAACCAAAAGCCTTGGTGCATACGCTTATAGAGTTGCGCTCCGTAGCAATAGCCACAGAACGGTTGGAAGCCCTGACCAAGCCCCACAATGACGCACATAACGAACATCGTGACACGACTGACTATGGACATAGCCGCAATTGCAGCGTCTCCATAATCGGCTGCTGCGAGGTTCAAGAGCACAACAGCTATGCTTGCCAACCCTTGGCGCGACAACGACGGCGAACCACCGTACACTATCTCCTTCACCAAATGAGGTCGCGGCGAGAAGTGGCGTAGCTGTAGACGCACAGCAGAGGCAGAACTGCGACTACACATTATATATAATATAAGGAAGCTTACAATCTGTCCGACGACTGTAGCAAGTGCCGCACCACGTAGTCCGAGCGAACAAACGAAGATAAGCACGGGGTCGAGCACCACGTTCATTAGCGCACCGACAATGATGCCCCACATGGCGTGGCGTGCATTGCCCTGCATACGCAACTGACTATTGAGTGCGAAGGCGGCTATCTGAAAAGGAGCGCCAAGCAGGATGATAGCCATATATTGCTCGGTGTAAGGAAGAATGGTGGGAGTGCTGCCAAGCCACAGCGACAGAGGACGCAGCAAGAGGAGTCCGCCGATGCAGACCACTATGCCTACAAGCAAAGCATAGACGAGACCGGTGGCAGCCATAACGGAAGCATTGTCGCGTCGTCTGGCACCTAACTCGCGCGACATATAGCTGCCACTACCCTGTCCGAAGAATGCTCCAAGTGCCTGTATGAGGCACATTAACGAAAAGACGACACCTACTGCCGCCGTAGATTGTGTATCAATCTGTCCGACGAAGTAGGTGTCGACGATGTTGTAAAGGCAGGTTACAAGCATGGAGATTATCGTAGGCACCGCCATCGTCAGTATAACACGATAGACAGGGGCTTGGGTGAGGAAGCGGTAAAGCCCCTCCCCCGACTTTTGCCCCCATCGCGATGGGGTTCCTATTTCCTTTTCCTTGCTTTCCAACACTTTTACATTCTTAAATATGCAGATTAAAGTCTGCACTAATCTAATCTTTCAACGAATAAACAATTGTGGTCACAACGCGAACCTTCTTGATATAAGGTGTGCTCTGATCGCGGTCTTCAATGGAGAACTGTCCTTGGTCGGCTGAGACAATTTTGTTGAGTTGGCTCTTTGAGTTCTCCGCAAACTGTGCAGCCGTCTTTTCCGCATTGGCAATAGCCTCCTCCATCATCTTCGGTTTCATCTCCTTGAATGATACGTACTCGTACTTCACTTGGTTTTCGTAACCTCCATCGACGATGGCTACGCCCTCTTTCAGCAGTTCGCCCTGGCGAGCGATGATGGAGCGTACAAGCTTCACGTTGCGTGATGTGACAGTGATGACCGATGTGATATTGTAGCGGTATGTGCGCTGATTGTTGCTGTACTGGTCGGCATTGAGGTCAATGACGCTCGGCGCATTTACGCTTATCTCCTCAGGCTTCACACCATTGGCAGTAAGGAAGTGCTTTATCTTCGACTGCGTATCACCCAGTCGCTTATAAAGCTCTGGCAAATCGTTACCAAGTTCTTTCGACACAATAGGCCATGTCACCTTGTCGGCATCCACCTCTTTTTCTGCCAATCCCTTTACGGACACCTTGCGGTCTTTGTTGGCGAAATTGTCAATACCACCCTTGATATTAAAACCAAGAGTAACGATGCTAAGCGCAATGAGTGCTGCGCACCAGATAGATTTGTAGCTGTTCATATTCAGGGGTTATTTGGTTATACAAGATATTATTTCAAAACACAGAAGACTCATGTATTAAGTTTCTACCACTCGTATCGACCGACGCAGATGCTCGTATCGACCGACGCGGATGCTCGTATCGACCGACGCGGATGCTCGCATCGGTCGATACGGATTGTCTTTACTTTGCTGCGCACTCCAAAAGTGTCTGCACGATACGCTCTGCCGAGCGGCCGTCCCAACGCTCAGGTATGCCGCAGTGTTTCCATTCGCCACCCACCATGCGTGCCATCTCCTCACCAAGCAGCACGGGGTCTTCACCTACAAGCACATTAGAACCAACCTTTACGGTCTCAATGTGCTCGGTATAGCTGTTGAGCGTGATGCAGGGTACGGTGTTGAACGTAGCCTCTTCAGCCACATTGCCTGAATCGGTTACTACACCAAGCGCATTGGCTGTGAGGTAGCCGAAGTGGAGATAGTCGAGTGGCTCAACGATGTGCAGGTTCTCGAAGAGCAGTGGGTTCTCGCTGACGATGCGCTGCACGGCATCAGCAGCCAATTGGCGCAGCGGAGCAACAACGGAGATGTCGCCCGTGTGCGACATCATGCTCACAAGTAGCGCACGCAGCTCGTCATCGTTGCCGATAATAGCCTTGCGGTTGAGTGTGAACACTATGTATCTCTTCTCGGTCAGACCAAGCTTGTCCATCACTGCAGGACGAGCGAAACGCTGATGGTTGAAGCGCAGCGTGTCCATGAGGATATTGCCAACCATATATATCTTTGACGATTCAGCACCCTCGCGTGTTGCAGCACTGTTACCGCCGATGCCTGCCGTGAAGAGCAAGTCGGAAAGTCCGTCGATAACGAGACGATTTATCTCTTTCGGCATAGAGATGTCGAAAGAGCGTGTGCCTGCCACAAGATGCGCCAGACGAATGCCCTGCTTCTTCGCAACGATGGCAGCAGCCATTGTAGATGCGAGGTCGTCAACCACAATCACCACATCCGTCTTATGTTCCTGAAGATAGCACTCAAAGGCAGACATCACCTGACCGGTAAGTTCGTTGAGATTCTCACACTCTACGCCTAAGCATACGTCGGGACGACCAATCTGAAGGTCGTCGAAGAGCGACGGTTCGAGTGTAGGGTCGTCCTCACGACCAGCATACACGAGACTGTGACTTACACTTTTGCCCTCAGCCTTAGCCTTGGCAACGGCGCGAACGATTGGGGCTATCTTTATGAAGTTGGGACGTGCGCCAACAAAGATACAAATGTTCATGTTCATTTATGTTTTCTTAAATTCTTTTACTTATCTCCAGTTTCCTTAAACAATTCCTTTATTCCGCCAAGGCTGCCCAACATATTCGTAGCCTCAAACGGCAGGAATACGGTCTTTGTCTTGTCGCCCTGAGCAAGTTCCTCCATCATCTTGATGTACTTCTGAGCGAGCAGATAGTTGGCAGGGTTGGTGCTCTTGCCCACAGCCTCCGTAATCTTCTCGATAGCGATTGCTTCAGCCTCTGCCTTGCGGATGCGGGCCTGCGCCTCGCCTTCTGCACGCAAGATTTCCTGTTGCTTAGCAGCCTCTGCGCGGTTGATGGTAGAGGCCTTCTCGCCCTCCGACTGCAGAATCTGCGACTGCTTCTCGCCTTCTGATGTGAGGATTGCTGCACGCTTGTTGCGCTCTGCCTGCATCTGCTTTTCCATTGCCTGAAGCACGCTTGACGGCGGAATGATATCCTGCAACTCTACGCGGTTCACCTTGATACCCCACTTGTCTGTAGCCTCGTCGAGAACGGCGCGAAGCTTAGTATTGATGGTATCGCGAGAGGTGAGAGTTTGGTCGAGCTCCAACTCGCCGATGATGTTACGCAACGTAGTCTGTGTGAGCTTCTCAATAGCGTTCGGAAGGTTGTCAATTTCGTAGACAGCCTTGAACGGATCAACTATCTGGAAATAAAGCAGCGCATTAATCTGCATCTGGATGTTGTCCTTCGTGATTACGTTCTGCTTATCGAAATCGTACACCTGCTCGCGAAGGTCGATAGTGGTTGAATAGCCATAGCGTCCACGCACACTGACAACGATGGTCTTTGCACGGTCAATGAAAGGTATGATAATGTTTACGCCCGGACTAAGCGTTGCATAATACTTACCAAGACGTTCGATGATTTTTGTCTCGCTTTGAGGGATGATGACGACTGCCATCTTTACAAAGACAACAGCAAGTACTACAAGTGCAAAAAGAAAGATTGTCATAAACTCCATAGTGTTTAATTTTTAGTTGTTACTACTTAGTTGTTAATATTTAGTTGTTTATTGCTAACCTTTAAATACTCAGCTTACGCTTTTTCAACTTTCACAATGATGCTCTCTCTACCAATGATGCGCACCTTCGTACCCACCGGCAGATCCTCCGTCTCGTCAGACTCAGCCTTCCAGTCGTCGCCATCGAGCTTCATACGGCCGTAATCGCCAGCCTTAATGGTCTCCGTCACCTTGCCCACTCTACCGATGATGGCATCGGCATTGCTCTTGCGCTGACCGCCCTCGGCATCAAGCATATGTACAAGATGCGGTCGGATGCAATATATAGACAACACGGAGAATACGGCAAATATTACCACCTGTGCCCAAAACGGCAGAGCGAACAAGGAGGCGACAAGCGCACACACCGCACCAATACCAAAACAGGTGATATAGAAATCGCCAGACGACAATTCTAATACAAGACACACCATTGCAAGTACTGCCCAAAGTGTCCAAAGATTTTGTGCAAGATAATCAATCATATGCTTTTGTTTTTTATTTTTGGTAAAATTACACAAAAACGGCGAAACACTAAAGAGATTTCCGCGTTTTTTATTGCATATAGTGAAAAAAGCACACACCTTTATTATATTATTTGTACCTTTGCACGTATAACATGCAAACATAATGAAAGCATATACATAATAGCAGAGGCTTATCAGCTGTTCGAGAACCGAGAGGATAGTGTAATCAAAGTGGCTATCTACAACGAATAACGCCACTGACTCTATTGCAACAAAAAGCAGACTTTATTTTGCAATGCGCTTAATTTGCACTAACTTTGCACTTACATCACACATATTACGAAATAAATATAACAAACAAAATAATGGAAAATAAGACAAACAAGCTCATCGCAGCACAGTATCAGCTCTTCACAATCAGCGAAAACGGAGAGCGCACACTCGTAGAGGAAACCACAAAGGAACAGCCTTTCGTATTCATCACTGGCTTCGATGCGGCTCTCGATGCTCTTGAGGAGCGTCTTGAAAACTTGAATCGTGGTGATAAATTCGATTTTGAGCTCGAGAAGGAGAAGGCATTTGGCGAGTATGAGCCATCACGCGTCATCAAACTCAACAAGGAGATGTTCATTGTCGACGGACAGTTCGACAGCAAGAATATATTCAAGGGAGCACAGATTCCTCTGAAGAACGAGGACGGCAACTTCTTCATCGGCACTGTTCTCGAAATTGGTGATGCTGCTGTTAAGGTAGACCTCAACCACCCACTCGCAGGCAAGAAACTTAACTTCAAGGGCTATATCATCGAAAACCGCGAGGCTACAAAGGATGAGATTAAAACTATGCTCAGCCACATGAATGGTGGCGGTTGCGGAGGCGACTGCGGTGGTTGCGAGGGTGGATGCGGACACCATGAGGGTGGATGCGGACATCACGAGGGTGGATGCGGACATCACGAGCACAAGGGAGGTTGCTGCGGACACCACCACTAAACCCTTCCTGCTTAATGCTGATTGAAGAACAAACTAAAAAGCAAATATGCACAATACATTCGGAACACTATTCACTCTCACCACATTTGGTGAGAGCCATGGCGAAGCTATCGGTGGCGTGGTCGACGGAATGCCGGCAGGCATTCTGATCGATATGGAATTCATACAAAGTGAGCTCCATCGCCGCCGCCCTGGTCAAAGCCATATAACAACACAACGCAACGAGCAAGACCATGTGGAACTGCTCAGTGGGGTGTTCGAGGGGAAATCAACAGGATGTCCCATAGGATTTATTGTGCGCAACACAAACCAACATTCTGCCGACTACGACGACTTGCGTAGTCTCTTCCGGCCATCACACGCCGACTTTACGTACACCTGCAAATACGGCATACGCGACCATCGTGGTGGCGGACGTTCGTCTGCACGCATTACCATAAGTCGTTGTGTGGGAGGAGCACTCGCCAAACTCGCATTACGACAAATGGGCGTAAGCATCACTGCCTACACATCACAGGTCGGTAATATCATCCTCGACCGCGACTACACTAAGTACGATTTCGCAGAGATAGAGCACAACCCCGTACGTTGCCCCGACCCCATCGCAGCAAAACGCATGGAGCAACTCATCGGCGAGATGAAAGCCGTGGGCGACACCATCGGCGGTGTGGTGACGTGCGTAGTGAAAGGTTGTCCGAAGGGGATCGGTGAACCCGAATTTGGCAAGCTTCACGCAATGCTCGGTGCTGCAATGCTCAGCATCAACGCGGCAAAAGGATTCGAATATGGCGAAGGTTTCAACTGCGCTACCGCACGCGGCAGCGAACTGAACGACGCATTCATAACAGAAGATAGCAGCATACGCACTGTTACAAATCATAGTGGGGGCATACAAGGAGGCATAAGCAACGGTGAAGATATCTACTTCCGCACAGTGTTTAAACCAACTGCAACCATTCTTCAAAAGCAGACAACTGTAGACAATGCAGGCAATTCTGCTACTCTATGCGCCAAAGGACGCCACGATCCATGCGTGCTACCACGTGCAGTACCTATCGTAGAAGCCATGGCTTCAATGGTAATCTTGGATTATATTATGCTCAACAAAGCTACAAATTCATAGAAAATATAAGTTTTATGAAGTTTTTTATTCTTGTTAAGATATTTTTAGCAACAATATTGTGTATATAACAGAAATATTCATTATATTTGCAACCAGTAATTGAGGGCTTGTGAAAGTCTTGAATTAACTTAGTTAAGTCTAGTTTAGTTTTTGTGTTGGTTGAGGGCAGTTTATTGGCTGCCCTCAATTTTTTTAACGAACATCAACCACATTTAGGTTATGCTTCTTCACATTGTCCACCATCCATGCCTTACGATACTCCTTTCCTTTTACAAACAGCTTCACATCCTGCACATCCACCTTCTTCACATTGCGGAAATACATGCCCCAAACTGGAAAAACGGGCCACTGGTCAGTAGGATGGTTCTCGAACCATGCCGGCAACCCAGGATCATCGATACCATCGAACTCCATATCGCAACGGCGCATCACCACACAATCAGTAGGCGCATTGCCCCAACTCTTCACCGATAGTGCCATACGTGTGATGCCACGAGCCTCAAGATCCTCCACCAATAAACGCCCCATCGTATTGTCATCGCTAAGCGTAACGCAGAGCGGTGTTAGAACATAGCTCACCTTGTTGCGCAGAATACAAATTTTATCCATGCGTCCCGGAGCCTTACCCCATCCGCCAGGCTCAAGATTTACAGCAGCCTCAGAACGTGTGCGGTGCGAGGTGATGTGCTCAAACTTTCCAGGACCATATATTTCGTTATCAGTAATGTCCAAGCCTACCGATGGCATAATCATACGTATACCGTTGCACGAAGAGTTTAGTACGTTGTGGTTGATGCTCATGCGTTCCCAGTAGCCGCCCGCAATAGCATCGTCGCCAGTGTGCATCTCGCAGTGCGCAATCTCCACACACTTCGCCCCACGGATGTGTATGCCATCCCATCCGCCTTCTATATATAGATTATGAAACTGCGACTTTTCTATTTGGTAGCCCAGAAAAGCATAGTTGGCGGAGCGCTTCACACTGAAACCTTCAAACTTCATACGCTTGCAACCAGCCATCAGCACGGTATGCGGACCGCGCATATGTTCCTCACCAAGCGGATTGCGCACATCAGCTCCGTCAATACATCCCTTACCCTCAATGCCAGCATTACTCACACCGACAGCAAACACCATCGCCTTAGACCACTGTGGGTCGGTGGCAGAGTTATAATTCACCGTACCTTGCCCACTCTCGTAGCGCGAAAGGTCAAGCGTGGTCTTCAACGAAGCATAAGCATCTATGTCCTGCACGCCTTTCAGCACAGCACCCTGCTCAAGAAAGAGCATAACACCCGACTTCAGATATATCGACCCCGTGTAATATTCACCACATGGCACAATCACGCGTCCACCACCCTGCTCAGCGCAATGCGCTATAGCACGATTTATAGCTTCCGCATTATTAATCGTATCATTGTTGCTCACTGCGCCAAACGACGCAATACTCACCACAATAGATAAAAGAAAACTTATCATACTTTATTATTTATATAGATTATACATTCTTATTATACCGATTTACGTTAATAGCATATATGTAGCACTATTCATGCGAATAGCTACTTTACCATCAAATGGTGTGCAAAGATACAAATTTATTATATAATTCGCCTACAGAAGAGAATTTAAAGTAAAGAAATCAACTTTTTCAACATTTTCTTCAAAAAAGTCACAAAAACATTTGGCAGTTTCATTAGAAACCACTACCTTTGCACTCGCTTTTAAGGGACAACACTTAAAGCTTTAAACAATGGCTCCGTAGCTCAACTGAATAGAGCATCTGACTACGGATCAGAAGGTTGCAGGTTTGAATCCTGCCGGAGTCACAAAAAGAGGATATTACATAAGGTAACATCCTCTTTTTTTGTTATACATATCCACCATTTGCTATATATTCCAACACAAGCACAAATTATAGCATACACTTAACACATTATTATATAATTATTGAGCCAAAACGACGATTATCCCACGTATTTTTACTAATTTTGCAAGTTAAGAACTATAGAATACAAACAAAACAGATACAATCAGTATGGAATTAGCAAGCAAATACGATCCACAAGCAGTGGAATCGAAATGGTATCAGTACTGGCTTGACAACAAACTCTTCAGTAGCAAGCCCGACGGACGTGCCCCTTACACTATCGTTATACCGCCGCCAAACGTGACCGGCGTGTTACACATGGGCCATATGCTCAACAACACCATTCAGGACATCCTCGTGCGTCGCGCACGTATGGAGGGAAAGAATGCTTGTTGGGTACCTGGCACCGACCACGCTTCGATTGCTACGGAGGCTAAGGTAGTAAATCGTCTTGCAGAGCAGGGCATCAAGAAGCGCGACCTCACTCGCGAACAGTTCCTTGAGCACGCTTGGAACTGGACGAACGAACATGGTGGAATCATCCTCAAGCAGTTGCGTCGTCTCGGTGCGTCTTGCGATTGGGACCGCACAGCGTTCACTATGGATGAGAAGCGTTCGGAGAGCGTGCTTAAGGTGTTCGTGGACCTCTACAAAAAGGGACTTATCTACCGCGGTCTGCGCATGGTAAACTGGGATCCGAAGGCACAGACCGTGCTTTCTACAGAGGAGGTTATCTACCACGACGAGAAAAGCCATTTGTTCAACCTTCGCTACTATGTGGCTGATGCAGACGTAAACCCAGTTGTGCCGACAGGATGCGAGGGCGAGGTACTGCATCAGGATGCCGATGGACGCTACTACGCTGTTGTGGCTACTACACGCCCAGAGACAATCATGGGCGACACCGCGATGTGCGTGAACCCGAAGGACCCGAAGAACCAATGGCTGCGCGGCCACAAGGTGATCGTGCCGTTGGTGAACCGCGTTATCCCGGTTATCGAGGACCGCTACGTAGACATCGATTTCGGTACGGGTTGTCTGAAGGTTACTCCAGCTCACGACGTGAACGACTACGCTCTCGGCAAGACACACAACCTCGAAACTATCGATATCTTCAACCCCGACGGCACCATCTCTGAGGCTGCAGGCATGTACGTAGGCATGGATCGCATGGACGTGCGCAAGCAGATTGTAGAGGATTTGAAGGCTGCCGGACTGGTAGAGAAGATTGAGGACTACGACAACAAGGTGGGCTACTCTGAGCGCAATCAGGACACAGCCGTAGAGCCGCGCCTCTGCAAGCAGTGGTTCCTCTCAATGAAGCACTTCGCAGACATCGCTCTGCCGCCGGTGCTCGAGGGTAAAATCAAGTTCCACCCGACAAAGTACGTCACAACATACCGCAACTGGCTGGAGAATATTCAGGACTGGTGCATCTCGCGCCAGCTCTGGTGGGGACACCGCATCCCGGCTTACTTCCTGCCTACAGCCGAGGGCGAAGAGGAGAAGTACGTAGTAGCACTCACAGCTGAGGAGGCGCTCGAGGAGGCTCGCAAGATTGAGGGATACGAGAACATCACAGCCGACCAACTCGTTCACGACGAAGATGCGCTCGACACTTGGTTCTCTTCATGGCTCTGGCCTATCTCGCTGTTCGACGGCATCAACAACCCGGGCAACGAGGAGATTAAATACTACTACCCCACAAGCGACCTCGTAACCGGTCCGGACATCATCTTCTTCTGGGTGGCTCGTATGATTATGGCTGGCGAGGAATATATGAAGGACGTGCCGTTCCGCAACGTCTACTTCACTGGTATCGTTCGCGACAAACTGGGCAGAAAGATGTCTAAGTCGCTCGGCAACTCGCCCGACCCTATCGCCCTCATTGAGAAGTATGGCGCCGACGGCGTACGCATGGGCATGATGCTTTCGGCTCCTGCCGGCAACGACATTCTCTTCGACGAAAGTCTCTGCGAGCAGGGACGCAACTTCAACAATAAGATTTGGAATGCATTCCGCCTTGTAAAGGGTTGGCAGGTAGCTGATACCGAGCAGCCGGAGGCTAACGCGATAGCAGCGAAGTGGTTCGAGGCTAAACTGAAGCAGACCAACGCCGAGGTGAACGACCTCTTCTCTAAGTATCGCATCTCTGAAGCTCTCATGGCTGTCTACAAGCTATTCTGGGACGAGTTCTCAAGTTGGTATCTCGAGATGGTGAAGCCGGCATACGGTCAGCCTATCGACCGCACAAGCTACGAACAGACACTCGGCTTCTTCGAGACTCTGCTGAAGATGCTCCATCCGTTCATGCCGTTCATCACAGAGGAACTCTGGCAGCACATCTACGACCGCAAAGAGAACGAGTCAATCATGCGCGCCGAACTGAAGCTCGACGCTCCTACAGCCGACGACAACGCCGTAGTAGCAGCTATCGAGAACGTGAAGCTCATCGTGGCTGGCGTGCGCACCGTGCGCAACCAGAAGAACATCCCGAACAAGGATGCTCTCGAACTGCAGGCACTGCAGCAGAACAACTACGAGGCTTACGCTTCGGTAATAAAGAAGATGGCTAATCTCTCGGCTATCAACGTAGTATCGGAGAAGGATACAACGGCTGCTGCCTTCATGGTGGGTACAGACGAGTTCGCAGTACCACTTGGCGATATGATTGACGTTGCTGCCGAGATAGAGAAGCAGGAAGCTCAGCTGAAGCACCTCGAAGGATTCCTTGCAGGCATCAAGAAGAAGCTCTCTAACGAGAAGTTTGTGGCTCACGCGCCGGAGGCTGTTGTAGCACTTGAGCGCAAGAAGCAGAGCGACTCAGAAGAGAAGATTGCTGCACTGAAGGAATCTATCGCAGCACTGAAGAGCAAGTAAACAACCCGACTTGTCAAAACATTTATAATACAAACCGCAGGAGGCTATGATTTCCACACTATAGTCTGCACAGCATAACATTTGATTGTTATTACACAACGATGCAGACAACAGCATGGAGAACATAGCCTCCTGCCCTTTTACTACTAATATATATTGATATGTATAAGCTCTTAAAACTAACTTTTCTTTCGCTCTGTATACTCTGCGCTGCAGCTTGTACGAAGGACGAACCCAATACGCCAACAGAGCCCCAAATAGCAGAGAAAACGATATTCGTCTTCATGCCTCATAGCACCAATCTATATAGCTTTCTGCTCAGAAATATTGAAGACATGAAGACAGCCATTGTACGCAATAAAGGCTTGAACAACACGCGACTACTGCTGTTCGTAGCCAAGGACCAGCAGCAGAGCGCACTGATAAATATAAAATACGACAAGGGTGTATGCAAGCAAGACACCCTGGAGAAGTTCTATTCGCCTATATATCTCACGACAAACGGTAGAGTGGAACTACTCAACAAAGTAAAGAAACACGCGCCTGCTAACCACTACGCCATGATTGTTGGTTGCCATGGCATGGGATGGATACCAAGCTCCACGGTGTTCAAAGCAAAGAAATCGCGCTATTTCGGCGGTTTAGAGAATGGCTACAAGATAGACATTGATGACTTTGCAGAAAGCATCAAAGCAGCCGGAATGAAGATGCAGTTCATCCTATTCGACGATTGCTACATGTCGTGCATGGAAGTGGCTTACGACCTAAAGGACGCTACCGACTATATCATAGCCTCAACAAGCGAAGTGATAGATAAGGGTATGCCCTACCATCGCATATACCAACATCTGATGGCAACAGAACCCAATTATCAGGCGGTCTGCGACAACTTTTACGATTACTACACCAACTATAGTGCTCCATACGGCACAATCGGTGTTACCGACTGCAGATACATAGACGAGATGGTTGCCATGATGAAATACATCAACACCAAACACACGTTCGACACCGATCGTCTTAACAACGTGCAGGATCTCGATGGAGAAACATTCACGCCTACCATATTCTTCGACTTCGATGACTATGTACGCAACCTCTGCACAAACGATGATAACACCTACGAACAATTCTATGCACTATTACAACGCCTCGTGCCGTACAAAGCAAATACAAACTATATCCTCTCAGGAAAAACACATGGGGAGACAAAAGTAAACCACTTTTCGGGCATAACCATTTCCGATCCATCTATACGCTCAGAAATAAAGCAAACAAAGCAGCAAACCAACTGGTGGTTACAGACGCATTAACAAACAACTAATGATAAGAAACAAAAAAGGTGTTATCCAATCGGATAACACCTTTTTTGTACACCCTTAGGGATTCGAACCCTAGACCCACTGATTAAGAGTCAGT
>DAVZJL010000013.1:0-43106 GCA_052272805.1 Prevotella sp. | reverse complement strand
CATCGCCAGCAGATTTACAGTCTGCCCCATTTGGCCACTCTGGTAACCACCCAATAGCTTTTGTCTTAAAAGCGAGTGCAAAGGTACAAATTAAATTTGATACTACAATAACTTTGCACAGTTTTTTTTCATTATCTGTACAAACAAACGCAAAAATAGAGAAAAAGCACTTGCTTACACTATAATGCGGCTGCTATTCTCCTCACTTTTGCCAATTTATCCATAAAAGTTGCATCTTTACGTGTAGTCTGAATATTATAACGCATCTGCATCTTCAACAAGGGTTCAGCGTTTATACCCAAGGCAGCCTCAAATAAAAGCGCTGTCTTTTCGGTAATGGGACGTCGAGCATTAAGTATTTCGTTAAGTGCCGAATACGCAATACCCATTTCATCTGCCAACTGACGTTGAGAGATGCCTCTATATTCTATCTCATCCTTAATAACTTCACCAGGATGTGTGGGGAAAGCAGGATTGATATTATTTGCTATCATATTTGGTGTCGACATATTATTTCTTATTTATAATGATTTGACAATTCTATGATATTCTTCGTTAAACTTTACTTCCACAACTAATTTATTATCTTTTGCAAAAATAGTGCAACAAATTGACATTCACAAATTTTGTGAAGATAAATTCATTTACATTAACAATAGCAATGAAAATTTGTACGACTCCCAAATTAGTCGTAAATTTGCAGTAATTCGGAAACAAATCAAAAAACCTAAATAAATGAAGAAAACGTTATTGTTAGTGGCTGTTGCAGCATTGGTATGCAGCGGTACTGCCTACGGACAGCGCAAGGCGAAGCGTCAGACAAAGAAGGACGTGCCTACGATTGTCCATTCGGTTGAAGTGAAGAACATCGCCGAGGTGGTTGACTCATGGGTGGAGAACGAGCAGAAGTTTGAGGACCAGAAGCTCCCGGCACGCGCTACGTTCATACCCTACTCGTCGACATCGCAGATGATGCAGGACAAGTACTACGCCAAGCCGTGGCTCACACCGAAGCGTGCCGACTATCTGCTGCTCAACGGCGAGTGGAAGTTCCGCTACACTGCCGACTGGAAGCAGGGAAAGCCCGAGGAAAAGGACTTCTACGGCGACAACGCTGACGTATCGGCGTGGGACAACATCAAGGTGCCGCTCAACTGGGAGATGGCTGGCTACGATGTGCCTGTATATAATAATGTGGGCTATCCGTTCCACAACGATCCGCCACGCATCAAGGCGATGGACGACAACTTCGACAAGAACCCCGTGGGTTCGTACCGCCGCACGTTCAACCTGCCCGAGGGTTGGGAGAAGGAGAAGCGCGTGGTGCTCCACTTCGACGGAGCGTGCAGTGCCATCGTGGTATGGGTGAACGGCAAGTACGCCGGTTTCTCAGAGGGTGCGAACACCGACGCCGAGTTCGACGTTACGGCACTCGTGCGCAAGGGCGAGAACAACGTATCGGTACGCGTGTACCGCTGGTCGGACGGCTCGTATCTTGAGGGTCAGGACATGTGGCACCTCGCCGGCATCCACCGCGACGTGTATCTCATGGCTACTCCGAAGGTGGCTGTAAGCGACCATTACATCACATCGCAGCTCGGTAAGGGCTACACCACAGGCTCTATGAACGTGGAGCTGACCGTAGACAACTCGCTGAAGCAGAGCGCAAGCAAGACTCTCGAAGTGGAGCTGCTCGACCCCGCAGGTAAGCTCGTTGCGAAGAAGCAGCAAACGGTGGCGCTGACAGCGAAGGACGCGCAGAAGACCGTGTCTATCGACTTAGAAGGTCTGAACGACCTCAAACTCTGGTCGTCAGAGCACCCGTGGCTCTACACCGTCATCGTTCGCCAGCTGAACAACGGCGGCGAGGAGATGGTGTTCTCTACGAAGTACGGCTTCCGCAGCGTGGAGAAGAAGGGCAACCTCATCTACGTGAACGGCAAGCGCGTGTACTTCAAGGGCGTGAACACGCAGGATATACACCCACTCTTTGGCCACGCCATCGACGTGAAGACTATGCTGTGCGACGTGGAACTAATGAAGAAGGCTAACGTGAACACCGTGCGCACATCGCACTATCCGCGCCAGGCGAAGATGTACGCCATGTTCGACTACTACGGTCTCTACTGCATGAACGAGGCTGACGTGGAGTGTCACGGCAACCAGAGCATCTCTGACATACCGTCATGGGAGGCTGCATACGTAGACCGCACCGCACGCATGGTGCTGCGCGACCGCAACCACCCGAGCGTGGTGTTCTGGTCGCTCGGCAACGAGTCGGGCGGCGGCTGCAACTTCCAGGCTACATACGACTGCGTGAAGCGTCTGCTGCCGCATCGCGACGCATGGGTTCACTACGAGGGCTACAACCACGGCGAGAAGTATTCCGACTTCGGTTCGGATATGTACCCCACGGTGAGCAAGGTGGTTGAGCAGCGCGACGGACTGAACAACAAGCCTTACTTCATCTGCGAGTACGCACACGCTATGGGCCAGGCTGTAGGCAACCTGCAGGAGTACTGGGACGTGATAGAGAACAGCAACGGCATCGTGGGCGGTTGCATCTGGGACTGGGTGGACCAGGGCATCTACGACACACGCCGCATCAAGGCTGGTCAGCCGCTGACCGATCCGAAGACGGGCATACCCTACTATACTTCGGGCTACGACTATACAAAGATGAACCGCGGCGACTATGGTTTCCAGGGCGACTTCATGAGCAACGGCATCATCACTCCGGGACGCGAGTGGACAGCTAAGCTCGACGAGGTGAAGTACGTGTACCGCAATGTCGACTTCGTGTCGTTCGCTAATCATAAACTCACACTGAAGAACAAGTTCGCCTTCACCGACCTGAGCGACTACCAGCTCGTATGGAGCATAAGCGGACGCAGCGAGGAAGACAGCAACTTGGCTCACGGCGTAGTGAAAGACCTGCAGTGCAAGCCGGGCGAGACGTGCGTAGTGGAGATTCCGTATGACGTGAACGTGCCGGCTGACAAGGAGATTATCATCACCTTCAAACTCAAAGTTAAAGACAATACCACATGGGCAAACCGCGCTCACGTGATTGCAGCACAGCAGTTCCGCCTCACAGCAGACACAGCTGCCAACTGTCCGTCGGTAGCCGACCCGACATACGTGCAGCACAACCACATCGCTCTGCCTGCTATCAGCGAGAAGGGCAAGCTGAAAGTGAAGGGCAACAGCGTTGAGGGCAAGAACTTCAGCATCAAGTTCGACACTGACGGTACCATCGCTGAGTGGACATTCGAGGGCAAGCAGATTGTTATGCCGTCAGCAGGTCCCGACTTCAACGGCTTCCGCCGCATCGCTAACGACAACATCTCGCTCGGCGCAACGGGCGGTGTAGCCGAGAACGAAAACAAGGAGGAGGGTGCGCTCTCTGGTCAGAAGACACTCGTGAAGGCTCCGAAGAAGCAGGGCAACAACGTGCTCGTGGAGACTGCCGTGTCGAACGGCAAGGACACCCACCACATCCTGTACACCATCTATCCGAACGGCGAGGTGGATATGCGCGTAGCGTTCAATAACTCGTCGGAGGAGACACGCCGCGTGGGCATTACAATGCAGTTCGCACCGGGCTTCGAGAACGTACTCTACTACGCTAAGGGTCCGCGCTCCAACTATATCGACCGCCAGCGTGGTTCGCTGCTCGGCTGGTACCGCACATCGGTAGACAAGATGTTCGAGGAGCAGTCGGCTCCACAGACCATGGGCGACCGTCAGGGCTTGCGCGAGATGACGCTTAAGAACAACAATGGCGTGGGACTGAACATAAAGGTGGAAGGTCAGCTCGCCTTCTCGCTCTCGCACTATGACGACCAGCAGTTCAACTACGACGTATTCTACGGTGGCAAGCACCCTTACGACCTGACACGCAGCGAGCAGGTGTTCGCTCACTTCGACTTCTGGCAGCGCGGCATCGGCAACCACTCTTGCGGTGGCGACTCTTGCCTGCCGCAGTTCAAGACTCCTACCGGTGAGCACGTGGTGACAATGCGCTTCGCGCCGTACACATTCAACCCGAAGACACGCATCTTGCCTAAAATGCAGAGAATAGAAAAGAACCGTTAGAAGGGTAAGAACTACAGAATTGCAATGAACTTTGACAAAAGCACATTGCAGAAACAGAAAAGAGCAGAACTTCGATATCGAGGTTCTGCTCTTTTCGTTAGTGGAGGGAGCACTTGGAGGGCACTTGTAAGGGGCACTTGTAAGGGGGTGCACTTGTCCCAAGTGCACCAACCAAGATAATGGTGCACCCACTAAAAACTACACGGTTGGTGCACTTGAGACAAGTGCACCCCCTAAAACTACACGGTTGGTGCACTTGAGACAAGTGCACCCCCTGAAAACTACACGGTTGATGCACTTGAGACAAGTGCATCCCTGAAACTACACGGTTGGTGCACTTGAGACAAGTGCACCCCCTGAAACTACACAATTGGTGCACTTGAGACAAGTGCACCCCCTGAAGTTACTCTGAACAGCGAGAAGTTCACGCTGCCGTAGGCACGGTGCTCTATGAAGCCCGGCACATCAGAGAAGTCGTTATGCTTGCCATGCTCGAAGACGAGGAGTCCGCCAGGGCGCAACATTCCCTTGCTGAGGATGAGCTGCGGGATGGTAGCTAACGTGGGCAGAGCGTAAGGCGGATCGGCGAAGATAAGGTCGTACTGCTGCTTGCACGACTTGATGAAGCGGAACACGTCGCCACGGATAAGGATGTTATCCTTGGTGTCGAGCTTTGTCATACACTCGCGGATGAACGCAGCATGGTCGCGATCCATCTCCACACTGACCACCGGAGCACAACCGCGCGAGAGCAACTCGAGCGATATACTACCAGTGCCGGCAAAGAGGTCGAGTGCCTGCGCACCCTCCATGTCGATGTAGCCGTTGATGACGTTGAAGATATTCTCTTTAGCAAAGTCCGTAGTAGGACGAGCCTTGAACGAGCGCGGAATATCGAAGTGACGCCCTTTATATTTTCCTGTTATTATGCGCATGATATAATGGTGAAATGGTGTTATGGTGAGGTGGTGAGATTAGTAGGAGGCTACGGCATTCCTGCCGTAGCCATTGGCAACAGAATATAATCGTTACAGCCATTTACAATGGCTACGGCAAGAATGCCGTAGCCTCCTACAACTCATGTACATTCTTCACAAACTGCTCAAGCTTGATTTTCAGTGTTTCTGGTTCTTCTGCATTGCCAGTGATGACGAGTATGTCGGTAGGGCGCATGGCAAGTTGTTGCCACACGCTCATGATGTAGAACACGGCATCCTGTGTGTCGTCGATATGAAACGAGTTGCAGAAACGCAGACGATGTTTGCGGAACGCTATTATCTCCATATCCTTGCCGCGGAACACACAGAACAGCTTCTCTTGAAAGCCACCATACGCACGCTGGCTCAGCGCGATTAGTGTGGAGGCAAGACGAGGCTCGAAACACACGTAGCGAAAGTTCTCGTTGAGCACGAAATGCAGGTCTTTGTTCACGGCGAATGCGAGCACCACGCCCAATGTATCGAGTGGCGATGTTTGCACCTCGTCGGCTGGCAACATACTGAACGCGTTGCGATAGAGCAGCGTAGCACTGCCCGAGGTGTACTCGTCCTCAGGGATGAGCATCGTCGGTGTGTCGACAACCACCGTGACACGATCGTACAGACGTGGGTTGCGCAACAAAGCGCACACGGAGAGAGCCTGTCGCAGGTTGGCTGCTATGGAGATACCGGAGTTAAGGTTATACACCTCGCGCTCGGCAGCACCATCCGCAGAGTCGGTCTGCAACACAATCGCCGTATTGTCTATCGTGATGATAAGTTTCATATTTATGCTGATATGTTTGCACAAAGTTACTGAAAAAGTTTGGGTTATGCGAAAAAAACATCATAGCTTTGCCGTTCTATAGTCAAATTTCTGTAATTTTGTAGAATTGAATAGACCAAATCGCAACGCTTATGCAACCATACAAGACTGATGTAGCAGTACTCATCCTCTTCTTCAACCGCCCCGACCACCTCAGCAAGGTGTTTGCGGAAGTGCGCAAGGCGCGTCCCTCGAAGCTATTCCTGTACCAGGATGGACCACGCGGTGAGCGCGATATGGCTGGCATTGAAGCCTGCCGCCGCGTAGTAGAGAATATCGACTGGGAGTGCGACGTGCAACGCCTCTACCAGGAGCGCAACTACGGCTGCGACCCCTCGGAGTACATATCGCAGAAGTGGGCATTCTCGTTCGTAGACAAGTGCATAGTGCTCGAGGACGACGACGTGCCCTCGCAGTCGTTCTTCACGTTCTGCAAGGAGATGCTCGACCGCTACGAGAACGACGAACGCGTATGGATGATTGCAGGCTTCAACCCCGAAGAGCAGCTTAAGGACTATCCCTACGACTACCTCTTCACCTCCGTATTCTCAATCTGGGGATGGGCATCGTGGCGCCGCGTCATCGACAAGTGGGAGCCAGGATATCCGTTCCTCGACGACCGCACAGCGATGCGACAACTCAGAAAGATAATGCGCCAACGTCGCTACTGCGAGGATACGCTACGCGCCTGCTACGACCATCGGGCATCGGGCAAGGAATACTACGAAACAATATTCTGGGCATCGATGGTGATGAACTCCGGACTCGCCATTATGCCCTCGCACAACCTCATCAACAACCTCGGAGCCACCGACGGATCGACCCACTACACCGGCTCGCTGCAGACCATGCCACGCCGTTTGCGCCGACTGTTCACTATGCAACGCTTCGAGCTGGAGGGCGAACTGAAGCATCCGCCGTATGTGATAGAGGATGTCGACTTCAAGGAACAGGTGTACCGCACATACGCCTACGGACATAGATGGATAAAGTTCGGACGCTCAATGGAGGAGTTGGTGCTCAATCTGCGCTACGGCAACTTCGCACACATCGGGCGTTCAATCGTCAACCGCATACGCAAAATATTCGGCAAAGATAGTCATTGGTAAGCCTCGCGAAGCAAAAAACTTCGCTATTTCACAATAATATTAATAAACAGACGTTATACTTACGTGTTTAAACGCGGATACATAATAATAACGATGATACTATCGCTTGTCTCGGTGGAGAGCCAAGCCCAGTACGACGTATCGTTCAGCCACTACTTCGACATGGAACCCTCGTTCAATGCCGCAGCCGTGGGCAAGTCGCCGAAGCTCAACATCGCGGCTGCCTACGCCATGGAGTTGGCTGGATTTAAGCGTAACCCTAACACGATGTACGCTGGTGCCGACGCACAGTTTCTGCTCTTGAAGCAGTTTCATGGTGCAGGCATACAGTTGATGAACGACCAGATTGGTCTGTTCAGCCATAAACGCCTCGCTCTGCAATACGCCTTCAAGTTCAAACTGTTCGGCGGACAGCTGTCGACCGGCATCTCCGCCGGACTGCTCAGCGAGACATTCGACGGCACAAAGGTAGACCTTGAGGAGTCGAACGACCCTGCCTTCTCGTCGTCAAAGATAGAGGGCAACTCGCTCGACCTTGCAGCCGGACTCTACTACTCGCACCGCAACTGGTACGTAGGCATCTCGGCACAGCACCTCAACTCGCCCTGTGTACAACTCGGCGAGACCAATGAGCTACAGGTGGATGCCACCTACTACCTCACTGGTGGCGCAACGATACGCCTGCGCAACCCGTTCCTGAGCATCCAACCATCGTTCCTCTTTCGCACCGACCTCTCGGGCTATCGTGGCGACATCACTGGTCGCTTCACCTACACCAACGAGAAGAAGATGTTCTACGCCGGACTTAGCTACGCCCCGACAATATCCACAACGGTGCTCATCGGCGGCAAGTTCCATGGCATCGTACTCGGCTACTCATACGAGATATACACCTCGGCTATCAACCCCGGCAACGGAAGCCACGAGATATTCGTAGGTTACCAGATGGATCTCAACCTGCAGAAGAAAGGCAAGAACATGCACAAGAGCGTGAGAGTGCTGTAAGCCCCTCAAAAAAGAAAACAAAAAACAACCATAGATGAAAGCAACAAAGAGCATATTACTATTAAGCATCATGGCACTCACCATGATTCTCACCGGCTGCTTCGGCAGCAAGGCAGCCTCGTCGGCAGGACGCGGTGGCGAAGTGGTGGGCGTGAGCGGACGCTCGTTCGCCGAGCCCGCACCCTACGGCATGGTGCGCGTAGGACGCGGCTACCTACGCATGGGTCTTGAGAAGCAAGACAGCCTGTGGGGTAAGCAGACACCTGTGAAGGACATCTCCGTCGACGGCTTCTGGATGGACGAGACAGAAGTGACCAACTCCAAGTACAAACAGTTCGTGGTATGGGTGCGCGACAGTATCATCCGCACACGCCTCGCCGACCCACAGTACGGTGGCGACGAGACATACATGATCACCGAGGACAAGAACGGCGACCCCGTCACACCACACCTCAACTGGAAGAAGCAACTGCCGCGCAAACCCAACGAGGACGAGCTACGCGCTATCGAGAGCGTATATACTCGTAACCCTATCACCGGCGAGAAGATGCTCGACTACCGTCAGATGAACTACCGCTACGAGGTGTACGACTACACAGCAGCTGCTCTGCGTCGCAACCGACTCAATCCCGAGGAGCGCAACCTCAACACCGACATCGAGGTGAACCCCGACGAGGTGGTGATGATATCAAAAGACACCGCATACATCGACGACGAGGGACGCATCGTCCGCGAGACTATCAACCGCCCGTTGAGTGGTCCGTGGGACTTCCTCAACACATATATAGTAAATGTATATCCAGACACCACCTGTTGGGTGAACGACTTCCGAAACGCCGAAAACGAGACATATCTGCGCAACTACTTCTCCAACCCTGCCTACAACGACTATCCCGTAGTGGGCGTAACATGGGAGCAGGCAAACGCTTTCTGCGCATGGCGCACCGATTATCTGCTGAAAGGTCTCGGACCGGAGGCACGCTACGTACAACGCTACCGCCTGCCGACAGAGGCAGAATGGGAGTATGCAGCACGCGGAAAGAGCGGCACCGAGTTCCCGTGGGAAGACCAAAGCGTGAAGAGCGGCGACGGATGCTTCTTCGCCAACTTCAAACCCGACCGTGGCAACTACACCAAGGACGGCAACCTCATCACATCGAAGGTGGGCATATACGGAGCTAATAGCAACGGACTCTTCGACATGGCAGGCAACGTAGCCGAATGGACAAGCACCGTGTACACCGAGGCAGGCGTAGAGGCGATGAACGACTTCAACCCTACCCTACAGTACAACGCAGCAAAGGAAGACCCCTACCGACTCAAGAAGAAGAGCGTACGCGGTGGTTCGTGGAAAGACCCCGAGTCGTTCATACGCTCAGCATGGCGCACATGGGAATACCAGAACCAGCCACGTTGCTACATCGGCTTCCGCTGTGTTCGCAGCTTAGCAAACACATCAAGTGTTAAAGCAAAAGGAAAAAAGAAGTAAACAAAGAAAATATGACAATCTATAGCAAATTCAACATAGTCTACCACTTGCAAAAGTGGATGGACAGTGTCCCCGGACAGACATTCCTCAACTACGCATATAGCTGGGGTGCTTCAGTCGTAATCCTTGGTACGCTCTTCAAGCTCACCCACCTGCCGGGTGCCAACATCATGCTTTTCGCAGGTATGGGCACCGAGGTATTCGTGTTCTTCATCTCAGCGTTCGACCGTCCGTTCGACAAGACACAGGAAGGCAGAGACCTCCCTACACACATCGACGAGGAGGAGATTGACCGCGAGGAGGCTGAAGCAGAGGCTGCATACAACGCCGGCGTGCAAGTTGCAGGCGGCGGTTCTGTAGTCGGTGGCACTGGCGTAAGCGGTGGTGGTACAATTATAATAGGTGGCGGCGCTACAAGCGCAACAGCTTCAAGCACAGCGCCGGCTTCTGAAGGCGCAGCACAGACTGTTGCTGGCGGTACACAGACCATTGTGTCGCCCGAAGCAGCACAGACAGCTGCTGCAGCAGCCGAGCTGGCAGCCAACCACGAAGTGGCTATGCAGCTGGCTGACGCACAGGCAAACTATCTCGACGAGCTCAAGCGACTCACCGAGACCCTACAGAAAGTGTCCGACCAGAGCGCACGACTCACACGCGACAGCGAAGAAATGGAGAACCTCAACCGCACTCTCACCGGCATCTGCAAGATATACGAGATGCAGCTCAAGGGCGCAAGCCAACAGATTGGCACTATTGACCAGATCAACGAGCAGAGCAAGCGCATGGCTGAGCAGATTGAGCAACTCAACGGCATCTATGCCCGCATGATTGAGGCAATGACCGTCAACATGAATTTAAAAGTAAAAGAGTAAAAAGCCCCTCCCAACCCTCCCCATCGGGGAGGGCTTAGAAAGGCTTAAACGATGCCTTAAGAAGGCTTAGTCTGCAATGGCTTAGGAAGGCTTAGAAAGGCACAAGAAGGCTTAGTAAGGCTTATAAGAAAGCTTAGAAGGCACAAGAAGGCTTAGTAAGGCTTATAAGATAAAAAAACCTAAGAATGGCAATAAAGAAAAAACATATCTCCCCCCGCCAGAAGATGATTAACCTCATGTATGTGGTGCTGATGGCGATGCTTGCCCTGAACATTTCTTCGGAAGTGCTCAACGGCTTCTCTATCGTGGAGGAGAGTTTGAACCGCACCACTGCCAACTCCTCAAAGGAGAACGAGGTGCTCTACAACAACTTCGCCGAGCAGATGGAGAAGAACCCACAGAAAGTGAAGGAGTGGTTCGACAAGGCTACGACGGTGAAGCGCATGAGCGACTCTCTGTACAACTTCGCACAAGCGCTGAAAGTGCAGATTGTACGCGAGGCTGACGGCAAAGACGGCAATATCTACGACATAAAGAGCAAGGACAACCTCGAGGCAGCAAGCCATGTGATGCTCGCACCGGGCACCGGACAGGGCAAGAAGCTCTATGATGCCATCAACACGTTCCGCGAGCGTATCCTCAAGATGGTTACCGACCCACATCAGCGCGAGATAATAGAAAGCAACCTCACCACAAAGGTGCCCAAGGATGCCAATACGCTCGGTAAGAACTGGCAGGAGTATATGTTCGAGGATATGCCCGTAGCAGGTGCCGTAACGCTACTCTCGAAGCTGCAAAGCGACGTGCGCTACGCTGAAGGCGAGGTGCTACACACACTCGTGGCAAACATCGACATGAAGGACATCCGTGTGAACAAGCTCTCGGCGTTCGTCATACCCGAGTCGAAGACCGTCATCAGTGGCGACCAGTTCTCGGCACAAATCGTCATGGCAGCCGTAGACACCACACAACAGCCAGAGATATACGTAGGCGGACAGCGCATCAACAACGGACTCTACCGCTTCACGGCAGGCGCCGTCGGCGAGCATCAGTTCGGCGGATACATCACAATGCGCGACGGAGCAGGCAACGTTATCCGCCGCGACTTCACACAGAAATACACCGTCGTCGCACCAAGCGCAACCGTGTCGGCTGACCTTATGAACGTGCTCTACGCCGGCTACGACAACCCGATAAGCGTCAGCATACCGGGCGTACCGCTCAACGCTGTGTCGGCATCAATGTCGGGTGGCTCGTTCCGCTCTATCGGCATGGGTAAGTACATCGCTCGTCCGACGGCAGTGGGCAGTGACGTTACTATCTCCGTAGCATCCAACGATAATGGCAAGTCGCGTCAGATGGGCAAGTTCACATTCCATGTACGCAAACTCCCCGACCCAGCAGCATACATGCAGATTGGCACCGATCGCTTCCGTGGCGGCGGACTCGCTAAGGCAGCCATCATGGAGGCTCCAGGCATCAAGGCTGCCATCGACGATGGCATCCTCGACATACAGTTCAAGGTGGTGAGCTTCGAGACCGTGTTCTTCGACAACATGGGCAACGCTGTGCCGATGGCATCGGCAGGCAGCAGCTTCTCTGAGCGACAGCGCGACACCTTCCGCAAGCTCTCAAGAGGCAAACGCTTCTACATCTCGCGCATCACAGCGGTAGGTCCCGACGGCATCACACGCAAGTTGAACGGATCAATGGAGGTTATAGTGAAATAAAGCTAGGCATCCTAGTAAACATAGAAACCCTAGAAAATCTAGAAAATCTAGAAAGTCTAGAAAAACTAGAAACTATAGAAAGCCTAGAAGCTCTAGAAACCCTAGAAAGCCCTATACCCCCATAGCAACCCTCAGAAAACAAAAAACAAAACAATGAATAAATTCTTGACAATACTCCTCGCCGCCCTCCTCTGTGCCGATATAGCTTCGGCACAGCCTGCGGCACGTCGCCGCGAGCAGGCTCAGCAGCAACAGCAGAAAGACCAGGGACTGAGCGTGCGCGCCCAGATATCGTTCCCTACGCAGAAAGCGATGGACGAGGACGTGACATGGCGACGCGACATATACCGCGAGATAAACCTCACGGAGGATGCCAACGCCGGACTCTACTATCCGGTGGAGCCGGTAGGTTCGCAGATGAACCTCTTCACATATATCTTCAAGCTCGTGATGAAGCGTTCCATCACCGCCTACGAGTACCGCTTGGACGGCAATGAGGTGTTCGACGACGCAGCAAAGGTGAACCTTAAATCGCTGCTCGACAACTATCACATCTTCTACGAGCGCACCGACCGTGGCATACGCATCGACGATAGCGACATACCATCGCGCGAAGTGACAGCCTACTACGTGAAGGAGGCTACATACTTCGACGACCGCAACTCGGCGTTCCATACAAAGGTGCTCGCCCTCTGCCCTATCCTTAAGCGCGAAGACGACTTCGGCGACGCAGCTACAAACTATCCGCTCTTCTGGGTGAAGTACGACGACCTTGCACCGTTCCTCACGAAGCAGACCATAATGACAAGCAACCTCAACAACGCTGCCATAATGTCGATGGACGACTACTTCACGAAGAACATGTACAAGGGCAAGATATACAAGACCACGAACATGCTCGGCAAGACTCTCGCACAGTACTGCCCCACCGACTCGGCTATGAAGAAGGAGCAAGCACGCATCGAGAAGGAACTCACCGACTTCGAGCAGCACGTGTGGGGTGCGGGCGAACCGAAGGACTCGCTCGACAGCATCGCCACTGTGGACAAGAAGGCGGCTAAGGCAATAAGAAAGAAGAACCGCCGTGCAAGTGCTGCAGCCTCAACACGAACAAAGACAACAACCGCAAAGGTGAAGAAGTCGCGTTCTAATAGCGGTGCGTCAAAGCCGTCGGGCGGCACAGCACGCGTCAGCGTACGCAGACAGCGACACTAATTTGTAGGAGGTTACGGCATCCTTGCCGTAGCCATTAAATCCTAAAACACAGATTATCACAAACATTCACAATGCCTACGGCAGGGATGCCGTAGGCTCCTGTAGTTAGCCTTTCACCTCAATTTTGTTATTTGGACAACTCACTACAATAAGAACATTAAACAAAAACAAACAGGTATGAAAAAGTTTTTTACATCAGCAGCCATCGCACTTGCGATGCTTTTCACTGCAAACACAGCGAATGCAGGTATCAACTTCGGTATTAAGGGCGGTCTGAACGTAACAAGCATGAGCATCAGCTCAAAGGTGCTCGACTCCAACAACCGTGCAGGCTTCTTCATCGGTCCGACCGTGAAGTTCACACTTCCGCTCGTAGGTCTTGGCATCGACGCATCGGCTCTCTACGACCAGCGCGAGGCAAAGCTCGCGGTAGATCTTGACGAAAACCAGTACGTACTGCCAACAAAGCAGACATTGAAGACACAGGCAATCAACATCCCTATCAACGTGCGCTATAGCATCGGCTTGGGTAGTGTTGCCAACGTGCTCTTCTTCGCCGGTCCGCAGTTCGGCTTCAACGTAGGCAATAAAAATCAGGATCTTGGTGCAGGCAGCGAATGGAAGCTCAAATCATCACAGTTCAGCGTGAACGTTGGTGCTGGTTTCACCGTTCTGAAGCACCTCCAGCTCACAGCCAACTACAACATCGCTTGCGGAAAGACTGGCGATGTGACAGTAGGTAACGTAGTGGAAGCTCCGTTCAAGAAGAGCGGTCGTACCAATGCTTGGCAGATAGCCCTTGCATACTACTTCTAATGCACTACGTAGACGTAATACCCCCTCTACCTTTAGAAGGAACATTCACATACTCCGTACCTGAGCCGATGGTGGCTCAGGTACGGATGGGTGTGCGTGTACTTGTGCCCTTAGGCAGGTCGAAGACATACACGGCGATGGCGGTGCGGTTGCACAGCGAGAAGCCGGAGTTCGAGACACGCCCAATCATCCAAGTCATAGACGCAGAGCCGGTGCTCATCGGGCAGCAGCTACGCCTATGGCAGTGGATTTCTACCTACTACATGTCGCCCATTGGCGACGTATTTAAAGCCGCGCTTCCTGCCGGATTGAAAGCCGAAGAGAATTATCGCCCGAAGACTGTGCGCTGCGTCACGCTGCCCACCAACCTACGTTCGGAGCAGTCGCTCCACATGGCACTCACCATCTTGAAGCGTGCGCTGAAACAACACCAGACATTCAGCACCTACCTCCAGCTGTCGCATTGGGACGAGATTGACGGCGACACACCGCCTGAACACATTGCTGAGATAGCCTGCGACGAACTGCAGAACGCAGCCAACGCCTCCGATGCGGTGCTGCGCCAGCTCATACAGCGCAACTTCCTCGAACTGTACCATCGCGAAGTGGGTCGTCTGAACACCTCCGGAGAGTATCACCCCGAACGTATACAACCCCTCAGTGCTGCGCAACAAGCAGCCGAGGACAGCATACAAGAACAATTCAACAAGAAGAATGTAGTGTTGCTGCACGGCGTAACATCGAGCGGCAAGACCGAGATATACATCCACCTCATCAAGAAAGCCCTCGACGAGGGCAAGCAGGTGCTCTACCTACTACCCGAGATTGCGCTGACGGTGCAGATGACACGCCGCTTACAAAATGTGTTCGGCTCACGCTTAGGCATATACCACTCAAAGTATAGCGATGCCGAGCGCGTAGAGATATGGAAGAAACAGCTCTCCAGCGAACCTTACGACGTTATCCTCGGCGCACGCTCCGCTGTCTTCCTACCTTTCACGCGCCTCGGATTCGTCATCGTCGACGAGGAGCACGAAACATCGTTCAAACAACAAGACCCTGCGCCGCGCTATCACGCACGCTCTACAGCCATCATGCTCGCCAGAATGTACGAAGGGGCAAAGGTGCTGTTAGGCACGGCTACGCCCTCCATGGAGAGCTACCACAACGCCTGCACGGGCAAGTACGGCTACGTGCAGCTCACCACACGCTACAAGGATGTGGCGATGCCCGAAATACGCGTTGTAGATACCAAAGACCTGTATCACCGCAAGATGATGCGTGGCACGTTCTCGCCCGACTTACTCGAGGCGATGCGTGCGGCTCTGCACAACAAGAAGCAGGTGCTGCTGTTTCAGAACCGCCGCGGCTTCGCGCCTATGGTGGAGTGCAAGGTGTGCGGATGGGTGCCTAAGTGCAAGAACTGCGACGTGTCGCTCACCTATCACCGCTCGATGAACCTGCTCACCTGCCACTACTGCGGCTACACCTACCCCGTGCCGAAGCAGTGCCCCAACTGCGAGAGCACCGAACTGCTCGGTCGCGGCTACGGCACGGAGAAGATTGAGGACCGCGTGCGCGAACTGTTCCCCGAAGCACGCATCGCCCGTATGGATCTTGACACCACGCGGTCTGCCGGTGCCTACGGACGCATCATCGACGACTTCTCCTGCGGCAGAACCGACATACTCATCGGCACGCAGATGATAACCAAGGGGCTCGACTTCTCGGGCGTGACGGTCGTGGGCATACTCAACGCCGACACCATGCTCAACTATCCCGACTTCCGTGCCTACGAGCAGGCGTTCCAGATGCTCTCGCAGGTGAGCGGCAGAGCCGGACGACGCGACGAGCGCGGACTCGTCATACTGCAGACCAAGAGTGCCGACCTGCCAGTGATACAACAGGTCGTTGCGGGCGACTTCCAGACGTTCGCACGCAACTTGCTCGAAGAGCGCAGCATGTTCCGCTATCCGCCGTTCTACCACCTCGTCTATGTCTATCTGCGCCACCGCAACGAGCAGCTTGTAGACAGCGCAGCCATCGAGATGGCTTCGCGTCTCAGACAGGCGTTCGCCGACCGTGTGCTCGGCCCCGACAAACCGGCTGTGGCACGTGTAAAGACGGAGTCGATACGCAAGATTGTGATAAAGCTCGAGCAGGGCATCAACCTGCCACTCGCACGCCAGTGCATGGCGGAATCACGCACCAAGTTGCTGCAGGACAAGCGCTACGCAGCCATGACCGTATTTTTCGATGTCGACCCAAGCTGACGATAGAAAAGAGTTTATATAAGAGAGAGGCAAAATTCCCTCACCTACAATTAGGTTTTTACTATATATGCGCCTGTGAATACAATGCATTCAGGGAACTTTTTAAATAAGCCTTTCTCTTATGGATAAGACACTACTTGTAGATTTCTTTAAAAGAACTGATTTCAATAATATTACAGAACTCTGTTTCCTCTTTTCCTGGGTGATCTAATTAATACTTAACAGGCCACGACTTTAACGAGACACTAATAATTTATTATTACTGTCCTGTAAAACATACCATTAGAGCTAAACTACAACCAACGATTGTTCCCATGGCATAGGAACAATATCCATTGCGTGGCAACAATACAAATATTTTCGTCCACTACCATAAATAATCTCTTTGAAGATGTCATGGTAATTTGGATTTCATTTCATTATTTTTAAGTATTGCGCTAACAATCATTTCATTATAACTTTGCAAGCACTAAAAGTTATTAACTCCTCAACCTATGAAGTGTTCTCTGTCTACAAATTTAATAGATCATGTTTTTATTCGAATCTGAATAACATACTAAAAAAAGTGTTATGGAGGACAAAATGGGAAGAGTAAATAAAAACACAATTTAACAACAAGTATGAAACCAATGAGAATGATCACCATGTTTTTCATTATTGCCTGTATTATAACAGCCTGTAGCAATGATGATAACCCTAATGTAGAGATGACTAACGGCGTAACTCTTTCTGTTGTTGGCAATGCCTTCATGGCAGAGGATGACACAGAGGGTATCAATATTCATGTACTGATGGCATTTGCACCCAATAAGGATGAAACTATCGAAATCGTCATGACAGGCAATGAAAGTAATATTGTGCGTATAGACCATAATACACTACACTTCAAAGCTAGACAAAAAGAAGCTATAGTGAAAATACAATCCAATGCAAAGCATATGCTCTCAACTCCAAAAACAATAAGTATAAAAGTTGGAAAAACTTCTAATCCTCATATAAAAGCGGCAGATGAAGGAGTAAAAATCACCATTACACCTGATTCTGACATGCCTGTATTGACATCACAACAGCTACAACTTATTGAAGGATATAAGCAAAAGTATGGCTTCGATATCACCGCCATGCTTGGTAAAGTGCCCGTTGAGGCAACAGTCTCATTCAATACAGCGGACAAAGAGAGTTTCTTTAAAGGCGAATCACAGGCTACATTCAAAGGGTTCAGTATTATCACTCTTAGCGAGAAAGCCACAGAAGAGACTCCGGTATTAAAGATGATTGAAAACCCGATGGGACTAACCTCATTCTTCTATGACATTCTAAAACGTAAAACTGTAGAGGACAATGAGTTCTTTCTCCAGCAACCATACGGTAATGCCATTGTTCAAGCCATTGCATATGACGCATCTAAGGAGCAATTCAGCATGACACTTGACGACATCAAGCTTGTTCCGTCCTCTGGTGAGATTGAGTTTATCGTCCAACGTTCTAATGCTTATGATGAAATGATTTATGCGTTGCCTTTTGTCTATTATTTCTCAGCTTGGGAAAGGGTGAAAAAACTACGTGATGAAGGTACGATAATCTACGTAAAAGAAAACGACAAAACTGTAGGCTACCAAATAACTGATGAGTTTCTCATGGCAGGCGGTTCAATAGATCCTCAACGCTGGCTTGCCATCAGTGATGTCAGTCACGACACATTCCAAAACTCACCTTCGGACTGGATAGAACCTAAGGGGTCTTTTGACTTTACCAATGGAACTATGTCATTTGTCTTCCCTTGGGACTTCGATGCAGCAAATGGTTACGAACAGATACGAGTCACTTACACCTTACAGAACAGAGGTTTATAAGCATATTTGTATTGATTATTATATCTCAGTCCCCCGATTTAACAACCTATTTGTGTACAATGATTTTATTATATAACTATAAAAACAACAAATAATGAAAAGAAAACAACTACTCCTTCTACTGTTCAGCGGGCTAATGACACCACTTGGTATAGGAGCTGCAGGACCAGTACAATTCTTTTGTATCGAACTTCATAATGGGTCAAAGGCTGAATTCGCGCTTTCAACCCAACCCTGGATTTCTTTTTCAAATGGAAGTATGACAGTTACTACCACTGAAAAAACAATTACAGCGGATCTGTCAGATGTAATCAGCTATACTTTCAGTGAGGAAAGCATTAGCACAAGCATATCCACGCCAACCATGCAGCATGTAGAAAAGCCACAAATAAATTACTCTACAGGACATATTCGCCTAAGCGGACTCAAAGAAAAAGCTACTGTAAGTATCGTGGATCTAAAAGGTCAACAAATATTTAAAGGTCAGTCGTCTCCAGACGGCATGATGGATATTGATACATCACTCTACGCTAAAGGTATCTACATCATCTGCACACCAAACGGAAACATCAAAGTAGCAGTAGAAAAATAACAACTTAAATAAAACCAATCAATAATAATTTTAAAATAAATAGAAATGAAAAAATACTTATTCTCTGTCCTTTTCTCTTTCACATTCGTACCACTCTCTGCACAGACCTACAATATGAAGATAGTCAAAAAAAGTGGTGATATCGTGCAAATTCTTGCTGATGATATTGAAAGAATATCTTTTGAAGAAAGTGTTTCTCCACAGCCTTCCCCACAGTATGTCACCCTCTTTGGTGTGAAGTGGGCAACAGGAAACCTCCAATACGACAAAGGAACATGGAAAATTGCAGACCATCAGTGGACTTACTTCAAACCACGCTACGGTCTCCATAGAGATGCTACGGAAGCCTATAAATTTGAAATAGAACAGGCTGATGACCAAATAGACCATTTCAACTTTGGAGTTTGTGGTAGTAATGCACTCACCTATTCGAAAGATGTGTATGGCAACACAACAAAAACCGATATTGCCGGAAAGATGTATACAGATGATAAATTCATTAATGAAACCACAGATTTTGAACAGGCCACCTTTGGTGATATCGCTTATTGGGCTACTAAGGGAATGTTTCGTCTACCACGTTATACAGAAATCATTGACCTAACACAGAAAGGTAAATGGCAGTTCGGATATGTAACTGTCGATGAAAACAAACAAATCTATGGGTATTTAGTAACTGAACCTGGAGAAGGAGAAATTGCAATGACCATTCGATTTCCTAAAGAACTAACTAAAGACGACATATCAACAGGACTTTTCCTACCTTGTGCAGGGTCACGATATGACGACACAAAAGCCGTAAAATATGCAGGATATGGTGGTTATTATACATCATCCATTCTGTTTGAAGATTCAAAAGACCACGCACGCAGTCTTAGCTTTGACAATGATGGCGTATACGATAGTAACGGAGAGAACTGTCGTAATGGAAGTTCAATTCGCCCTGTAGTTGTAAAATAAGTTTCCTTGCAACTACCAAAAGGCAGGAATCCTATTTTAGATTCCTGCCTTTAATAGTTTCCTTAAATACGAATTAGATTCCTGCCTTTAATATTCTCCTTAAATACGAATGCATTAGTAGGATGTCGTCATATCCTCGGGCACACAGATATAAAAATCAGCAATACCCTTATACGCATCTTCCAAGCGTAAAATATTCTCTTGTCTGACTGCTCTTACTACCATATAAGTTGTTTCTGGCTTGTATTGTAACAAATAAGGAATTATTCCCTCATGATTATCTGTATGATAGTTGCCATTGAAATGAATAAATTTTTCTTGTAGATTCTTTGCTATTCGCCACGCCATTGTGGCATCTTTAATCGCCTGTGCCTCAGCAATCTGGCGTGGGTTCACATTCTTATTCTTCCCCATTAACCCCATAAGTACAAATCCTTGTTCCACACTCTCATTTGTCTGAAAGTGTATAGGGAGTGGTGCCATATATGCTTTAGCCTCTATTGAGAACGAATCAAGATAGCTCAAACCGTGTTCCTTTACAGCCGTAGCATAGCGACGAGGTATATTCGTAGCCACAATAGGGATATTATGATCACGTGCATACGATATTAAAGATGCATAATCCGTGCTATAATTAGGCCAAAGGCGCATTTCTTCCTCAAAACGGTCACCTGTTATCTGTCCATGAAGATACTCATCTAAGATAAGCTGGTTGTCACTTTCAAACATCTCCATACCCACTTTCAGTTTCTTCCCATGGATCTTGTAGAGACTATCTAACAACTTCAGCTCCAGCCAATGTGTTATTACACAGTTATGGATCTCGCCTATAAAGACCACATCAACCTTAGCAATTGTCTTCACCAATTGGTCGTAATCAACAACTCTCCCCTTACCATCATACAAACGATAGGCTTCAGGCTGTGTCTGCGAGGTTCCTGGCACTACTATAAAAATACAGAGAAAACCCCAAAGTAAGCGTAATTTATTTATCATCTTCATTTCATTTGCGTTTTATATACTACATATCTTTTATCCCAAACGATCATCTCGTTTATCATCTTTTGTAATTTCTTAGGCGTAATATCGTTCAGACATTCAGCATAATGGTCGAAATCATACAGCGACTCTCCATTCTTAACAATTGTCATTAATGCCGTTTTCCATTCGGAAGGAGCCTTATCATGAAGATTTTTATCCTTTGTGACAAGGAATGAACGCTTCATCTTGCCGAGTTCGGACGTACTGATGGGCGATGCCTTGAGCTGCTTTATTATGTCCTTCAACAATCTCTCAACCCACTGCTGATTATCATCCTTCATCGAAACAGTAATCAGAAAATGATATTTCTGCTGCGGAATACCATCATAATAGAGGTCTACGTAAGGCGAATAAACAAGATTTTCTCTTTCACGTAACACTTTCAACACACGATCTTGCAGTACGTCGCGGATAAGCTTCATACATAGAGAGTTTTGAAGCGATGGCGTATAGTTGCCTGCAAAGATATAATTAACCAGTGTCTGACGATCATTTCCACCTCCAAAACCTTTCTTAACAACTTCTTTTCCAATGCGGAAAGGAGCGTTATTCAGTGGTAATTGTAAAGGCTGCACAGCAATCTGAGAAAACGTAGCGACAGCTTTTTGCAAGACATCTTCCATTGAGAAGTTACCTGTCAGAATTATTGTGAGGCGTGAAGGGTCGGCAAATAAGTTCTTATAATAGGTTGTCAACGTATCAATATCCAATGAATCTAACACAGACACAGTAAGATACCTTCTACTATTATCTAACGAATTACCGACCAACGAATCTATCGTACCTGCCATCAAACGGTCTACATCATGTGCAAGCATCTTATCAAGGATTGTTTCCTTACCTAAGTTTGCAATCTCCGCAGTCACAGTCTCCTTAAATTCCTTACGATTTATTCCAGGAAAACACATCTTTTGATACACTAAATTAAACAATTCAGTACTTTTGTTTGCTGGGGCAGAAGCCATGAGTTGGTGCCAGAAATTATCGATACCCACGGTCATAGAAATCTTTTCTTGTGTCATAACAGACAATAATGTGTCATTTTGAATTTTATATAGTCCACCCATATCCACATAACTGACAGCATCGTGCAATTTCAACTGCATTGGAAGCGATAAATCAGCTGTGCCTCCCCTGCCTATTGCCACTAACGAGATAGTTGAATCTTCGTCTATCGTTGGACGAAGAATAATCCTCAATCCATTCTTCAATACGATTTCCTCTGCTCCTATGTCAGTCCATTTATGATAGTTTTCAATACTATCTGGCATAAAAACTGCAGATTGGGTTAAGCATAAAGGAATTATAACATGAGGTTCATTAAGCTTCTCCTTCCCACTAAAGACATAGGGAGTACAAGAATGTTTATCACCTATATTCCATGCGGAATCTGCTTTTTCTGCAGTGAGACGATTCGCCCCTAAACTACCATTGACATCAGTATAGGCATACAATCTGTTCCGACTCAACTGATCAAGTAGCCTCTTCATTAACTGTTGAAGCTGCGCACTGGTTGTATTCACAACTTGCTGTCGCACCCACTCCACCTCGTCGGGGTTCCAAAGTATACGGTCGCCAGCAGTGATATAATCCACGAAATCATCACATATATTTGATGAAAGACGTTGAGTGGTATCAGGTAAGAGATTATCTAAGCGTGCACCAATAAGTTGTTGCAGTTCATCATGCTGTACTCCAAAGCGCAACAAACGATGACACTCGGATGACACCGCACTTAACTGATGTTCTAAATCAGCAGTAGATGCACCTCGAAATGATAAAACGAAATGATCATTGTCAGCTAAGTACCAGTCATCTGAGACATTACATCCTATACTATCTACTGCAAAACGCTCCGACAGACAATGTACAAGCATACACCTACGTTGTTTCTCAACTGCATCTTGTAATGTCTGTCTCACACAAGTATTATGCGGAATGATAAGTTCCAATTTGTCTTCATACTGAACGCTATCTGCAATCTCCATCCAACTGGCTCCACAGGTGTAATACATAGGGAACTTAGTCAATGGTTTCTCCACATCACCTGAGGGTATTATACCTAATGTCTGAGATAGTTTTTCCACCACTTCCGTAACATTAACCGGTCCAACAATAAGCACAGTGGCATGTGATGGAACGTACCATCGTTTATAGAAAGTCTTCAGGTGGTTACTATCAATGCTATTTATCTCCTGCTCGGTAGCAAGCGGAAGACGTTCAGCATAACGGTTATGTCCCATCTTGAGACTGTAGAAATCATCATTCTGCTGATACCCACGCAATTCTTCTACAATGACACTACGTTCTTTCTTTACCCGTTCATTATCAAAATCAATACCACAAAGCCAATCGCGAAGGACCAGGAATGTCGTATCAAGTATTTCTTTATTATCTGAATAATAAGGTAACGAAAGACAATAGATAGTGCGGTCGAACCCAGTAAAGGCATTAATATCACGTCCGAACTTCATACCTTGACCTTCAAAATAGTCGACAAGAGCACGTTTAGGAAAGTGTTTTGTACCGATAAAGGCACAGTGTTCCAGAAAATGTGCACAACCTCGCTGATTGTTTTCCTCTTGTAATGAACCGACACTCATAATCATTCTCACCTCAACGCTATGCCGTGGTAAAGCATTAGGCTGTATGATATAACGCAATCCATTACTCAATCTTCCCTCAACAGAGCCTTTCGGTAAAGAAATATTACTACACCCACTTCGTGAGGACTGTGCTGAAGTATGTCCGGAAGACAGTAAACCAAATATGAAAGCTAACAAAATGGTGTATCGAAAAAATCTTTTCTTCATCTTATCTATATTATTATGGAAATAAAGCATAAATAACATACGCTTGTTCATCGTTTCTCGTACTATTATACATTAATTGGAAGACCATCCTGGATTCTGTTCTACCTTATTGAATCGATATTCGGACACAGGAATAGGGAATGTCCAACGATAATCATCTGGCGACACACTGCCGACAATACCGTTTCCCCATTGAGATTGCCGTTTAAGATCTACAGAATGAGTACGTTTAAGATCGAAGAAATTAACCCCTTCACCTATAAATTCTCGTTGTTTATCAACCATAATTAGGTCTAAAAGGGCTTTATTCGAAATACCCGACGGGGCTTCTGCTACACCTATACAATGCCAATAATGATTGATTAAGGTGCGTGCTGCCTCCGTATCTCCTCTCCTACAATAGGCTTCAGAGACAATATAATAAGCTCCGGCATATCGCATTATATTGATATAAGCCGTTGGCTGGTTTAGCTTATTACATCGATTGTACTTTCCTAAAAGTTCCCTAACAGAACCGTTCATCAAAAAAGGATAGACAAATGAATCCTTCCGCACATCAGACGAGCAGAAAGACAGCTGCGGATTAATCATGAAATAATCACCTTCTTGTACACTATATTGAATACTTGCATAATAAGTTGAGGTAATATTAAAAGCAAATATACGCCCTGAATAGCTATTTGTAGCCCACAAACTATTAATGCCTTCCACTGTAAAATAAGCGTCATTACTTTTTGCCAAAATCTTAGCCCCAGCATCAATGGCACCTTGATAATCACCAGAATAGAGTGCTAAATCAGCTAAAAGATACTGCACAGCATCCTGTGAACACCATCCATTACGAGAAGAAGTGTTATTTACTTGTGCAGCATCGGTAAGCAACTCTTTAATCTTTACTACACACTCACGTATTGAAGAACGCTGCTTACTCTCTATTCCAAGTTGGCTTTTCAGGATAACCCCTGGTGCATCAGGATTCACATCATATGCTGGAGCAAAGATCTTTAGCAGTTGGAGATAACACAATGCTTTTAAGGTCTTTGCTTCAGAAGTGATTGCAAGCTTCTCTTTCTCTTCGTTTGTCGTCTCAGTCTTCACACTATTCATACGTTCAAGAAGTCCATCACATTGGGCAATAACATTATAATAATCTATCCAAAGAGTTGGAGCAAGTTTACTGATTTCCTTATCGTTCCAGTTATAAAGATTCAAAACACTAACATCCTTTATAGAAAGAGATGTCGGAACGAAGTCGTTTCCCAACAAGGAGAATTCATACTCATAGTGAGGAAAAGACGAATAAGCTGATGCTAACAGAGATCGTGCATTTGTAACATTTGTGATTGCATCAGGATCCGAAAATTGATCTTGTGGTGGAATATTCAGGCTACAAGCGTATAATGATGCCAGACATAAGCCAACTGAAATGCTTTTTATTTTTAATATACTTTGTTTCATATAGCGTTGTCAATGCGTTTCAGAGTAAATTTCTCTATTTCGCAACGTATTATCAGAATGTTAAATTGAGATTAAATGTGAATACTGGTGACATTGTACCTGCAAGTGTACCACTTTCTGGATCTGATTCCTTGTACCTTGTCCATGTAAAAAGGTTAGAACCTTGTAATCCAAAATTTGCATATTTCACGAATGGAATTATCTTATGAAGCCAATCAGACGGAATCCTATAGCGTAGCGATATACTTGATAGCCTTATATAATCACTGCTGCCCACAGTCCGTGTATTAGGATAGAGTGCGAGATTCTCTTCTGCAATGCTTTGCGTATAAAATGGAGTCCAGTATACCTTATTTTCATCTCCTCGTTTAAACCACATCTTCCGTGTCTGTCCAGACACAGCATTATATATGGCATTATCGCTATTGCGCACATACTGATACGAAAAGCGTTGTTTTCCACCATATACATAATAAAATGATACATCCATATCTAACTGTTTATAAGAGAAACTGGCATAGAGACTGCCAGAATAAGGTGGTGTCTGATGGCCTAAAGCAACGAAGTCGCTTCGCACCAACTGCTCCGTCCCTTGCTTCTCAACACCCTCAGGAGTAAGAAACACGGGATAACCGGTAAGCGGATTGATACCTAACGAGTGTAAACCATATATCATATCATATGCCTTTCCTACCTCATAATCTGGCACTATAGATTGTTCGTCAAGATAAAGTTTATCTGTCCAATAGAGGCTTACTACCTTATTCTCATTATAGGCAATATTTCCTCCTACTGACAATCGGCAGTCAAATCCGTCTAAAATCTTAGCATTCATCCCCAATTCTATACCCCTGTTCTGCAACACACCTATATTGCGCTTAAGAGAAGAGAAACCAGAACTTGTAGCAATAGGTACATCCAAGAGTGCTTGCTCTGTGCGACGGTTATACCAGTTGATATTGAACGTAATCCGTTTTATAAATTCTAAGGTCACGCCAAAATCCATGGACTTATTCTGCTCCGCATTCAAATTCTTGTTATAAAGCGACAATAACGACAATATACGACTATCTTCATACGATTGCTCACCAAACATGAAAGTTCCGACTGTATTAGACACCGTCACACCATTGAGATTTGCAGTGACACCATATGATGCCTTAAAGTTTAGACTTGATAAAATCTTATTACTTTTAAGCCAAGAATAATTTGTCGGTGTCCAACCCAAACCTACTGCCCAAGCCGAATTCCAACGCTTGTCTGATGGGAGTATTGACGAAGCATCAGCCTTATAGGTGAAGTAAGCATCATAAATGGCATTATAAGTATAGCCTGCCACGACACCTATACCCATCTGTGCATTTTTGTCACGAGGATTTCTTACAGATGGCTGACGTAACCCATGCAATGAATTATTAATTGCAGAAGGAGCATCCACATTACCTACTCCATATCCGGTGATGCCTACAGCATCATAGTTATAAAGGTAATAATCGAAGTTTGCACCCAGTGTTATATCATGAACACCAGCAAACACATGGCTGTAAGTAGCCCGAACATTACTCGACAGATTGACTGTTGCGCCCTTAGTCCGACTATAGATTCCCCTTGCATTAACAGGAACGCCACTATTTTGTTCTTGATAAGACGATGCAGGAGTAAAACTGTGGCTGTCATCTTGAAGGTAATCTAAACCCGCTACATATGCTAATGTCAAGTCCTTCCATGGGGTTAATGTTAAGTTTATATCCACTCCGGCATTCTTATCAGAAGTATCGCTCTGATACTGTTGAGTGAGATCTCTATACGTTCTATTAGGATACGAATAGAGTTCGCCTGTCTTTTGTTCATAAGGATTGAGATTATAAACCAACGAAGTAGGATCATACGATGAGCCATTAGGCGAATTGCTCTTAGCATATCCACCTAACACACCAATCATTAGATAACCCATCTTACCCAACTGCTGGTCTACTCCCATTCTGACACTGAAGCGTTGTTTGTTGTTTCCTTCTATTCTTCCACCCTGATATGTATAGTTTCCTGACAGATAATAAGTTGTATTTCCGTTTCCTCCCTTTATACTTATATTGTGCTTTTGATAGAAGTTGTTATGAATAAGTTCCTTAAACCAATCTGTATGAATACCCTTTAATGCAGACAATCGCATTTCTCCCTCTGCAATCAACTGTTCTTTATTCGGGTCGGAGGCATGATAACGTTCGTAATAATCCCTACTGAAACGATAGCCTGGTGCTGCTGGATTTTGCAACAGACGCTCCAATTCTAATTTCTCCTCCGTATCCATAAGCCGTACACCACGTCTTCCACGCATCGTCAAGCCAAGATCCATACCATATGTGAGTATCATCTTTCCCTTATAACCACGCTGTGAACTTATCTCTAATACACCGTTGGCTGCTTTTATACCATACAGAGCACCAGCAGTGGCATTTTTCAAGACCTTTATGCTTGCTATATCCTGCGGATTTAGATTATAGAATGACTCTGCCGAGATTATCTTTCCGTCAAGTACATAGAGAGGCTCATTGCTCGTATTGCCACGTCTAAACGATGAGTTTCCTCGTATTCTGACCTGCGGTTTACTACCCAGATCTCCAGTATTTATAACGTTCAATCCTGGTATCATACCTTGTAAAGCCAGTCCCATGTCAATCATTGGCTTTTCACTGAGACGTTTCATATCTACATACTCTACAATTCCTACCTTTGCACGAAGGTCGATGTCATTGATATTACTCTTTGCCTTTACTACGACTTCACCCAAGTTATTCTCTGCCGTCTGCATTCTTACGTCTATTCGCTCACGACCATCATATTTCAATTTCTTTTGAGAAAATCCTACATAGGTAAAGGAAATGACTGAGGCTTTACCAAAATCACCATTTAATTGGTATCGCCCTTTAACATCTGTAATGGTGGCTATCTGAGTTCCTCTAATCTGGACACTCACGCCTATAAGCGGTTCATTGTTGCTATCTGTCACATAACCATAAAGTCTTCGTTTCTGAGCCTCAGCTTCCTGAAAAGAAAAGAAGAGGTTCAGAAACGTAAAAATACACCACAAATAAATTTTCTTCATGCCTAAAAAGTCTATCGTTTGCTTTCAACCCACTTGTTTGTTTGGGCTACAATCCAATCTACGACAAGTGGAGTACAAGCAGGAAGAATACCATCAGCACTATAGACTATCTCCACACCTGTCTTTTTTACAAGGTCACTCTGAACTTCTGTCATCTTATGACGGTCTGCCATTCGCTTCACATCAGACACCAAATATATTCCCTGAACAATAATTCGCTTTTTCTTTTGAGATGCTTTGCTTAATAAAGGCATCAGTTCATTGGCAAAATCATGTCCCATTTCGATAACTGCATGGTCGACATAATCGATTTCTGTATGCTCCTTTGTGTATTTATCAACATTCTTGAGAACTTCCTTCCAAAATCCATCACGCTCTGGATCACCATGAGTGAGGTAAATCACAGCCTCATTAGAAGCATCCTTCGAGAGATTTTGCACACGGTTTAACATACTTTCCTCTAACAAGTAACTGTAATAAAACGTAGGACCGAGAATGATAGGTGTCTTGGTATGTACCAGCTCCGTTTGTTCCTCTGCCAGTTCTTCCAGTACATAGGGATTATATTTATGACCGAGGATATTCGGCAAATCTTCTTCCGTGTGGCTTGATGGTGCCATGAAGACCGGAAGGGCAAAGATTGTATCTGCACCTTCTGCTTCACAGGCTTTCACTACTGATGCTACAGAAGGCTCTGTATATTCCATTAGTGCGACCTTAACGATATCTATTCCCTTTAGTTTTCCCATAGCCAACTGTTTTTTTACAAGTGGTTCGAGATCTAACACAGGTTTCTGCCATGACTCCATAGGAGATCCATGAGCTACAATTATCAACGCATTTTTAGCACTTAGAGTTGCAACAGCAGTTAACATCAAAGCTAACGCTAACATAATTCTTTTTTTCATTGTCTTAGCTGAATTAATTTTGTTATTGTAATTCTAATTGATTATAAAAAGATATATAAATATTTCTTTGGCAAAATTACAATCTTCAACAAAAGTAAACAATACTCAAAAATAATGAAATATGAAGCTTTCAGATAATAGTTGAGAAACTATTAAGATGTTGCCATTTATTTCGCTAACTCGTTTTTTTATAGTAACTTTGCAACCTGTACTATGTACCAATATTAATAATGACCAACAAGATACTTATAACAGGAGCCAGTGGCTTCATAGGCAGTTTTATCGTTGAGGAAGCCCTCAACAGAGATATGGAGGTGTGGGCAGCAGTGAGGAAAACCACATCGCGCAAATACCTTCAGGATAAACGCATACATTTCATTGAGCTCGACTTCAGTTCAAAGGAGCAACTGAAGGCGCAACTCGGCGAGCACGAATTCGACTACATCGTGCACGCTGCCGGCGTGACGAAATGTCTCGACAAAGCCGACTTCCGTCGTATGAACACCGAGGGCACAAAGAACTTCGTCGACGCGCTCATCGAGCTACAGATGCCGCTGAAGCGCTTCGTGTTCCTCAGCTCACTCAGCGTGTTCGGTGCTATACATGAGGAGCAACCCTATCAGGACATCAGCGAGCACGACATTCCGCGCCCAAATACGGCATACGGCAAGAGCAAGCTCGACGCCGAGAAGTACCTCGACAGCATTGGCAACGACTTCCCCTACATCATTCTGCGCCCTACGGGAGTGTATGGTCCGCGCGAGACCGACTACTTCCTCATGGCTGAGAGCATAAAGAAGCACGTCGACTTCGCTGTGGGCTTCAAGCGTCAGGATATCACTTTCGTGTACGTGCTCGACGTGGTGCAGGCTGTGTTCCTCGCCCTCGACCGCGGCATGAGTGGTAGGAAGTACTTCCTCTCAGACGGTGAGGTGTATAGTTCTACCGAGTTTAGCGACTTGCTAAAGAAAGAGATGGGCGTGAAGTGGATGCTGCGTATCGTGGCACCGGTGTGGGTGCTGCGCATCGTGGCGTTCCTCGGCGAGAAGATGAGCCACATCACCAAGAAACCGTCCGCACTGAACAACGACAAATATAACATTCTGAAACAGCGCAACTGGCGTTGCGACATCGAGCCGGCTTGCGACGAGCTTGGCTATCATCCGCACTACAAACTCGCCGACGGCGTGAAGCTCGCCGTAGCATGGTACAAGAAGAACGGCTGGCTGTAACGCGCGCGACAGGTGTCTGCTTGGTTGGTGCAGTTCTGTTCGGTTGGTGTACTTCTGTTCGGTTGGTGTACTTCTGTTCGATTGGTACACTTCTGTTCGATTGGTACACTTCTGTTCGATTGGTACACTTCTGTTCGGTTGGTGCACTTGAGACAAGTGCACCCACTAAAGAGCCCCGAACTGCACCCCCTAAAGAGCCCCGAAAAATAGCATTAACTTAAGACAATGAAATTTATAATCCAACTTTTCGCAATAGAAAAATCGCCCAAGCGTGGACTGTTAGCACTGGAGTGGCTCGTCATAGCATACACGGTGTTCACACTGCTCGTGGCTCTCTTCACCTACACCAACCTGCAGAATCCCGACGCAATGATATGGGGACGTGTGCGTGTGGTGGCAATGACGGCTGCTCTGTGGGTGGCTTATCGTCTTGTGCCCTGCCGTCTGACACTATTAGTGCGCGTGATAGCGCAGATGTCACTATTAGCGTGGTGGTACCCCGACACGTACGAGCTGAACCGTATGTTCCCCAACCTCGACCACGTGTTCTGCCGCGCAGAGCAGTCGATGTTCGGTTTCCAACCGTCGCTCTCGTTCGCCTCCACCTTCTCGTGGGCACCCATCAGCGAGCTGATGAGCATGGGCTACGCTGCCTATTATCCGATGATTGGTTTAGTGGCGTTCTACTACTTCTTTGCACGCTACAACGAGTTTCAGCGAGCTTCGTTCATACTGCTTGCCTCGTTCTTCATCTTCTACATCGTATTCATCTTCGTGCCCGTTGCCGGACCAACGTTCTACTTCAAGGCGGTGGGTATAGAGAATATCACGAACGGCATTTTCCCTGCCATCGGCACCTACTTCAATACACATCAGGAGTGTCTGCCCACTCCGGGCTACGTAGACGGCTTCTTCTACGATCTCGTGGAGCAGGCTAAGGCTGCAGGCGAACGCCCCACAGCAGCCTTCCCATCGTCGCACGTAGGCGTATCGACGGTGTGTATGTGGCTTGCTTATCACGCACGCAACCGCCATTTGCTCTACTTCATGGCACCGTTCTACGTGTTCCTGTGCCTTGCCACGGTGTACATTCAGGCACACTACGCCATTGATGCCCTTGCCGGACTCGTCAGTGGCACTCTGCTCTACTTCGTTCTGCTATTCGCAACGAAGAATATTAAGAGTTAAGGGGAGTGATATTTGCATTAAGATTTAAGGCTTCTTGATACAATTATTGCCTTTTTACCATCCGCATCGGTCGTTACGAGCATCCGCATCGGTCGTTACGAGCATCCGCGTCGGTCGTTACGAGCATCCGCATCGGTCGACGCAGACATCCGCGTCGACCGATGCGGATCATTTTATATCTACATTGGATGTGTGAAAACGAAACGCGCACCATCAGCATAGTCGGTATCAACCCATATCTTGCCGCCTAACTCTTCCACTATCGACTTGCATATAGCCAATCCGAGTCCGGTTCCCTGCCTGAACGCATCCAGCTTCTTGAAGCGTTCAAACACCTCTTCAGCCTTCTCCACTGGTATTCCGCAACCCGTATCGCTAACGCTTATCTTTATCATGCGCTGCTCGGGATACTGGTTCAAACTGATTGTGATTTTTCCGCTATCCGTACATTTCTTTGCATTGTTCAGCAGATTGGTAAGCACCTGTAGCAAACGCTCCCTGTCGGTGGCAATCATCAGGTGTTCTATCCTTGTTTCCACCATGATGTCCACCCCTGGTTTCTTGTTGGCAAGAGCACTCTGTGCGGCTTTGTTTATGAGCGATACAACATCGCACTCACCCATATTGAAGCGCATCTTGCCGGCATCAATCTTCGATATGTCGAGCACATCGTTGATGAGCTTCAGTAGCAGTTCGCCGTTTATCATTATCAGTTCGCCATACTGTTTCTTCTCCTCCGCCGTCAGTTCTATTTGGTCGTTGGTGAATATCTGCGAGAAGCCCATCACAGCGTTTAGCGGTGTGCGTATCTCGTGGCTCATATTGGCTATGAAACGCGACTTCATAAGGTTAGCTTGCTCGGCGTTATGCTTCGCTACGAGCAATTCCTTGCCCTTATGCAGCAATTCCTGACGCAACTTTTTACCCCTCTTAAGCAGATAGAGCGACACGATAAGTGCCGACAACAGTACGATAAAGAGCAAGAAGACGACGGCGATAGTTTTGAAATACTCCTTGAAGACGCTTACGGGTTTGTTCACCATCTCGTATTTCACGTTGATATCGTCGAGCGATAAGTGCAGATCTTGTATGCGATTGAAGTCGAAGATGTATTTACTGTTAGCCAGTGCTACGGGCTTCTTCTTGCCTGTCTTCAGGAACGCCACCACATCGTCGGCAAGCGTGCCGCCCATGATGTGGTAGCACGGCGAATAGCCGCCCACGGGCCAGTGGCCGATACCCACGTCGGACATGGAGAATGTGGGTAGTTCCGGATTGTTCTTGCAGAAGGTGTATGTAGTATTGCGCACTACGTAGCGGTTAGCATTGTCTACGCGCCATGTACCTATCAGCATTGCCTGTGTGTGCGGAAGGTCGGAAATAGCCTCATCGGCATCAACAAACGTCATCGTTCTGCCGTCGATATACCTCACCACAAAGCGGCGGTCGGTCTTCGCGTACTGCTTGAAGAGGGCGCGCATGGTGACACCACCCAGTGTGTTATCGGACATAAAGGTGAGCGTGTCGCACTTAGGATAGAAGTGCTTTATGAGGTCGAAGTTCTTCTTCACATCATAATGATACACCTCACCGCCCACGATGTTGAAATGCTTGAAGTCGGTGGTAACGTCATACGCCACGGGGTCCCAATCCTTAAGATTGACGGAGTCTTGCTGCGGCATCTTCACGATTGTCGAGCTTCGCATACCTACCACCACTGGTGTCTGCCTCAGTTCCTCATCATCGTCGAAGGAGAAGTAAGCCGACGACACCTCCATGCCAAGCAGCACGATGCAGGCAGGCCTGTTGCCACAGCTATAATACTTATTGAGCACCCTCTTCAAACGAGTTCTCCACCACTTGCCATCGGGCAGGTTATGGGCGTTGATATCCTCCACCGCAACGGGGTTGGGCAGTCCGCTCTTGGTGTATTGCTCATAGAATGCGCTGATGTTGTCGCTGATGCTCTTCACATCGGGATTGTACGACGACACGACAACTACGGGTGCCACATTCTTATGTGACACCTGCCTCTTGCCCTCGTGTGCCCGTAGCGGCAAGTTCAGCAATACTGACAAAAGCAGCAGAAAGCCTGTTCGCATAGTTTATGTTTTCATTTAGTTGACTGGTTTCAGCGAGCCTTCAACGTATGTGAACTCGCCCTTACCCGTCACAAGATACTGTATTGTGTAGGGCACCAGTTTATTGCCCTCCATGTGTGCCACGAAATTAACGGTGTACGTAACGTTCATTCCCTCCACCGGTTCTGCGTTCTCGAAGCCCTCGCTGAGCGACACGGCGAACGTGGTGATGAGGTTGCGCTGCATGGTGGCTACCACCTCCTCGTCGGTCATACCCCCGTAGACGCTCGGGGTGTTGCTCTTAGCATCAGCCGCCACCCACTCCACACGGTTGTTGTAGTAGCTGCAACCGCTGAAATACTCGGTGTCGGCAAAGCCGTTGAGATAGCCGCCAGGGTTGAACTGGCCGAAGCCGTTCGGCTCGTCGTAGTTTATATTCACCCATATTGTGATGCGGTTATAGAACGACTTGCTCATAGCGTTGCCCTTCTCGTTAGGCAGAGTCAGCACCACGCTCGGGTTATACTTCCACTCGCCGGCAATCTTCTCGAACGGATTGGTTACGTTCTTCGGTTCGCTCTGCTCGGGCACATCGCCCGTAATTCCGAGTGGAGCAAGCAAGCGGTAGGTGACCTTCACCGACGAGCCGTTGTCCGCCGTGGGGTACTTCTGCTTAAGCCATACGGGTATGCACCGTGCGGCATAGCTTCCGCTCATAAAGTACTTGTTCGCCTTAAGGTTGTCATCTTTTACGAGCATTGCTATCGTTATGTAATCGGCATCCGTCAGCTCCACGTCCACCTTCTTCACATCAGTAGGCTTGTATGTATTCTTGTCGAAACCGTCAAGATTTTCGTTGAAGTCGCCGCAAGACACAAGTAGTGCTACGACAGCGAATAATATATAATGTGTAAGTTTCATTTTCTTATTCTTATCTTACTCTTAAAAGGCTATTTTCAACTTCACTGAGAATGTACGTCCGAAGGCGTAGAACACGCGGTAGGCATCCTTCCAGCCGTTGTTTGTACCATCGTAGAAGGCATCCTGAATATACTCGTAGTTGAGCACATTCTTCACCACGCCGAAGATTGAAGCACGGCACGAGCCGATATTGAAGTCGTAGCGCGCGTTGAGGTCGAGCTGTCCGGCAGCAGGCACACGCCAAGGCTCTTTGAGTGTGAGTTCGCCGCCACCGCCATACGTAGGCAGCGCATAGTCGGCGTAGAGGCGTGCATAGTAGGTGTAGTCGGCACCGATGTGCAGCAGCTTCAGCAGCTTCACGTCAGCACCGATGGCAGCCGTAGTCTGTGCCGAGCCGCCTACGTGTATGCCGTCCTGGTTGAGCGTGAACTTCAGATGGTCGGGGGCACCCACCCCACTTGCCACTGCACCAGTGGTGATATTGGCAAGCGGCTGCGTTGCCGAGTTGTAGAAGTAAGCCGTGGCGTTGTTGTCCCAACGCCAGTTGCCGAGCGAGAGCATACCCTTGAGCGTTACGTAAGGCGTGGGGCGTGCTACCACGTCGAGCTCCACACCCATGTGTTTGGCGTTTACGCCAGTCATACTCATGGTGTACAGCTCTGTGTTGTTGTTCATGTAGCCCGACTTGGAGGTCGTCTTGTCCATCCACTTTGTGAAGTAGGCGTTGAGAGCCACGTAGAGCCACTTATAGCGCAAACCGTAACCCAGCTCGAAGGAGAGTGCTTTCTCGTTGACTGCGTCCTTGTTTATCTCGTTGCTCGACTGCGACATGAGGAACACACCGCCATTGAAGAACGGTGCGCGACTGATGTATCCAACATTAGCGAAGACATTGTTGTAGCGGTCGATGTTGTAGTTCAGTCCGCCCTTGATGCTACCCGAAGCGAAGTTCTTCGTGTCCGACTTGGCGTGAGCCGCATCGTAGTAGAAGCGGTCGTAGCGCCAGTAGCGCGACGTTGCCAACGTACCCGATACGAATGCCGTGATGCGGTCTTTGGAATACTCCAACTGCGAGAACACACCGTGCTGCACGATATGGCTATCGTAGTCGCGGTACACCACATCGCCAATGCTCAGTTTCTCGTACTGCCAGTTGGGGTCGAGCGCAGCAGCATTGTTGGCTGGGTTCACGCTGCTACGGTAGCGTAGGTCGGTATAGTAGGCACCGTTGTAGAGGTCGGAAATCTTCGCCGTATGCGTGCCCTTGTACGAACGCACATCGAAGCCGGCGTAGAAGTCGAGCCCCTTTGCGAGCTGACGGGTGTACGTAGAAAGCAGTCCGTACCAGATATGGTCGTTGAAGTTCTGCGCCATCACCATCTTCGAACCGGCATCGCTCTGCTCGTTCAGCTCCTGCACCTGGTCATAGGCGAAGGTGCCGTCGGCGTGGCGGAAGTCGTAGCGCAGCTTGCCATTAGCAGCTCCGTACCAGCTGTTGGCGTATGCGGAGTTGATACCCTGACCCGAGGTGCCGTAACCATGTCCGATGGACATATAGAGAGCCGTGTTCAGCGACGACTTATCGTCGATAAGCCAGATATGATTAAGCGAGAATTGTGGTTTGTGGTAGAAGTTGAAAGCCGACGACTTACGCTCGCCGTTCTTTCCGAAGCCGTATGTGGGGTTATAGCGATAGACACTCTTGCCGCCCATGAAGCGCTTCACGTCCTGCCAACCCTCAACGCTGAGTCCGTCGTACTGGTTGCGTTGGTAATGCGATTGTGGTGAGCCGACCCCCGTGAGCGCAATCTGATGATGCTGACCGAGGCGCTTGCTCACGGCGAAGAAGTAGTCGTAGTCAGAAAAGTTGGTGCCCTGGATGTAGCCATCGCCCCATTTCTTGCCAAGCAGCATAGAGAAGTTCCAACCCGACTTGGTTAGACCCGTAGATACAGACACCGTCAGGTGGTTGAAGCCGTCGTTGCCTACGCCATATGTAGCATAGCCTCCACGCTTGCTGTCCGTGGTCTTGGTCACGATGTTCACCGTGCCACCAATCGACGGCACCGAAACCTTGCTGGCACCCAGTCCGCGCTGCGTCTGCATATAGCGCACCATCTCGCCCAGTCCGCCCCAGTTGCTCCAGTAGAGTCCGCCGTGTTCCATATCGTTGACTGGCACGCCGTTCACCATCACTGCCACGTTAGAGCTTTGGAAGCCACGCATATTCAACTTCGAGTCGCCGTATGCACCACTATTCTTCGTGGCATACACACCCGGAGTCTGGTTGAGCATCTCGGGCAGTTCGTTGTTGCCGAGCTTGTTCTCCACTTCCTTACGGTCTACATCGCTCATTGCGATAGGAGTCTTACGCGCAACGCCACGTGAAGCGGTCACGGTGATGTTCTTCAACATCACACTCATCTCATTATCAGCAACGGCAGTACTGTCGCTCGACACCTTTGCTTTGGGTTGACGTTTGCCATATACATGTATATTATTTGATATAAAAGCAGCAATAAGCAATGGCAAAATAATTGTTCGATTTTTCAAAATTCGTACGAGTTTTAATGTTTTGCAAAATTAACACTTAATAAATACACAGCAAAATAATATCGGTTGTTTTTATCAAGAATGAGGGTGTGCACTCTATGTTCATAGAATACACACCCTCACGAGCAGCACCTAAAAGGCGATGTTGAGCAGTCCTAACTGGTTGAGGAATATCGCCATAATACATACCGGACAGAAGTAGCGCACGAGCAGAAGGTAGACACCGAAGAAGGTACCACTCAGCGTGCCCCAGTTTGTGAACTCGTCCTTTATCAGTTTGCGCGGCACCACCCAGCCCATGAATATGCAAGTGAGAATGCCACCGAAAGGCAGCAGGAGCTGTCCGGTCACAAAGTCGAACCAGTCGAAAAGCGTCTTTCCGAACATACTGAGCCACGCTCTGTCGCCAAGCGAGAGCGAGCAGAATGCACCAATCACCGAGCATACCACCGTCACGAGGCGTGCCGCATTCTTGCGGTTGAGGCGTGTCTCCTCACAGAGGAACGCAGTGCTCACCTCGTGCAGCGAGATGAGTGATGTGATGGCAGCAAGCGAGAGCAGCATGTAGAACATGATGGCGACTACTGTGCCAAGCAACGGCACACCGGCAAATGCCTGCTGAAACACGTTGGGCAGGGTGATGAAGATGAGCGACGGACCGCTATCGGGGCTCACGCCTACGCTGAACGCTGCGGGGAAAATCATCAAACCGGCAAGAATGGCTATGATGGTATCGATGACAGCTATGTTAACAGCCGACTTAAGGAGATTGGTTTCGCGAGAGAAGTAGCTGGCAAACGTGCAAATGCAGCCCATACTAAGTCCTAACGAATAGAACGCCTGACCCATGGCAGCAAGAAAGACGCTGCCAGTAACCTTCGAGAAGTCGGGCTTGAAGAGAAACTCTATGCCTGCGGCTCCGCCTGGAAGCAGACACGAGCAGACCACTACCACCAGCAATAGCAGGAAGAGCGTGGGCATAAGTGCCTTCGAAGCTTTCTCTATACCGCCACGCACACCGCGCACTATGATGACATGGGTGAGCAGGAACACTGCTACTGTCCAAAACACGGGTCTCAGGGGCGATGCGGAGAAGTCGGCAAAGTAAGAGGCTATATATTGCGGGTCGCCACGAAGCTCGCCTACGCCCGAGGCAAAGATGTACTGCAAGCACCAGCCCGACACTACGGCATAGTAGCCGGTGATGAGGAAACCGGTGATTACGCCCATTAGTCCGACGATGTGCCACGCCTTATGTGTGTCCATACGCGAATAGGCACGTGCGGTGTTGGCGGCTCCATGCCTACCGATGATGAACTCGCTCATCATGCAGGGTATGCCGAGAAGCATTATGCACATTATGTATATCAGAATGAAGGCTGCACCGCCATTCTCTCCAACCATGTATGGGAAGCGCCATACGTTGCCTAATCCTACTGCCGAGCCTGCTGTTGCAAGCACCATGCCCAACTTACTTCCAAAATTAACTCTCTCTTGTGTCATCCTTTATGTGTTTTAATGAAATAAAAAGCGACACCAAACAACTTGTAATGTCTATGTCACAAATTGTTTGGTGTCGCTTTGCTATGTTGTTACAGTCGTAAAATGCACGTCAATGAATTGGTTTCTGCCGGCTTAAGAGTAGCGCAAGATCTGTCCTGGACGCAGACGCATCGTCTTAGAGATGTGGTTGAGCTTGCAAATCTTATCCACTGTCACGCCACGCTTTCTTGCGATGCTCGATAGAGTCTCGCCCTTCTTCACCTTGTGGTAAGAAACCTGATCGTTCAGACCTGATGTGGTGCGCTTGTTTGTAGCGAAGTCGTTTGCAGAACCGCTGCTTGCGTAGGTCGAAGAGTCCTGCTTACCGCGCAGACGTGTAGCGTTCACCGACTCGTTGTCGTATGTCTGTTTGTTGAATGCGTAGTAGTCGCCCGTTACGTCCTGCGCACGGAAGTCGAACATAAGCGCCGGGTTGAGCGCAACGCCGCACAGGCGTGTCTCGAAGTGGAGGTGCGAACCGGTGCTTCGTCCGGTGTTACCACCGAGTCCGATTACTTCGCCCGAGCGTACTTCCTGATTTTCCTCTACGAGCTGCTTAGAGAGGTGACCGTAGATGGTCTCCAGACCGTTGTTATGGCGTATCACGATATACTTGCCGTAGCCGCCACGCTCGTAGCGCACGATGCGCACCTTGCCAGAGAAGGCTGCGCGTATGGTGTCGCCGATGTACACCTTGATGTCGAGACCTTTGTGCTGGCGTCCCCAACGTGAGCCGAAGTTGCTGGTGATGACGCGGCTTGTGGTAGGCATCGTGAAGTGACGAAGGTCGATATTGAATGTTTCGGGCAACTCGGTAGCGCGGTGTGCGTACTTGTTGTCCCAGTTTGCATAGAGGTCTGCTGAGGGCGATTCGAGTTCTTCGCGCAGGGTGATATTGCGAAGCATTATGGTGTCAACGGCTGCCATCTTACGGTCTACGGGTGCTTGACGTGCAAGAAGGTCTTGCGCATTAGCTGATGTAGATGTAACGGCGAGCAACACTGATATTGCAAATGTCTTGACGATTTTCTTTAAATTCATTCTTTAGGACTTGTTTTTAAAAATCAGAATGAGTATATCATTCTTTCAAGAAGATGGTCATCGAGCAGCAATGTGTTCGATATCAGTAGTAGTTAATTTGCAATGTTGACTTAGCATTTTGAACATTGCGTTGCAAAGATACGGAAAAATATTGAATAAAATTGCAAAACGCGCTCTGCATTAACAGTTTTTGAACGAAGTTTAACATTTTATTTGCAGCTATAAAGCAACAAACAAGCTGACAGACACGCCGCCATATCAGCCTGTCTATCAGCTTGTCGTTACGAAATCGCTGCCCAATTGACGTTCGTATCACGCAGTTCGCGCAGTCGTCGCCACAGCATTGCATACTCTGGCGAGGTGCATGTGGGGTCGGCATCGATTATCTTCTGCGCCTCTTCGCGGGCTATCGCCATTATTTGTCCGTCGCGCGCTATGTCGGCTATCTTCAGGTCGAAGGCGATGCCGCTTTGCTGTGTGCCTTCGAGGTCGCCTGGTCCGCGCAGCTTAAGGTCTGCCTCTGCGATGCGGAAGCCGTCGTTGGTCTCGCACATGATGTCGATGCGCTTGCTGGTCTCGGCGGAGAGCTTGTATGTGGTGACGAGGATGCAGTAGCTCTGGTCGGCACCGCGCCCTACGCGTCCGCGCAGCTGGTGAAGCTGCGAGAGTCCGAAGCGCTGCGAGTCGAGTATCACCATGACGGAGGCGTTGGGCACGTTCACGCCCACCTCGATGACGGTCGTTGCGACGAGTATCTGAGTCTCGCCCGAGACGAACTTCTGCATCTCGGCATCCTTCTCCTTCGACTTCATCTTGCCGTGCACCTTGCTTATCTTGAATTCGGGGAAGATGTCGCACAGCGCGGCGTAGCCCTCTTCGAGGTTCTTGAGGTCGCTCTTCTCGCTCTCGGTGATGAGCGGATAGACGATGTACACCTGCCTGCCGAGTCGTATCTGTTGGCGTATGCCGGCGTAGAGCGATGTCATCTGACTGTCGTACTTGTGTATGGTCTGCACGGGCTTGCGGCCGGGCGGAAGCTCGTCGATTATGCTCACGTCGAGGTCGCCGTAGATGGTCATGGCGAGCGTGCGCGGGATTGGTGTTGCGGTCATCACGAGTATGTGTGGTGGGTTCTCGCCCTTAGCCCACAGGCGTGCACGCTGAGCCACGCCGAAGCGGTGCTGCTCGTCGATAACCGCCACGCCGAGTCGCTGAAAGCGCACAGGGTCTTCGAGCACGGCGTGTGTGCCGACGAGTATCTTCACCTCGCCGGCGATGAGAGCGTCGAGCACTTCCTGTCTGCGCTTGCCCTTCACCTGACCCGTGAGCAGTTCGACGCGTATATCGAGACCGCGCAGAAACTCCTGTATCGTAGCGAAGTGCTGTTCGGCGAGTATCTCGGTAGGTGCCATGATGCACGCCTGATAGCCGTTGCCGAGCGCGATGAGCATGGTCATAAGCGCCACGAGGGTCTTTCCGCTACCCACGTCGCCCTGCAGCAGGCGGTTCATCTGACGGCCCGAGCGCATATCGTCGCGTATCTCGTGCACGACGCGCTTCTGCGCACCGGTCAGCTCGAACCTGAGGTTCTCGGAGTAGAAGCGGTGGAAGTCGTCGCCCACCTGCGAGAAGACGTAGCCGCGGTACTTGCGGCGATGGTCGGAGGCGTAACGCAGTATGTTGAGCTGCACGTAGAACAACTCCTCGAACTTCAGTCGCTCGCGCGCCTTCTGCATCTCGATGGCGTTCTTCGGATAGTGGACGCAGCGCAGGGCAGTGTCGCGCGAGACGAGGTGGCGTGCGTTCACGATGAAGTCGGGCAGCGTCTCGGGTATCGGTTCGGCTATCTTCTGCAGCATCGCCTTCACCATCTTCTCCACAGCGCGCGACGAGATGTTGCGCTTCTTCATCTGCTCGGTGGTGACGTAGTAGGGCTGCATACCCATCTCGGAGAGTTGCAGCTCGGAGGCGCGCTCTATCTCGGGATGAGAGAACTGGAAGCGTCCGCCGTAGACAGTAGGTCTGCCGAACACGATATAGTCTTCGCCCACCTTATACGTCTTGTATATGTACTGCGCACCGGAGAACCACACGAGGTCGACCACTCCTCTACCGTCGGAGAAGTGTGCCACGACGCGCTTCTTGCGTGCCGACATCTCGAACTCCTCAAACGAGAGTATCTTGCCACGTATCTGCACGAACGGCATGTCGCTCTGCAGTTCGTGTATGGCATAGATGCGACTCCTATCCACATATTTATATGGATAGTACTCCAGTAGGTCGCCCCAGGTGCGCACGCCCAACTCCTTGTTGAGCACGTCCTTCTTATTGGGACCGACTCCCGGCAGATACATTATGTCCTGTGAGAGGATGTTCATTTGTGAATGTGGAATGTGGAGTGTGGAATGTGGAGTGTGTACATTGCTTAAAGCACCATCATTCCTTTCTTCAACTCGGCTACGACACTCGCGCCCTTCAGCTCCTCGAGCAGGCGGTAGGCGTAGGCGAACGATGCGCCGGGACCCTTGCCCGTGATGATATTGCCGTCGGCGGTGCAAGGCTCGGCGGTGTATGTGGCACCCTCAAGCTCTGTCTCGAAGCCCGGGTAGCACGTAGCGCGCTTGCCGCGGAGCAGACCTAAATGGCCTAACACCATAGGCGCAGCGCAGATGGCACCGATGAGCTTCTTCTGCTCGGCATGACGAACGAGTGCCGCACGCACACCCTCATGCTCGTCGAGATTCTTCGCACCGGGCATTCCGCCAGGCAGCATGAGCAGGTCGGCATCGCTGAAGTCTACGTCGGCGAACATCATGTCCGCCTTCACCTGCACGTCGTGCGCCGATGCCACCATGTCTGTAGCATTGATGCTAACAGTCTTCACGTCAATTCCGCCGCGGCGGAGGATGTCTACTGGTGCCAACGCCTCGATTTCCTCGAATCCGTCGGCAAGAAATACGTATGCTTTTGCCATTTCGTATATGTTTACTTGTTGTTGTTCTGCATTCTTCACTTTCGGACGCAGCACGCCGAACGGGTCGGCTGTCTTCGCGTCGTCTTCGTCCTTTTTCTTTAGCGAATAGAATCGTGCCATATAGTTTTAGAAACTGTTTTTCTTAAAAATGATTTTTTTAATATGATATTTCAAAATATGTTTTACAAAAATACATCTTTTATGGCTATGAAGCAAGCGTTAGGGCGTTTATTTCGCTCATCTTAAGAAAAACAGGCGGGAAACTATGCCTGCCTCTCTGCCACAAATCGCTTCAGGAGAAAGGTTAGGAAATAAGGGAAAGTATAGAACTTCCCATTAAATCCTATATTCTTATAACCCAATTTTATGCCGTATTTTACGTCGGGATACTTGTCTTCTTTCAGCAGATTGTTTAGTGAGGCGGTAGCGTTGTCAT
>DAVZJL010000012.1:0-46598 GCA_052272805.1 Prevotella sp. | reverse complement strand
TGTCGTACAACAGTAAGGTAACTACTCATGCCCTGGGGGGGTGCTGAGTAGTTACCCCGAAAGTTCTTTATGTAAATCTTTCTTAAATACATAAGCCTATAATATTAGAAGTGTTGTCTCTGCCACCTTTTGTTTATCATCCATAGATCGATCGGTATAGGTGTAGACCGAAGTTGGAAATTAGTTCCTGTTCATCACGCTTTCCGCCAGCAAATACACTCGCGTACCGAGTGTTTGTGGCCAACGGTCATTCGGATTCTTGTCTAATGCCCTTGCCCGTTCTATTGCATCTTCCACGTGAGCTATCAAAGCTAGTGCATCGTAGGATGACTCGTGATAAGACCCCATATTTTTACGCAATCGTACCTTCAAATATGGGTCAGCATTTTTAGACTTTCTGCGATTCTCCATCCATTGTTTCTGTTCTTCTGGGGGCAGCGATGCGGCATCTTCTATATGCAATAATAGCCAAAGTTCAAAACAAGGATTGCTCAAAGCCATGTGCATAGCAACTTCCTGCGAACATTCCGTGGCAACACGAGAAAGCATGGCCTCAGTCCAGCGGTCTTTGTCCGCTACTAACCAGAGTTCGTCGTCTGCTTCTAACTCATATTGGTTTTTGTAGTCATTGAGCTGTTTTAACACATGTTCTGGGCTAGAGTTGTTCTGTTCATCTACACTACGTTCCAAAATATGTACATGCACGCGCGGATTGGTATATTCTTTGGCTAATGCCTTAAAATATATCCGCTCCGTGGCTTTGCCCTCGGAGGCTATAACTATAAGGCGAGCGTCACGAAATGCCTCGCGACGTTCGCGCATCAAACTATTCCTGCTTCGCATCGTCCCAATGAATATTATTCAGTTCGCCAAAGAATGGAATCGCTCCATAGCGACCGTTCAGATAACCTTTCTGCACATTCTCTCTCGGTTTGTACTCACAGAGTGAAGACAAATGGCTTTCTCCTTTCTTGTCTTTCTCTACAAACCAAACTTCATCCTGACGTATAGGGGCTGAAGAAAGTAGATTTGATTCGTGTGTCGTGCATATTAACTGCATTTGCGAATCACTTCTAAGCAGACTGTTATACATCTCTAATAATTTCAATGTCAACATTGGATGCAGACTCCTGTCAACCTCGTCAATCACATAGACTGCATCATTAGCACGCATATCGATAAGCATTGGAATGAAATCAAACAAACGTGACGTTCCATCAGACTCTTCGAACATTTCGAAGATATAGTCCGAGTTGCTGTCGTCCTTTTTGTGGATGGTTTTCAGCTCATACCACTTCAGATTCTTCGACTTATCTTTTTCTGCAAAGATGAAGCGGTTCTCATTGTGAATTACCACGCCAGTTTCGGTGCCTTTTCCTTCAAGACTTTCCTCAATCTTTTGCCTGATTTCGTCGGGAATGCCCAATTCTTCAGGTTTAGACTCTATGCGACGAAGGTCTGAGATACCTGTGCCAAAATAATTTAGCAATTCACGCATAATAGTTCTGAACTGAGTGTCGTTCACAACTCGGAATGGAAAATCCGTTCTGTGTGTATTGGGGAAGATGATATTCAGATTCTCAAACCATTTACTAGCAGACTTAATTACATCTATTCCCTTTCCGTTACGCTTGATATACTCACTTAAGAAAGTACCCTTGGTGGGAGTACCATCAATCAGGAACTTCAAGAATTGTCCATCCTCATTCTTCAAGAACTGAGGTGCAATAGTATTATCCCAACTGTCACCATTGCGTTTGCGCTCAAAGATCATGGTGTCATTGCGGCTGCCAGTCTTATATAGCCATTCCTCAAGCAAGCCCCCCTTCGAGAAAGCTACACCGTAAGCAAAGAACTGACTATCTACCTTAAACTCCAGTTCAATGCTTGAACGTTCTTGGGGATCGTCCGTCATCTTGAAGTAATTATATTTGAGGTTGCTCCAACCTTTCAAAGCAAACTCCTTGATTATAGCCAAACATTTTATGATATTTGATTTTCCAGAAGCATTGGCACCGTAAATCAATCCCATACGGAGCACGGATATATCATCCCGTTTCTCCGCACGTGACACTTGTAAAGGCAATTGGTCGCTTTTGCTAGCTGTGAACAAGATGCGTGTTTCCTCGTTAAACGAGTAAATGTTTTCAAATTTGGCTGACAATAACATAACGATGTCTGATATTTCGTAAAATTTCGCCGCAAAGATAATAAATTATTTCAAAACAAAGACATTTGTTTGCGTTAAATATATATAAATACGACAAATATTTTGTGCTGTATTGTCATTTTGTCAGTTGTTAATATAGTATTGTCTTAAATTTGACCTTGGCTTAATGTTTGCAAGGATAATATAAAGCGCTATGACGTGTTCGTCAAAACAAGGCGCAGAAAGGAGGTGTAATAGATGAGCAAAAACCAACATGTTGTTCCTGCTGGAGATAAGTGGGGTATTAAGGGCGAAGGCAATTCAAGGCTGACTTCAACATTTGATAGGCAGTCCGATGCAGTTGCTGCTGCTCGACAAATTTCTAAGAACCAGCATTCCGAACTATTTATTCACGGTCGTAATGGACGGATTCGAGAAAGAGACTCTCATGGAAAGGATCCATTTCCTCCAAGAGGATAAGTTTCTCAGCATTCTTTCCGATTAGAGAAGAGCCCTAATACCACAGGGGAAGGTTGTGGTAAAGTAAAATGTGCCATGGCGAAATTCGCTATGGCTTTTTCGTTTTAGTCGAATCAAATATAATGATTTCTTGCCATCTACGACTAACATTTTTATATTCAGGCCTATTTAATAAAGTTAAAAACGTTAAATCTTCTCCATATTCAATATTTTTAGAATGTACTTCATCACTTTTCTATCGTATAAGAAGCAACTGTCTGATATGAAGCGGTTTGTAAATACGCGGGCTGCACGCATTTAGATGAGCCTTCCCGACTACGACTAAAAGAATTAAATTATACGCAAATTTAGGATTAAATGTTATGAATATCAAAAGTAACCTCAAATCCGCAACTAAGCCTTTCAACGTTCTTCTCGTGTACACATCCTCTCAATTCACTCTAAGTTTGCAGAAGAATGCGACGCAGTCGCATAAATGTTAAATAATCAAGGTAAAACTATGATTGCTAAAGACAGTTTCGTACCCATTTATTAGTGAAAACAGCAATAAGCAAATGTGATTTAAGATTTATTCACACTCTCAACTTTTGTTCCTTTCGTAAACAAAATGTAATTTTGCACTTGCTAAAAACATCACAACTGAAGCGTATGAACAAAGATATAATAGACCGACTAAACGAGTTGGGCAGCAGCGGAGAACCTTTTCTGTTTGTTGTCGACTATAAGGGCGACAAGGCGTATATAAAGAAACTCGCGGAGATTGACCCCCGCGAGTGTCTCTACGACTTCGGCAGCCATACCAACGCTGTCGGCGGATGCGCCACTCCGCTGCCTGCGGAGATAGAGTGGGAGGTGGACGCCCATCGATACGACGAATACGAGCGTAGCTTCAACATCGTGAAGAACAATATGCTCTCTGGCAATAGCTATCTCGCCAACTTGACATGCCGGGTGGCGGTGCGCTGCAATCTCTCGCTTGAGGACATGTTCCGCCACGCGAAAGGTAAGTACAAGTTGCTCTTGAATAATCCGTCGGACGATATAGGGCGTTTCGTGTGCTTCTCGCCCGAAACATTCGTAAAGATAAGAGGTGGCAGAATCTATTCGTTCCCGATGAAGGGCACCATCGACGCTGCGTTGCCCGATGCGGAGCAAGTGCTGATGGACGATAGGAAGGAGGCTGCGGAGCACGCCACCATCGTCGACCTTATACGCAACGACCTGAATATGGTGGCTACGGACGTGAAGCTGGAGAAGTATCGTTTTGTTGACGTTCTGCACACCAACAAGGGCGACATCTTGCAGACAAGTTCGGAGATAAGCGGCAAGTTGCCTGCTGACTACACGCAGCGCATCGGTGATATACTCGCTGCGCAACTGCCTGCCGGAAGCATAACAGGTGCGCCTAAGAGGAAGACCTGCCAGATAATAGACGAGGCGGAGACATACGAGCGCGAATTTTACACCGGCATCATGGGCGTGTACGCAGGCGGCGAGCTCGACTCTGCCGTGATGATACGCTTTATAGAGCAGACCGACGAGGGGATGTTCTTCAAGGCGGGCGGTGGCATAACGTCGCAGAGCCACTGCAGAAAAGAATATGAGGAGGTGCTGCAGAAGGTGTACCTCCCGATTGCAAAGTAAACGAAAGTGATAAAAGAGTGATTCGTGAAAACAATGCAGCAGTTTGTAGAAACGATAAAGATAGAGGACGGAAAGGCACTTAACCTGAATTTCCATCAGGCACGCATGGAGAACACCATGCGCCACTTCTTTGCCCACACGCCGGTGCCTATGCTCTCTGGCGTGCTGTCGCCCACGCCCGATATGCACTTCTACAAGGCAAGGGTCTTGTACGGCGGACGGGGCGTTGAGGACGTACAGTATGCACCCTACAAAATGCGTGAGATAGGCAGCTTGAAGGTGGTTGTGGACGACCAGATAGACTACTCGTTCAAAAGCACCGACCGCAACTGTCTCAATCGTCTTACTGCTCTGAAAGGCAACTGCGATGAGATAATAATCGTAAAGAACGGACTGGTTACGGATACCTCGTTCACAAACATCGCTGTGTTCGACGGCGAGCAATGGCTTACGCCCAAGCATCCGCTTCTTTTTGGCACAAAACGCGCAAGCCTGCTCGAAAGGCAAGTGATAGAAGAAGCGGATATAAGCGTAGAAACGTTGATGAATGCACAGAAGGTGAGTCTCATCAACGCTATGATTGATTTGGGAGAGATAGAAATTTCTATTGCAAATGTCATCAGCATCGACCGTTACGAGCATCCGTAACGACCGACGCGGATGCTCGTAACGACCGACGCGGATGCTCGTAACGACCGACGCGGATGGTTAATCAGGGTTTATAAAATTGCGAATCATGCGCCTTCCTTCTGGCGTGAGTATCGATTCGGGGTGGAATTGTATGCCGTGAACATCATAAGTGCGATGCTTCAATGCCATTATAAGTCCCTCTTCATTCACCGCTGTTACAACTAATGCTGTAGGGAAGTTCTCCCGCTTCACCGCCCAAGAATGATAGCGTCCTACCAACGCGTTGCCGGGTATGCTGTTGAAGATGTAGTCGGGAGCGACAATGCGTATGCTCGACTGTATGCCATGGTAGACTGCGGACAGATTGTATATCTCTGCGCCGAACACCTCGCCAATGGCTTGCTCGCCCAAGCACACGCCAAGTATGGGCTTTGTCGGAGCGTATCGGCGTATGACAGCCTTTAGTAACCCTGCCTCGTCGGGCACACCAGGACCCGGAGAGAGGATTATCTTGTCGAAACTCTCAACCTCGTCAAGCTCGAAGCGGTCGTTACGCCAAACGGTTACGTTCACGCCGTCGCCTCCTTCTTCCTTTATATACTGAAAAAGGTTGTATGTGAACGAGTCGTAATTGTCAATGAGTAGTATATTCATATAAACAAAGGTATTACAATATTTCTGAATATCAAAATTTTATTTGTAACTTTGCAGAAATTATATACAACAACTATCGGAGTGTTATATTGAAATTATGCATACAAGAGAAGAAAAGCTGAAAGCGTTCGGACGTATGCTCGACGTGCTTGACACGCTGCGCGAGAAATGTCCGTGGGACCGCAAGCAGACCAATGAGTCGCTGCGTCCGAATACCATAGAAGAAACCTACGAGCTGTGCGACGCTCTGCTGAAGGACGACGAGCCGAACATCTGCAAGGAGCTTGGCGACGTGCTGCTACATGTTGGCTTCTACGCTCGTATCGGAGAAGAGAAGGGCGAATTTGACATTGCCGACGTGTGCGATAAGCTCGTCGACAAGCTCATCTATCGTCATCCGCATGTGTATCACCCCTCGCAGGTCGGTGCGCCCCACCCGAAGCCGCTGCCTTACGGCGAGCAGGCTGACGAGCACCTGGAGGACACGGCGAAGACTTCGCAGCAGGTGACGGAGAAGTGGGAGCAGCTGAAGCTGAAGGAGAAGGACGGCAACAAGAGTGTGCTTGCCGGTGTGCCAGACGCTCTGCCTTCGCTTATCAAGGCTTACCGCGTGCAGGACAAGGTGCGCAATGTAGGCTTCGACTGGGAAGACAAAGGCGATGTGTGGGCTAAGGTGCGCGAGGAACTCGGCGAGCTGGAGGCAGAGCTGCGCCGTGAGGACAAGGAACGCTCTACGGAGGAGTTCGGCGACTTCCTCTTCTCGCTCATCAACGCAGCACGCCTCTACAAGATCAATCCGGACACGGCACTCGAAAAGACCAACGCCAAGTTCATCCGCCGCTTCAACTACATCGAGCAGCATAGCATAAAGATTGGCAAGCCGCTGAAGGATATGACGCTCGGCGAGATGGACGCACTCTGGAATGAGGCGAAAAACAACGAATAAAAACATTTAACAAAGGATATTATGAAGAGTATTAGCGTATTGCTGCGCCCCATGCTCAAAGGGGGTATGGGACTCCTGTTTCTTGTTCTGATGTTGGCTGCTTGCGACGCAAAGAAGGAGAAAACGCAGGCGGAGGACACGGACGAGGTGGAGGTGAACGACACTACGGTCTACGGCGTATGCGGTGAGGGCACATCGATGCACTCGCTCGAGATTATTACGGACGCAGGCGACACCCTCGTTTATACACTTCTCAGTCAGGATGCCGAAACGGAAGTGGAGACACCATCGGATGTGCAGGGCGGACTCATGGCTGGCGACAAGATGGCTGTGACCGGACATAAGACGGCTGACGAGCTGGTGGCTGACCGGGTGATAAACGTGACATCGCTGCTCGGACATTGGACAAGTATCGACAAGAACTTCGAGATAGAGGAGGGCGGAACGGTGCGCTCTGCGGTAAAGGCAGAGACAAACCCGTGGACCTCATGGAAAATACTCAACGGCTCACTACTGCTCAACCGCGACACTTTCTGTATAGAATGTCTGAGTGCCGATTCGCTCTATCTTGAGAATGCAAACGGCATCTTTACATTCAAGAGACAGAAGTAGAGGCAGCTCTTTAAACGAATGAATAATCTCTGCTCTTAAACGAAAGAAGTAAGAAATAATAAGTGGAGATAGTATAAACTATGGAACCATTCAAGATACACATACTCGGTTGCGGCAGTGCGCTGCCAACGTTGCGCCATAACCCTTCGGCGCAGGTGGTGGAGATACGCGAGAAGCAGTTTCTCGTCGACTGCGGCGAGGGTACGCAGCTGCAGATGCGTCGCTCGAAGATAGGCTTCAACCGCCTCTGTGCTGTGTTCATAAGCCATATACATGGCGACCACTGCTTCGGACTCATTGGTATGCTCTCGTCGTTCGGCTTGCTCGGACGCACCATGCCACTCGCAATCTACGCTCCGAAAGAACTGAAGCCCGTGCTCGACATGCTGCTGGAGACATTCTGCAACGACTTCGACTACGAGATAGAGTTTCATGCTGTCGACACGAAGAAGCGTGCAGTCATCTACGAAGACCGCAGTCTGACGGTGGAGTCGATACCGCTGAAGCATCGCGAGCCGTGCGCCGGCTTCCTCTTCCGCGAGAAGCCGACACTGCCGCATATCCGTCGCGACATGATCGACTTCTACCATATCCCCGTGTCGCAGATAAACAACATAAAGAACGGAGCATCGTGGACCGACGAGGACGGCAACGTGATACCAAGTAGCAGGCTGACACGCCCTGCTGACCCACCGCGCAGCTACGCTTATTGCAGCGATACGTGCTATCTGCCCGAACTGCATAAGCAGCTCGAAGGCACAACGTGCATCTATCATGAGACGACTTACGCCACGGAGGATGCGGAGAAGGCTGCGAAGTATTGTCACAGTACGGCGGCGCAGGCGGCGCAGGTGGCTCGCGACGCACATGCAGGTCGTCTGCTGTTGGGGCACTATAGCTCGAAATACGACAACGAACAGGTGCTACTCGAAGAGGCTCGCGCTGTGTTCCCCGCGTCAGAACTGACACGAGAAGGCATGGTAGTGGAGCTGAAATAATATAAATAACGTTATATGGGAATTTTTGGATTTTTTAATAAGAACAAGAAAGAAGTTCTTGACAATGGTCTGGAGAAGACAAAACACAGTGTCTTCGACAAGATTTCTCGTGCTGTCATGGGTAAATCTACCGTCGACGACGAAGTGCTCGATAATCTTGAGGAGGCTCTGATCACATCGGACATAGGTGTAGAAACAACCCTGAAGATTATCAAGCGCATCGAGGAACGTGTGGCACGCGACAAGTATGTGTCTACGTCGGAACTTAACAATATCATGCGCGACGAGATAGCATCGCTGCTTACAGAGAATAACACTGCGGATAATGACGATTGGGAATTGCCAACCGACCATCGTCCTTACGTGATTCTTGTTGTTGGTGTGAACGGTGTCGGCAAGACAACCACCATTGGCAAGCTCGCTTATCAGTTCAAGAAGTCGGGCAAGAAAGTGTATCTCGGTGCTGCCGACACATTCCGTGCCGCTGCCGTTGAGCAGATTTGTATCTGGGGCGAGCGCGTAGGTGTGCCCGTAGTGAAGCAGCAGATGGGTGCCGACCCTGCATCCGTAGCTTTCGATACGCTCTCTTCGGCTAAGGCTAACGGTGCCGACGTCGTAATCATCGACACCGCAGGACGCCTGCATAACAAGGTGGGTTTGATGAACGAGCTGAAGAAGATTAAGGATGTCATGAAGAAGGTGCTGCCCGAAGCTCCCGACGAAGTGCTGCTCGTGCTCGATGGCAGTACCGGTCAGAACGCTTTTGAGCAAGCAAAGCAGTTCTCGCAGGTTACACAGATCACATCGCTTGCTATCACAAAGCTCGACGGAACAGCGAAGGGTGGAGTGGTTATCGGCATCAGCGACCAGCTTAAGGTGCCGGTGAAGTATATCGGACTCGGCGAATCGATGGAGGCATTGCAGCTCTTCAACAAGCGTCAGTTCGTCGATTCGTTGTTCAAGAAGTAATTATGAAGAAAGGACAGGTAGATATTATAACTATGGGCTGCTCAAAGAACCTTGTCGACAGCGAGAAGCTGATGACACTCTTCGAGCAGGCTGGATATCATTGCACCCACGATGCAAAGCGCATTGAGGGCGAAATTGTTGTTATCAACACTTGTGGCTTCATTGAGGACGCAAAGCAGGAGAGCATAGACACTATCCTCGAACTCGTTCAGGCAAAGGAGGAGGGAAAGATAAGCAAACTCTTCGTGATGGGTTGTCTATCGCAACGCTATCAGAAGGAACTCGAAGAGGAAATTCCGCAGGTGGATAAGTACTATGGTAAGTTCAACTTCAAGCAGTTGCTTACCGACCTCGGCAAGCCCGAAGAGCCTACATGCTCCGGTGCTCGCCATATCACTACGCCGCATCACTATGCCTATATAAAGATTAGCGAGGGATGCGACCGCCGTTGCGCCTATTGTGCCATACCAATCATCACCGGTAAGCACGTCAGCCGTCCAAAGGAGGAAATCCTGGAGGAGGTGCGCGAACTCGTGGCTAATGGCGTGAAGGAGTTCCAGATAATCGCTCAGGAACTTACATATTATGGTGTGGACATTGACGGCAAGCGTCACATCGCCGACCTTATCTCGGACATCGCCGACATAAAGGGCGTGAAGTGGATTCGTCTGCACTACGCTTATCCTAACCAGTTCCCGTTCGAACTGCTCGACGTTATTCGTGAGAAGTCGAACGTATGCAAATATCTCGACATCGCTCTGCAGCATATCTCCGACAATATGCTCACACGTATGCACCGCCATGTTACAAAGGCGGAGACAATGGAGCTCATAGAGCGCATCCGTAAGGAGGTGCCAGGGCTGCATCTGCGCACAACACTGCTCGTTGGTTTCCCTGGCGAGACAGAGGAAGACTTCAAGGAACTCGTAGAGTTTGTGAAGTGGGCACGCTTCGAGCGTATGGGTGCTTTCGCCTACTCTGAGGAGGAAGGCACATACAGCGCAGAACATTACGAGGACGATGTGCCAGCAGAAGTGAAGCAGCGTCGTCTCGACAAACTCATGGCTGTGCAGCAGCGTATCAGTGCAGAGGTAGAAGCTGCTAAGGTTGGCAGCGTTCTGAAGACCATCATCGATCGCAAAGAGGGCGACTACTACATCGGTCGCACGGAGTTCTGTTCACCAGAGGTAGACCCCGAGGTACTCATCAAGGCTACGCGCCGTCTGCGTGTCGGCTCGTTCTACGATGTGCGCATCACCGATAGCGATGACTTCGACCTCTATGGCGAAGTAGAATAATATAATCATCACACATTCTCACCTTATATTATATATGAACAACAAGGAATACATTACAGAGTTATCTCGACGCACGGGATATTCGCAGGAGAACACTCAGCGCATGGTGCGTTGCGTGTTAGAGTCTATTGCCTCTACGTTCGATGAAGGTGAGAATGTGTCAGTACCAGATTTCGGTACCTTTGAACTGAAGAAGCGTATGGAACGCATCGTTGTCAATCCGTCTACGGGACAACGTATGCTCGTTCCACCGAAGATTGTGCTTAACTTCAAGCCTGCAACATCGGTGAAGAACAAGATGAAGAAAGGAGACGACGCGAATGGCTAAGGTGAATGATTTCGCTCGTGAGCTGAGTGAGAGGTACGGCTTATCGCTTAGTGACGCTTCCGACTTTATCGGTGCAATGTTCGATGTAGTAAATGAGGAACTTGACGACACTGATAGCTCGGTGAAGATAAAAGGCTTCGGCACTTTCAAGGTGTCGGCAGTGAGCGCACGCGCCAGTGTCGATGTGAATACTGGCGAACGTATTGTCATCGATGGACGCAACAAAATCTCGTTCACTCCCGAGGTCTTGCTGCGCGACCGTGTCAATCGTCCGTTTGTACAGTTTGAGACTGTAGTGCTTAACGATGGCGTCGACTTCTCTGAGATTGACGAGGAAAGCGAGGAAGAACTTGATTCTGTAATAGAAACGGAACCTCAGGGGGTGCAGTTGTCCCCAACTGCACCAACCGATCAGTTGACCGACCAATCCGCCAATCAACCCACACCAACTGAGCTATCTCAGGGGGTGCAGTTGTCCCCAACTGCACCAACCAATCAGTTGACTGATCAATCCGCCAATCAACTCACACCAACTGAGCAATCTCAGGGGGTGCAGTTGTCCCCAACTGCACCAACCAATCAGCCAACCGATCAGCCAACCGACCAGTCAACCGACCAGCCAACCGATCAGTCAACCGACCAGTCAACCGACCAATCCGCCAATCAGCCTTCCCTCTCTGAACCTGTATCAAAAGTAGTAAACACAGAGGAACATCGTGACATGGCTCGTCGTTTGATGGCTCCAAAGAGCGAACCAATAGATGATGATAACAATAAGGCAGACGAAGAAAAGTCGGCTAACGACATAGACGAGTCAGACGATGAAGGCATTGTTATTGGTGGATGCAAGCAACGCAGTCCGCGTATAATGTATCTTCTCACTATTGCGTCGTTTGTTATACTCGTGAGTATTGGCGTAGGTATGTATTTCCTCTATCAGCGAATAGAAGAGAAGAACCATGTCATAGATAGACTTGAGACACGATTGTATGCTCAACAAGATACGGTGGTAGCAGTTGAACCGCAGTGTGTTGTTAGTGATACAATAGCGTCTAATGATTCGTCTGCAGCACCAACAGTCACCACACCGTCCGACTACAACTATGATGTTCGTGTACGTACTGGTGCTTATATTATTGTTGGTGTTGCCAAAGTGGTTACCGTACAACCAGGGCAGTCGCTCGCCTCAATTAGTAAAGCCTATCTTGGAGAAGGTATGGAATGTTACGTTGAGGTGCTGAATAACTGCCATACAGTGAGGGCTGGTGACAAGTTGAAAATACCAGAAGTAAAGTTGAAACCGCGTAAAAGATAAAATAAGAGTAACATTTTGTAAACATTTGCTTGTTACTTTCAAAAATTAATTGTAACTTCGCCTGCGATAGTAATCAAACTTATATTAACTTAATAACAAACAGGCAGATGAAGAAATACAACTTTAATGCAGGACCTTCTATTCTTCCTCGCGAAGTGATCGAAAACACAGCAAAACAGATTTTGGATTTTAATGGTTCAGGACTTTCTTTGGCAGAGATTAGCCATCGTGCAAAGGATTTCCAACCTGTTGTTGATGAGGCTGTAGCCCTTATCAAGGAACTCTTGAAGGTGCCAGAAGGCTATTCGGTATTGTTCCTCGGTGGTGGTGCTTCATTGGAATTCTGTATGGTTCCTTACAACTTCTTGATTAAGAAGGCTGGTTATCTCAATACCGGTACATGGGCAAAGAAGGCGTTGAAGGAAGCTAAGCTCTTTGGCGAAGCTGTTGAGGTGGCTTCTTCTGCAGACGCAGGCTATACATTCTATCCAAAGGATTACGAATGTCCGACAGATCTCGACTATTTACATATTACAACTAATAACACTATTTATGGTACCGAAATCCGCAAGGAGCCGGAAGTACCTGTAAGACTTATCGGTGATATGTCTTCTGATATCTTTAGTCGTCCTATCGACGTTGCTAAGTACGACTGTATCTATGCAGGTGCTCAGAAGAACCTCGCTATGGCTGGTGTTACCCTCATCATCGTAAAGGATGAATGCTTGGGTAAGGCTCCGCGTCAGATTCCGACAATGCTCGACTACCGTACACACGTAGAGAAGGGCTCTATGTTCAACACACCTCCAGTAGTACCTATCTACTGTGCTCTCGAAACACTGCGCTGGATCAAGGCTCAGGGTGGAGTAGAGGAGATGGCTCGCCGTGCTGAGGCTCGTGCTAAGGTGCTCTATGACGAAATCGACCGCAACAAGTTGTTCCGTGGTACAGTAGAGAAGGATTCTCGTTCTTTGATGAACATCTGCTTCGTTATGAACGACGAGTACAAGGATCTTGAGAAACCGTTCTTCGACTACGCTACAGCGCGTGGCATGGTAGGCATCAAGGGTCACCGCTCAGTAGGTGGTTTCCGCGCAAGTTGCTACAACGCTATGCCGATGGAAGGCGTTGAGGCTTTCGTTAAGTGTATGCAGGATTTTGAAAAGGAACATTAATAAATAGTATTGCTATGAAAGTATTAGTGGCAACAGAGAAACCGTTTGCAAAGGCAGCGGTTGACGGCATTAAGGCTGAGATAGAAGGTGCAGGCAACGAACTCGTTCTGCTTGAGAAATATACAGAAAAGCAGCAGCTTCTTGACGCTGTGGCTGACGCAGACGCAATGATTGTGCGCTCAGACAAGGTTACACCAGAAGTGCTCGACGCTGCAAAGCAACTTAAGATTGTTGTACGCGCCGGTGCCGGTTACGACAATGTCGACTGTGCTTACGCTAAGGAGAAGAACGTTGTTGTTGAGAATACACCTGGTCAGAACTCTAATGCTGTGGCTGAGCTTGTGTTTGGTTTGCTTGTTTACGGCGTGCGCAACTTCTACAATGGCAAGTCGGGTAGCGAGTTGAAGGGCAAGAAGCTCGGTATCCTCGCTTTCGGCAACGTAGGTAGAAACGTGGCTCGCATCGCTAAGGGCTTCGACATGGAAGTTTACGCTTACGACGCTTTCTGCCCGAAGGAGGCTATTGAGGCTGCTGGCGTTAAGGCTGTCGACTCTCAGGACGCTCTCTTCGAGAACTGCGACATCGTTTCGCTGCACATCCCTGCTACTCCTGAGACAAAGCAGAGCATCAATGCTGCTCTTGTAGGCAAGCTCCACAAGAACGGCATCCTCATCAACACAGCTCGTAAGGAAGTTATCAACGAACCCGAACTCCTTGCTCTCATGGCAGAGCGCACCGACCTGAAATTCATCACAGACATCATGCCGGACGCTAACGAAGAGTTCCAGAAGTTCGAAGGTAGATACTTCTCTACACCTAAGAAGATGGGTGCTCAGACAGCAGAGGCTAACACCAACGCTGGTATCGCAGCTGCTAAGCAGATCAACGCTTTCTTCGCTGACGGCTGCACTAAGTTCCAAGTTAACAAGTAATTAAGTAAAAATCCCCGATAACCCCACCCCTTTGCCCCATAGGGAGGACATAGTGGTGGGGTTTTAAAATAATCATACTATGGCAACAGTAAAACCATTCCGTGGCGTACGTCCACCGCAAGACCTTGTTGAAAAAATAGCATCACGTCCTTACGACGTGCTCGATAGTGAAGAGGCAAGAGCAGAGGCTGGCGATAACGAGAAGAGTCTTTATCATATCATCAAGCCGGAGATTGACTTTGAGCCTGGCACAAGCGAGTACGATCCGCGCGTTTACGAGAAGGCAGCTGCTAACTTCAAGATGTTCCAGGAGAAGGGTTGGCTTCGTCAGGACGCAGACGAGAACTATTATATCTACGCTCAGACCATGAACGGCAAGACTCAGTACGGACTTGTTGTAGGTGCTTTCGTCAACGACTATCTCGACGGCACCATCAAGAAGCACGAGCTGACACGCCGCGACAAGGAGGAAGACCGCATGAAGCATGTTCGCGTTAATGACGCTAACATCGAGCCGGTGTTCTTCGCTTATCCCGACAACGAGGTGCTCGATGCGCTCATCAAGCGCTACGCAGCAACAAAGCCCGAGTACGACTTCGTGGCTCCCGATGACGGCTTCGGCCATCAGTTCTGGGTTGTCAGCGACAAGGCAGACATCGACGTAATCACCAAGGAGTTCGCCAAGATGCCGGCTCTCTACATCGCCGACGGTCATCACCGCAGTGCTGCCGCTGCTCTCGTTGGTGCAGAGAAGGCTAAGAACAATCCCAACCACAAGGGCGACGAGGAGTACAACTACTTCATGGCTGTTTGCTTCCAGGCTTCGCAGCTCACCGTGCTCGACTATAACCGCGTTGTTAAGGACCTCAACGGTCTCACATCAGAGCAGTTCCTCGACGCTTTGCGCCAGAACTTCGAGGTTGAGGACAAGGGGGAGGCTATCTACAAGCCGCAGCATCTGCACGAGTTCTCACTCTATCTCGACGGACATTGGTATTCACTCACAGCCAAGCAGGGCACATACGACGACCACGACCCGATCGGTGTTCTCGACGTAGACATCTCGAGCCGTCTTATCCTCGACAAGGTGCTCGGTATCACCGATCTGCGTTCAGACAAACGCATCGACTTCGTAGGAGGTCTTCGCGGTCTCGAAGAACTGAAACGTCGCGTAGACAGCGGCGAGATGCGCATGGCACTTGCCCTCTATCCGGTTTCAATGAAGCAGATAATTGACATCGCCGATAGCGGAAAAATAATGCCGCCAAAGGCAACATGGTTTGAGCCTAAGCTCCGCTCAGGACTCATCATTCACAAGCTGTCGTAACATAGTAGTAGATAAGTGAATAAGCAACGAGTAGACAAGGTGGTTTGCATAAACGTTTGTTATGCATCTCGCCTTGTCTACTCGTCAATTTAATATCAATGGAGCAAAAAGACGAATTTCTTACAATCACAGACACACCCGCAGAAGGCTTTTACAGCGAGAAACGCAGTAAGTTTCTCGCTTTTGCCTTTCATGTCACTTCCGAGGAAGAAGTGAAGCAATACGTAGCAGAGTTTCGCAAGAAGTATTATGACGCGCGTCATGTGTGCTGGGCATACATGCTCGGTGCCGAACGCACCGATTTCCGTGCCAATGACGACGGCGAGCCGAGCAGCACAGCCGGCAAGCCCATCCTCGGTCAGATAAACAAGAACGAGTTGACCGACATTCTTATTATTGTCGTGCGCTATTACGGTGGCGTAAACCTCGGCACGAGCGGACTTATCGTTGCCTATCGCACTGCGGCGGCTGAGGCTATAGCCAACGCAGAGATTGTAAGCCAGTTCGTAGAAGAGGAGGTTGTTTTCGATTTTCCTTACATTATGATGAACGACGTAATGAAAATTATCAAGGACATGTCGCCGCGCATTATCAGCCAGACCTACGACAACACCTGCGAGATGAAACTCTCAATTCGTAAGTCGGAGGCTCCAATGCTTAAAGCTAAGTTTGACAAACTTGCGTTTAAAGACGATTAGTTGAAAGCATCCCCATATCTTTCAGAATCACCGTAATCATTACATTATTGCGAAAAAATCTACCATATCTTCCATTCGGCGCACAACGTACTGTGTATCAGCAAAGTAATGGCTGGAAGATACCTGAATAATAAGGGTTATCTTCCAGCCTATCTTCCAGTTTGTCTTCTATCTCATCTTCTTATCCGTTTCTCGCCATTGTTGTCGTAGCGTGGCAACATTGTTGTCGTAGTGTGGCAATATTGTTGTTGTAGCGTGGCAACCTTTAGGGGTGCATTCTACGTTTAATTATAGTATTGACAACGCTCGTTTCAAATGTCGTTTTCGTTTTCGTTAAACGACTCTTTCAAACCATTAGGTGCAAAAACGATACATGCAATTTATTTCGTTTTCTTCAATCCCTTGTACGCAAGAAATGCGATGACGAGGGCGGCGAGAGCGAGCAGAACGTAGCCGATTTCGTGGCTGTACTGCAGAGCCTGCTCGTAAACATCCTTTGTGGTCTTCAAGTTGGTGTACTTGTAGATGCCCCAACCGATCATGGCGAGCACCGTGTTCCATACGCCTGCACCGAGAGTGGTATAGGTTAGGAACTTGCCGACGTGCATACCTGAGAGACCTGCGGGGATGCTGATAAGCTGGCGTACAGCCGGCACGAGGCGTCCGAAGAATGTTGAGGTGGCACCATGTTCGCGGAAAAACGCTTCGGCTTTCTCTACAGCTGCACGGTCGATGAGGCACATGTGTCCGATACGGCTGTCGGCGAACTTGTAGATGATAGGTCTGCCGAGCCACTTGGCAAGGTAATAGTTGATGAGCGCACCGAAATCGGCACCGATTGTGGCGAACACCACGACGAGCACAAAGCTCATGCCGCTGTCGGGGTCCATAGCCTTCCATGCTGCTGGCGGAACAACCACCTCGGATGGGAAGGGGATGAACGAACTCTCGATAGCCATAAACAGGGTGACAACCCAATAGTTGAGGTTGTCAAGGATCCAAAGGAAAAGTTCTGCTGTATTCATTTTCTTCTTTTTCTTTTTACTCTTTTCTTTTTAAAGATATGCTTTTTGTGGGTGCGTGGGTATGGGTAGGATGCCTATACCACCTACTTTTACTCTTTTACTTTTTCATAGTCGAAGTAGTCCTTCGGGTCCATGCCCACAGGGAAGTGTTCGCCAAGAATCTTGCGTGCTTCCGAGGGATTCTGCTGGCAGGCGATGTTGAGGTACTTCAAATATTCATCGCGTTTCTGCATCTGTCGGCAGCACGAAGCAAGGTAGGCTGCGCCCTCGTCGCCTGGGTTATGATGGGCTTCGTGATATGTCTTGAACATACGATAGGCTATGGTAGGGTAGCCACAGTCGTACACTGAGATTGCTATGCGGAAGAATATCTCGTGAGAGAAGTGAGTGGCTTGCAAGGCTTCAACAAAACTTTTTATCGCTTCTTTCACTCTACCATGCTCCAAGAGGATATGACCACGTATTACGTTTATCTCGCTATGGTTGCACTCAGGGTCGTTGTCGGTCTCGGCAAGACATTCGAGTGCCTGTTCTATATGTCCGAGTTGCGAGAGGGTGAATGCACGACATTGGTTCACTTCCGATGTGCTAATATTGTATTTCTTGAAACATTCCAACGCCTTATTGTACTGTGGCATTGCCTCCTCCGGTTTGCCCATGTTGAGCAGGCAGTTGCCTACGAACATATATGCAGCACCCTCCTCCGGACAGAGTTTGAGGAAACGCTGGTAGTAGTCCATTGCCTCAGTGAAGTTGCCAAGCGAGAACAGACCGTTAGCCTTGTTGAGCAGTGCCTCCTCGTCCTCGGGGTCGATAGCTATGGAGTATTCGCTCGACGTGATGGAATCGTTGATGCGGTTGCTCATAAACTGCGTTGCTGCGAGCGAGTTCCAGTACTGTCGTGAATAAGGATCTTCGTCGAGCAGCTGTTCGAATATCTGTTCGCTCTGCTCATAGTCGCCTTTGGCAAAAGCGATGCGTGCTTTCACCTCACGATAGTCGAGCAAATCATCCTCGTCGCTCAGAGCGAGCCACTTGGCTGCTATGTCGGGTTGGTTATAATCGATAAAAATAGTAGCTATGTCGAGTACATAGTCGGGCACGTCGTCCTCGTCAATCTGGTGCATTGCATTGTTAAGGAAGTTATCAGCTTCCTCAACATTGCCACGTGTAATCATAATCTCGGCTTGCAGATAAAGACAGTCGAGGTCAAGCTGGTCGGCAATCATGTCAGCGTAGTGTTGCGCTGTGTCGATGTCTTTATTGTCGATAAGAGCTATGCGTCCTTTGAACACCAACGGCATAGCTGCTCCTGGGTGTAGTTGAATGGCATAGTCAAGAACGTCAACAGCTTCCTTCTTCTTGCCACTGTCATAGTAATATTCAGAAATGTCCGACAGTTCGTCGCTGCCGAAGTACTCTGGACGGTCTTCTTGCAGCGACGATTCGTATCGGTGTAGTGTCTCTTGAAATTCGGGACTGTTGAAATAATTCTCTTTTTTCTCCATCAAAGTTTTACTTGTTTTGCTTTGCCCAAGCGTCCTTCAGACCCACAGTCTTGTTGAACACGGGGTTCTCGGCTGTAGAGTCGAGGTCTGCCATGAAGTAGCCGATGCGCTGGAACTGCAGATACTGTCCCGGCTTGCAGTCGGTAGCGTAGTTCTCAACGTAGCAGTTCTCGATAGTTTTGAGGCTCTCCGGGTTGAGCAGTTCGCGGAAGTCGCGCTCGTCAGCCGACGGGTTCTCAACGCAGAACAGGCGGTCGTAAATGCGCACCTGAGCCTTGTGGCAGTGGTCGGCAGATACCCAGTGGAGTGTGCCCTTCACCTTGCGGTTGGCACCCTCAAGACCACTCTTGCTGGTCGGGTCGTACTCAGCCTGAATCTCGATGATATTGCCTTCATCATCCTTTGTGCAGCCAGTACACTTCACGATGTAGGCGTTCTTCAGACGTACCTCTTTGCCAGGAGTCATGCGGAAGAACTTCTTCGGAGCATCCTCCATGAAGTCATCGCGCTCAATCCAGAGGTTGCGCGAGAAGGTGATGGTGTGTGTGCCGTCAGCCTCGTTCTCCGGGTTGTTGATAGCCTCCATCTCCTCGGTCTTACCCTCGGGATAGTTGGTGATGACGAGCTTAACCGGGTTGAGCACGGCAGAAACGCGCAGCGCACGCTTGTTCAGGTCCTCGCGAACGGCAGCCTCGAGCAGTGCCATGTCGTTCAGAGCATCGAACTTGGTGTAGCCGATTGAGTCGATGAACTTGCGTACAGACTCTGGCGAGTAGCCACGGCGACGCATACCTGAGAGTGTCGGCATACGTGGGTCGTCCCAACCCGATACGAACTTCTCCTCAACAAGAGCTAAGAGCTTGCGCTTCGACATCATTGTATAAGTAAGGTTGAGTCGGTTGAACTCAATCTGACGCGGGCGGAAGTCGTGCAGGTTCTCTGTCTCGCCGCGCATCTCCTTCAGATAGTCGATGAACTTGTCGTAGAGTGGGCGGTGAGGCACGAACTCGAGCGTACAGATAGAGTGGGTTACGCCCTCGAAGAAGTCGCTCTGTCCGTGAGCGAAGTCGTACATCGGATAAGCGTGCCACTTCGTGCCTGTGCGGTGGTGTGGAGTGTGGATGATGCGATATATGATAGGGTCGCGGAAGTGCATATTCGGGTTAGCCATGTCGAGCTTTGCACGGAGCACCATGCTGCCCTCTACAGCCTCTGGAGTGTTCATCTCGTTGAACAACTTGAGGCTCTCCTCAACGGGGCGGTCGCGGTAAGGCGAAGCAACGCCCGGAGTGGTAGGTGTGCCCTTCTGCTCAGCAATCTGCTCGGCAGTCTGCTCGTCGATGTAAGCGTGTCCGTTCTGGATCATCCACACAGCGAAGTCCCAAAGCTTCTCGAAATAGTCGGAAGCGTAGTATATGTTACCCCATTTGAAACCGAGCCAAGAGATGTCGTTGAGGATGTTCTCAACGTACTCGTTGTTCTCTTTTGTAGGGTTTGTGTCGTCAAAGCGCAGGTTGCACACTCCATTGTACTTTTCAGCCACGCCGAAGTCCATGCAGATAGCCTTAGCGTGTCCGATGTGCAAGTAACCATTAGGCTCTGGCGGGAAACGCGTCTGTATGCGTCCAGCGTTCTTGCCCTCAGCGAGGTCCTGCTCAACGAGCTGCTCTACGAAACTCAAATTCTTCTCTTCTACTGTCTTTTCTTCTGTAATTGCCATATATTTAGACTTTTTCTGTTTCTTTCTTTTATTACATTATAATATAGTATCGTGCAAAGTTACGATTTTTCAGCGATGTGCGCAATTTTATGCTATCAATAATTTTTTTATTTCATTCGATTTTGTTACTTTTGCGTTCAGATTAATAATAATCGAAAGTTCAATATAAATTAACTTAAACAAATATCAGAGTTATGAAACCAACACTTTTCCTCCTCGCTGCAGGTATGGGAAGCCGTTACGGCGGACTGAAGCAGCTCGACGAGCTCGGTCCTCACGGTGAGACAATCATGGATTACAGTATCTACGACGCAATCAATGCTGGCTTTGGCAAGCTCGTGTTCGTTATCCGTAAGGATTTTGAAGAAGACTTCCGTCGCATTGTTCTTTCTAAATATGAAGGCCACATCCCTTGCGAGCTTGTGTTCCAAAGCCTCGACGCACTGCCCGAGGGCTTTACATGTCCTGAGGGTCGCACAAAACCTTGGGGTACTAACCATGCGCTGATGATGGGTGCAAGCGTTATCAATGAGCCGTTCGCTGTGCTCAACTGCGATGACTTCTACGATCGCGATGCATTCCGTGTAATGGGCAAGTGGCTCAGCGAGTTGCCAGAGGGTTCTACTGGTAAGTATGCTATGGTCGGTTTCCGCGTAGGTAACACTCTTTCTGAGAGTGGCACTGTAAGCCGTGGCGTATGCGAGAACGATGAGCACCACCATCTTACATCTGTTGTAGAGCGCACCAAGATTCAGCGCTTCGACGGCGTTGTGAAGTATCTCGCCGACGACAACGAGACATGGGTAGAGATACCTGACACAACACCGGTATCTATGAACTTCTGGGGTTTTACACCTGATTACTTCAAGCACAGTGAGGAGTACTTCAAGGCGTTCCTCTCTGACCCGAAGAACATGGAGAACCTTAAGAGCGAGTTCTTCATCCCATTGATGGTAGACAAGCTCATCCACGACGGCACCGCTACTTGCGAGGTGCTCGACACGACATCTAAGTGGTTCGGCGTGACCTATCCGGAGGATCGTCCGGACGTAGTGGCTAAGTTCCAGAAACTTGCCGACGAGGGTGTTTATCCAGCAAAGATGTTCTAAGAAAAGCATCGCATAATTTATTGTTATCATAGCGAGGAGCTGCGCAGAGACGGTGGGTTTCGGCGTGGCTCCTCGTTTTTTTATACCTATTTACTCCGCGGTTTTGTTTGTGTTCTCATTAAAAATTAGTAATTTTGCAGCCGAAAAAATAAATGTAGCAGTATCGTATACTTTATACATTATATTATATAGAGTGCTTGGTAAACCTCTTAAAAAACAAGATTATGCAGAAAAACAAGAAAACTGTGAGTGTGCTGTTTTTGCTTTTCAGTACGCTTTTCTGCGTTTGTCTTATTACGGCAAACGTGCTTGAGACAAAGCAAATTGCGTTAGGTCCGATTAGTGTAACAGGCGGATTAATCGTCTTCCCAGTTTCGTACATCATCAACGACTGCGTTTGTGAGGTATGGGGCTATGGAAAAACCCGATTGCTGATATGGTTGGGTTTCGCTATGAACTTCATCTTTGTCATCTTTGGAGCATTGTGTGACATATTGCCAGCTGCGCCTTATTGGCATAACGAAGAAGGCTTTCATGCAGTGTTCGGTCTTGCGCCACGTATCGCATTCGCATCATTCTTAGCGTTCATCGTCGGTTCGTTCGTCAATGCTTACGTGATGAGTCGCATGAAACTCTCGTCGGGCGGCAAGAACTTCTCGGCTCGCGCCATACTCAGTACGATATATGGTGAGGCTGCCGACTCCGTTATATTCTTCCCGTTGGCACTTGGAGGAGTTATCCCGATGAGCGAATTGCCAGTGTTGATGATTTCTCAAGTAGTGTTGAAGACCCTCTACGAGATACTCGTACTGCCGCTTACCATACGTGTTGTGCGTTGGACAAAGAAGTTTGAGGGCGAGGACAACTTCGACACCAATATGAATTATAGCATCTGGCGAATATTCAATATCTAAGACAACGTTCAGAGGTTAATGTATTTTTAAATAGTATATATATAATAAGTATATAAATGGCAGCAAATTCAGATAATCGCCGCGACGAAGGCTTGCAGGCACTCGGAGCGAAGACAAAGTATCGTGACGACTATGCGCCAGAAGTGCTTGAGACATTCGTCAACAAGCATCAGGGCAACGACTACTGGGTGCGTTTCAACTGCCCGGAGTTCACATCGCTGTGTCCGATTACCGGTCAACCCGACTTTGCGGAGATACGCATATCGTATGTGCCGGATGTAAAGATGGTGGAGAGCAAGAGCTTGAAACTCTATCTGTTCAGCTTCCGCAATCATGGCGACTTCCATGAGGATTGTGTGAACATCATTATGAAAGACCTCGTGAAGCTTATGGATCCTAAGTATATCGAGGTGACTGGTCTCTTCACACCGCGTGGAGGCATTTCTATATGGCCTTATGCCAACTACGGCAAGCCAGGAACAAAGTATGAAAAGCTCGCAGAACGTCGTTTTGAGGAGCACGATTTGCGTGGATAATATTTTAATAGGTGCAGTTGTGAGCAGCTGCACCTTTTCTCGTATATAATAACTACCTAAAAATTAATGTAATAAGTATGAAGAAAATCTTTTGTACAGTGATGTTGGCACTCGCCATGTCTGCCGGTGCTTCTGCCGAAAATGCTGCTAACAGTGTAGCCGGAACCGCTGCCGACAAGGCTGCTGCGAACAAGTATGTGCCAACAGAAGGCAATCTCGCAGCACGCTCTCATTTCCAAGACTCTAAGTTCGGCATCTTCCTCCATTGGGGACTTTACAGTATGCTTGCCACCGGCGAGTGGACAATGACCAACAACAACCTTAACTACAAGGAGTACGCCAAGCTCGCTGGCGGTTTCTATCCTTCGAAGTTCAGCGCACGCGAGTGGGTGTCGGCAATAAAGGCTTCCGGCGCGAAGTATATCTGTTTCACAACACGCCATCACGAAGGCTTCTCAATGTTCCATACAAAATATTCCGACTATAACATCGTTGACGCTTCGCCGTTCAAGCGCGATATCGTGAAGGAATTGGCAGACGAGTGTCATCGTCAGGGCATCGGTCTGCACTTCTACTACTCGCATATCGACTGGGGACGCGAGGATGCACCGCTCGGACGCACTGGTCTTGGCACTGGTCGCCCGAAGGAGGCGCAGAACTGGGACAGCTACTATCAGTTCATGAACAATCAGCTCACAGAGTTGCTCACCAACTATGGCGAGGTGAACGCTATCTGGTTCGATGGCTGGTGGGATCAGGATATTAATCCGTCGTTCGATTGGCGCTTGCCCGAGCAGTATGCGCTCATACATAAGCTGCAGCCCTCTTGCCTTATCGGCAACAACCACCACTCTCAGCCGTTCGACGGCGAGGACTTCCAGATGTTCGAGCGCGATCTTCCTGGCGAGAATACTGCCGGCTTGTCGGGTCAGGCAATCAGCAAGCTTCCGCTTGAGACCTGCGAGACTATGAACGGTATGTGGGGTTACAAGATTACTGACCAGAACTACAAGTCGACCAAGACTCTCATTCATTATCTCGTGAACGCTGCCGGACGCAACGCCAACCTGCTTATGAATATCGGCCCTCAGCCCGATGGTTGTCTGCCAGAGGTTGCTGTGCAGCGTCTGAAAGAGATGGGCGAGTGGATGAAGGTTTATGGCGAGACAATCTACGGCACACGTGGCGGACTCGTTGCTCCGCACGACTGGGGTGTGACAACACAGAAGGATAACCGTCTCTTTGTGCATATCCTCAATCTGCAGGACTGCTCACTCTTTCTGCCCATTGGCGCAAAGAAGGTGCGCAAGGCTGTCGACTTCACTACACGCAAGGCTGTCAAGACGCAGAAATGCGATGGTGGCGTGCTGATTTCTCTCGATGAAGTACCCACAGATGTGGACAAAGTAATAGAAATTCAGCTCTAATATTTACTAAAAAAGCGTTGATATTACCGAGTAATTGAATTTTTTTCTCTAATTTTGCATATTTGAAGAGGTGTGGGGTGTCATTAAGCACGGCATCTCTTCAAATTGCGTTATACGAACAATAAAAAAAATCAACTAATAGAGATGAAAAAGAAAATCCAGTTCAGTCTCGTTTATCGAGATATGTGGCAGTCTTCTGGCAAGTTCCAGCCACGCAAAGACCAGTTGGAGCGCATTGCTCCCGTGATTATCGATATGGGTTGCTTTGCCCGTGTTGAGACCAACGGTGGTGCTTTCGAGCAGGTAAACCTTCTCGCAGGCGAGAATCCAAATGATGCAGTACGCGCTTTCTGCAAGCCTTTCAACGAGGTTGGTATCAAGACCCACATGCTTGACCGTGGTCTTAACGCTCTGCGTATGTACCCAGTGCCTGACGACGTTCGCGCCCTCATGTACAAGGTGAAGGCAAAGCAGGGTACAAACATCACACGTATCTTCGATGGTCTGAACGACGTTCGCAATATCATTCCGAGCATTAAGTGGGCAAAGGAAGGCGGCATGACTCCGCAGTGCGCACTTTGTATCACCAATTCTCCGGTTCACACTCTGGAGTATTACATGAACATTGCCGATCAGCTCATCGCTGCAGGCGCAGAGGAAATCTGTTTGAAGGATATGGCTGGTATCGGTCAGCCTGCATTCCTTGGCAAGCTCACAAAGATGATTAAGGATAAGTATCCGGAAATCATCATCCAGTATCACGGTCACTCAGGTCCTGGTCTGTCTATGGCTTCAATACTTGAGGTTTGCCAGAACGGTGCCGACATCATCGATACAGCTATCGAGCCGTTGTCATGGGGTAAGGTGCATCCGGACGTTATCTCTGTTATCAGTATGTTGAAGAACGAAGGCTTCGATGTTCCCGAAATCAACATGAGCGCATACATGAAGGCTCGCGCTATGACCCAGGAGTTCATCGACGAGTGGCTTGGCTACTTCATCAACCCTGGCAACAAGATCATGTCTTCGCTCCTCCTCGGTTGCGGTCTGCCTGGCGGTATGATGGGTTCAATGATGGCTGACCTCGGCGGTATGCGTACCACTATTAATAATGTACGCAAAAAGAACGGTCTTGACGAACTGTCTATGGACGACCTCCTCATCAAGCTCTTCGACGAGGTAGAGTATGTATGGCCACGTGTAGGCTATCCTCCATTGGTAACACCGTTCTCACAGTACGTGAAGAACATCGCCCTGATGAACCTCCTCACTCTCGAGCAGGGCAAGGGACGCTTCGTGATGATGGATGACTCTATGTGGGGTATGATTCTCGGCAAGTCGGGTAAGATTCCCGGAACTATCGACCCAGAGCTCGTAGAGCTTGCACAGAAGCAGGGTCGTGAGTTTACCGATGTTGACGCTCACACACTTCTCACCGATGCTCTTGACGACTTCCGCAAGGAGATGGCAGAGAACGGATGGGAGTGCGGTCAGGACGACGAAGAGCTCTTCGAACTCGCTATGCACCCTGAGCAGTATCGCAACTACAAGAGCGGTCAGGCTAAGAAGAACTTCCTCGCCGACCTTCAGAAGCTCAAGGATGCCAAGCTCGGTGCAAACCTTTCTCCTGAGCAGCTCAGCGCTTACAAGCACGCTAAGGCTGATGCAGTTGTTGCTCCGGTTAAGGGCGACATCTACTGGGAGTTCTCAGGCGAGGGCGAGTGCGCTCCGACTGTTGAGCCGTTCATCGGCAAGGAGTACAAGGAGGGCGATGTGCTCTGCTACATCCAGGCTCCTTGGGGCGAGTTTGTAGAGGTGCCGGCTGCTCTTGGTGGCAAGCTCGTTGAGATTAACGCAAAGCGTGGCTCAAAGGTACAGAAGGGCGACGTGATTGCATACATCGAGCGCGAGCACGAGTAAAAATATATGTATAAGCAAATAATCGACAAATACTACGTAGGATGTGATGCGTTGCGTCATATCCTACTCACTCATAGCCAATCTGTAGCGCAACGTGCGCTGCAGATTGCTTCGTTACATCCCGAACTGCATATCGACTGCGACTTTGTAGAGCAGGCTGCGATGCTTCACGACATTGGCATCATCCGTGTAGATGCTCCAGGTATAGAGTGTCACGGCACGGAGCCGTACATACGTCATGGTGTCTGTGGTGCAGAAATGCTGCGTAGCGAGGGATTGCCCGAGCGTTACGCTCGTGTCTGCGAGCGTCATACCGGCGCCGGACTGACCCTCGACGACATCGTTTCGCAAGATTTGCCATTGCCACATCAGGATATGCAACCCGAAACAATAGAGGAGAAGCTTATCTGCTATGCCGATAAGTTCTACTCGAAGACACATCTCGACCGCGAGAAGACCATTGAACAGGCAGAACGTTCGCTCGCCAAGTTCGGTGGCGACACATTGGCACGGTTCCGCAAGATGAAGGAACTGTTTGAGCCAGAGAAGTAAAACAAGAACCAACATTATTCAAATTGAGAACAAAGACAGTTATAGCCCTATTGCTTTGCGCCATCATGTTTGTGATGGCAAGTGCGGACGCACCCTCTAAGCAACGCAAGAAGAGAGCGAAAGTTCTTCGCGACTCAATGGAGATAAGTGATATTGCGGATACCATTTTGCGCGATTCGTTGTTGTCGGCTAATGACACTATGCTTACTCTTACTGTTGACACAACGCTCGCATTAGGCGTTGACACAACCAAGATGGACTCTCTGCAACTCGCTATCTACCACCACAATAAGGCTATCGACGACTCCATACGCCTCGACTCAATCAACCGCCAACGGGCGGGAGGCATCAACTCTCCAGTAAACTATTCGGCAACCGACTCTCTCGTGTACGATGCCGTCACGAAGACAGCACGTCTCTATGGCAGCTCCACCGTGAAATACGAGAATATGGACCTTGCTGCCGAGCGCATACACATGAGTCTCGACTCGTCTTTAGTGCATGCTACGGGCGCCAAGGACAAGGCTGACACCACCGGCATGACACTCTTCGGCACACCCGTGTTCTCTATGGGCTCTGACAAGTACGAGAGCGACACCATGGCGTTCAACTTCAAGACAAAGAAAGGCCTTATCAGCAACGTGTACACGCAGCAGGAGGACGGCTTCCTGCGTAGCGAGATATCAAAGCGCAGTCCGAACGGCGACATCTTCCTTCAGCACGGCCGCTATACCACTTGCGATGCCGAGCACCCCGACTTCTATATAGCTCTTTCGCGTGCCAAAGTGCGCCCGGGCAAGGACGTGGTGTTCGGACCGGCTTATCTCGTGGTTGCCGACGTACCTCTGCCGTTTGCCGTTCCTTACGGTTTCTTCCCGTTCACGAAGAGCTATTCGAGCGGTTTCATCATGCCTACATACGGCGACGAGAGCAACCGCGGCTTCTATCTGCGCGACGGTGGCTACTACTTCGCCATCAGCGACAAAATGGACCTCAAACTGCTCGGCGAGATATACACAAAGGGTTCGTGGGGACTCTCCGCTGCCATGAACTACACCAAGCGCTATCGCTTCAGCGGCAGCTTCTATGCAAGTTTTCAGAACACGCAGACGGGCGACAAGGGTATGCCCGACTTCACACGTCAGAAAAGCTTCAAGATACAGTGGAGCCACCGCCAGGATCAGAAGGCAAACCCTTACAGCTCGCTCTCAGCCAGCGTCAACTTCGCCACATCAAGCTACGAGCGCAACAACCTCAGCTCGCTCTATAATCCGCAGACCCTCACTCAGTCTACACGCACATCATCCGTATCGTGGAGTACAACGTTCTCGAGCATCGGCTTGTCGCTCAGCTCTACAGCCAACCTCTCGCAGAACATGCGCGATTCATCGATAGCGATGACCTTGCCCGACCTCAACATCTCGCTCTCACGCTTCTATCCATTCAAGCGTAAGCACGCTGCCGGCGACGAGCGTTGGTACGAGAAAATCTCGCTGTCGTACACGGGTCACATCTCCAACAGTATCAACACGAAGGAGGACAAGCTGCTGCACTCGAACCTTATCAAGGACTGGAGCAACGGCTGGAACCACTCGATACCAATCAGCGGCAACTTCACGTTGTTCAACTACATCAACATCTCGCCGTCGTTCAACTTCCAAGACCGCATGTACACGCATAAGGTGATGCGCTCGTGGGATGCTGCTGCACAGCGCGAGGTGTGCGACACTATATATGGTTTCAACAACGTCTACAACTATAGTATGTCTATCGGTGCGTCGACGAAGCTTTACGGTTTCTTTATGCCGAGCCGTAAGATATTCGGCGATAAGATTCAGGCTATTCGCCACGTGCTGACTCCGTCTGTCAGCTTCAGCTACGCCCCCGACTTCAGTGCGTCGCATTATGGCTATTATAAGACCTATCAGCGCACCAATGCCGACGGATCGGTCGACCTTGTGGAATACTCGCCCTATACCGGTCAGCTCTTCGGAGTGCCGGGCAAAGGCAAGACGGGCAATATCGCGTTCGACCTCTCAAACAACGTCGAGATGAAGGTGAAGAGCAGCAAAGACTCCACCGGATTTAAGAAGCTTAGCATCATCGACGAGTTGGGCTTGTCCATGAGCTACAATATGGCAGCCAAAGAAAAACCACTTTCCGACCTCACCATGCGCATCCGCTTGAAGTGGTGGAAGAACTACACGTTCAACATGACCGCCGTCTTCGCCTCGTACGCTTACGAGCTCGACAAGAACGGTCGCCCTTATGTAGGCAATCACACGCTTTGGGGCATGGGCAAGTTCGGACGCTTCCAGGGCACATCGCAGAACTTCTCGTTCACGCTTACACCCGACAAAATTAAGAAATGGTTCGGCGGTGGCGACGACAAGGAGCGCAAGAAGAAAACAGGCAAGGACGACGAGGACGGTATAGACACCGACGTGGAGTCGAACGTAGACGACACAATGGTAAATGCACAGCGCGGTTCGCGCAAGAAGAGTGGGGGAGGCAAGGCTGAAACGGATGCCGATGGCTACATGCGCTTCAATATGCCATGGTCGCTCACTTTCGGCTACGGCATCACGATGCGTGAGAACACAGGTGGCAAATTCAACACCAAGACGATGCGCTATCCATACAAGTTCTCGCAGAACCTCAACGTCAGCGGTAACCTGCGGCTCAGCGACGGATGGAACATATCATTCTCAAGTGGCTACGACTTCGACCAGAACAAGCTCTCAATGACCACAGCATCGCTTCAGCGCGACCTCCATTGCTTCAATATGTCGTGTTCGGTGGTGCTCGCTCCGTACACAAGCTACAACTTCTCGTTCCGTTGTAACGCTGCTACGCTTACCGATGCGCTCAAGTACGACAAGCGTTCGGGGTATAGCAACGCCGTGCAGTGGTACTAAATGAGTTTTTTATAGCTGAAGCAATCATTGAATATCTTATATTTAAGAGAGATTCAAAACTGCAGCCTTTGCAATGAAAGGCTAACTATAGGAGGCTACGGCATTCCTGCCGTAGCCATTGTTGAATATCTGTAATAATTTAGTTCCAGTTGACAATGGCTACGACAGGAATGCCGTAGCCTTTTGCGTTTTGAATCGTTAGCGATTGGGTGACGGTTTCCGTCCGCCACCCAATCGGTTTCCGTCCGCCACCCAATCGGATTCCGTCCGCCACCCGATTGGTTTCCGTTCGCCATCCAGATGGGTGGCGTTCGGTGCGCGATGACTTTTCTTAATAATAAAGTCTGTAAATGTTCAAGTTTTATCGAAAAGACTTTGTATCTTTGTACGATATATCTGCATAATAAATAATAATGAGGGGTATGAAAAATCAAAAAATGTATGAGGCAAGCGACAAGATGATTTCGCTCATTCGCGACAACTACAACTTGTTGCAGTGTTTAGGTAGTTTCGGTATCAGTCTCGGCTTTGGCGACAAGACGGTTGAGCAGGTATGCGACGACCAGAATGTGGACACCAATACGTTTCTCGCCGTAGTCAACTTCACCATCAACGGCTATCGCGAAATGGACGACGTGTCGCGTCTCTCCGTGCCCACGCTGTTGCAGTATCTGAAAGCGAGCCACGACTATTTCCTCGGCTTCCAGTTGCCGTTTATACGCAAGGAACTTGTAGACGCGCTTGACGAAAACGACAACCTCGCCCGACTCATACTGAAACTTTACGACGAGTATTCGCACTCGGTGACGCTGCACATGAAGTACGAGGAGAAGACCGTCTTCCCGTACGTCGAGTCGCTCATCGCCAGCAAGCCGATGGCAAACTACGCCATCGATATGTACTCGAAACATCACGGACAGGAAAGCTCGAAGCTGCGCGAGCTGAAGAGCATTATCATCAAGTATTTTCCGGGCGACGGTCTTCGCAACAATCAGCTGTCGGCTACGCTCTACGACATATATAATAATGAGGAGTGGCTCGCGCTGCATGCCGAGGTGGAGGACAATATCTTCATCCCAGCCATCAAGTGTCTTGAAGAGAAATCGCGCCAGAGCGGCGTATCTGCTAAGATTTCCAGCATGATAGGCAAGAATCAGGAAGGCGCCGATGCGCTGGGCGAACGCGAGAAAGATGTCATCGTCGCGCTCGTACAAGGCATGAGTAACAAGGAGATAGCCGAGCATTTGTGCATTTCGGTCAACACTGTAATCACCCATCGACGCAATATTGCGCGCAAATTGCAGATACATAGTCCGGCTGGTTTGACCATATACGCAATCGTTAATAATCTAATCGATATTAGTGCGGTGAAACTCTGAAAGTTATGTCGCTTGCGTTACACTAATGGTGTATGTAGATCTTAAAATTGTTGGAATTTTTCCATTGTTTTGATGCTCTGATATCGGTTTTTTTGTATACCTTTGCAAGCGTAACAAAAACATAAATCAGAAAACTTTTCATTAACAGAACAAACAAAAGTTTTCCAAAACGGAAAACTTTTCGATTTCGAGAATTGAAAAAGTTATCTCAAACGGAAAACTTAAATATGAAAGATTTTGCAATTGTCAAACGCGACGGGTCTAAAGATCGCTTCTCTTTAGACAAAATTATGAACGCCATACTAAAGGCGTTCGAGTCTGTAAACGAGGATATAGATTTGGCCTCTGTCTCAAAAATTGTCAGCCACATCGATGTCTTTGATGGCATCTCGGTGGAGGATATTCAGAACCAGGTGGAGCGAGCTCTTATGAGCGAGGGTTACTTCAAGGTGGCTAAGTCGTTCATCATATATCGTCAGCTTCACTCGGAGGATCGCGAGACACTCGAAAAACTCAAGTTCCTTACCGACTATTGTCACGCTGCTAATGCGGCTACGGGTTCGAAGTATGATGCCAATGCTAACGTCGAGCACAAGAACATCGCTACGCTCATCGGCGAGCTCCCGAAGTCGAGCTTCATCCGCTTGAACCGTCGCCTGCTCACCGACCGTATCAAGAAGATGTACGGCAAGAGACTTGCTGATGAATACATCGACAAGCTTAACCACCACTTTATATATAAGAACGACGAAACCTCGCTCGCCAACTATTGTGCTTCAATCACGATGTACCCGTGGCTCATCGGCGGCACAACGAGCATAGGTGGCAACTCCACAGCTCCTACAAATCTGAAGTCGTTCTGTGGCGGATTTGTCAATATGGTGTTCATGGTGTCGAGTATGCTGAGCGGTGCCTGCGCTACACCGGAGTTCCTCATGTATCTCAACTACTTCATCGGTAAAGAGTACGGATTAGACTATTGGGAGCACTCGGACAAGGTGGTAGACCTCTCATCAAAACAGCGTACCATCGACAAGGTGATTACCGACTGTTTTGAGCAAATCGTTTATTCGATTAATCAGCCGACGGGTGCACGCAACTATCAGGCGGTGTTCTGGAATGTGGCTTATTATGACAAACCATACTTTGAGAGTTTGTTTGGCGAGTTTGTATTCCCCGACGGCTCAAAGCCCGACTGGAACGGACTCTCGTGGCTGCAGAAGCGCTTCATGAAGTGGTTCAACAACGAGCGCACAAAGACCGTGCTCACCTTCCCGGTAGAGACGATGGCGCTGCTCGCTAAGGACGGCGACGTAATCGACAAGGAGTGGGGCGACTTCACAGCAGAGATGTACTCAGAGGGTCACTCGTTCTTTACGTATATGAGTGACAATGCTGACTCGCTGAGTTCTTGCTGCCGTCTGCGCAACGAGATTCAGGACAACGGCTTCAGCTATACGCTTGGTGCGGGTGGTGTGTCTACCGGCTCGAAGAGCGTGCTCACCATCAACCTCAACCGTTGCATACAATATGCCGTAAAGAACGGACTCGACTATGCCGACTATCTCTCGGAAGTGATTGAGCTCTGCCATAAGGTGCAGCTTGCTTACAACGAGAACTTGAAGGAGCTGCAGGAGCAGGGTATGCTACCACTGTTTGATGCTGGCTATATCAATATGGGGCGTCAGTATCTTACAATCGGTGTGAACGGTCTGGTAGAGGCTGCTGAGTTTATGGGCTTGAAGATTAGCGACAATCCGGACTATCTGCACTTCGTACAGAAGGTGCTCGGTCTGGTTGAGAAGTACAACAAGAAGTATCGCACAAAGGATGTGCTGTTCAACTGCGAGATGATTCCGGCTGAGAACGTGGGTGTGAAACACGCCAAGTGGGACCGTGAGGACGGCTACTTCGTGCCGCGCGACTGCTACAATAGCTACTTCTACATCGTGGAGGACGACTCGCTCAACGTTGTTGACAAGTTCAAGATGCACGGCGCACCATACATTGAGCACCTCACCGGTGGTTCGGCACTTCACATGAATCTCGACGAGCACCTCTCGAAGGCGCAGTATCGTCAGCTCCTGCGCATTGCTGCTAAGGAGGGATGCAACTACTTCACATTCAATATCCCGAACACTATCTGCAACGAGTGTGGACATATCGACAAGCGTTATCTGAAGAAGTGTCCGCATTGTGGAAGTGAGAATGTCGACTACATGACACGTATCATCGGTTATCTGAAGCGTGTGAGCAACTTCTCCGAGGCTCGTCAGAAAGAGGCGGCACGTCGCTTCTATGCCAACGGCACAAACGAAGTAAAGGATTGAACTTTCGCTTGCGAAACTAAAAAGAAACGTATAAAACAATGCTAAATTATCTCAATACTGGAATAGTGTTCCAGGAAATCCCCGATGAGGTGACGTTGTCTATCAACATCACGGGCTGTCCGTGTCGTTGTCCGGGCTGCCATAGTCAGTATCTGTGGGAGAACATCGGCGAACCACTGACACCAATGGTGCTCGAAAAACTCGTTGCCGACTATAGTGACGAGATAACCTGCATCTGCTTTATGGGTGGCGATGCTGACCCGAAGTACGTTAGTCAACTCTCGCAGTATCTGCATCGTGAACACCCCGAGCTGAAGGTGGCATGGTATAGCGGTCGTCAACTGTTCCCAAGAACAATACGCAAAAGCGACTTCGACTATATAAAGCTCGGTCCGTATATCGAACATCTTGGCTGTCTGAAGGAGCGTACCACTAATCAGCGACTGTACAAGCGTGCTGTGGGAGACGACTTTACAGATATTACATCACGCTTTTGGAAGTAGACAAACTACGCTAATGTTATAATTCCGAATATTCTATTGGTCGACCCTAACACTCTTTGTGGTGTTAGGGTCGAAACCGAATTACTAAAAACCAAACATTTGAATGACTAAATTCACGCTTTCAGTTATCATCATGCTACTCTCTTTGGTGCCAATCGGAGTGGACGCACAAAAAGCAACCGTAAAATATATGCACATATCCGACCCTTCGTTTCTGCGCGATGGCGACGAGATAATTATCGTCAGCAAGGACTGTGGCGTGGCTATGAGTAGGTATCAGAATACGAAAAAAGACTATATGCTGCCATGTTTGATAAAGTTGAGCAAGGAAGACGAACTGGAATTGGCTACGTGCGAAACGGATAGCATGGCTGTGTTCACAGTGAAGAAAATAACTGGTGGTTGGAAGTTGAAGGATAGTAGGTGTGGTTGGCTTAGCGCAAGCACAAAGTCTTCAAATTCGTTGATGTTCCAAGAGAGAGAAACGGAAAAGACTAATGAGATTGATATAAAATTCTCGGACGAAGGCAATGCTCATATCAGTTTTGTAAAGTTTAAAAATGGAGGATATCTTGATTATAGGGCAGAGTCGGAACGCTTCGCACGCTATGTTAGGTATGACAGCTATGGTAAGGTGCAGATATATCGCCGGCTTGTAAATGCGGTTGTTGTAGAGAGTCTTACGTTTGGTGAGTCGGGTGGCAATACAGACATTGCTTCGTACTATCAAGACGCTTATGTGCACAACGTAACTATCGATCGCACGTTCCGTGCCGATGGCGGATGTTATACACTTTGTCTGCCATTCGGTCTTACAGAAAGCGATATTCGCACTGCTTTCCCTGGTATGCAGTTCAAACAACTTCAGAATGTGGAGGAGGTAGACGATGATAATGTGGTGTATCACTTCCTTACTGTAAAGTCTACAGTTGCTGGCGAGCCCTATCTTGTGCAATTTTTGAATGGGGTGACGAAAGATGTGGTTAAGCCGGTTGTGAAGAATAAGTTCATCCTCGCTGCCGAGCCTACTACGTTGACTGGCAATATATCTTCAGGTAGCTTCAAATTTGTGGGTACTTACGACCCCGTCCTTCTACCTGCTGACGGGCACTATAGGTTTGTTGGTGCTGATGGCAAGCAACTTGTAACGCCGAATGCAGAAGGCAACTTGAAAGGATTGCGTGCATACTTCTTTATGCCCAGCCTTTACGATAATTGTAAATATGATTCTAATGGAAAACCTCGTTCTGTGAGAATAAGTATGAATCGGGGCAAAAGTTCTTCAAAATAAGAGTAGATTATGGATTTATTAAGTAAGATTGGAAGCTACGACTTCCTTGTGGAGCCATTCCACTGCGATTTTTCTAACCATATATTCCTTGGACATCTTGGTAACCATCTGCTGAATGCAGCCGACTTCCATAGCAACGAGCGTGGTTATGGCATGGACTATCTCAACACGGTGCATAAGACCTGGGTGCTCTCGCGCTTCGTTATGGAGCTTGACGAAATGCCCCTTGCTTACGACCGCATCATGGTAGACACGTGGGTGGAGAACGTGATGAAGTTCTTCACGAGTCGTAACTATGCCATTCGTGATAAGAGTGGCAAGCACTATGGCTATGGTCGCAGCATTTGGGCAATGATTGACACCGATACGCGTCAGCCGGTGGATATTCTTGCGGAGCGCGACGGACTGATTACGAAGTACATCGAGACCGATGAGCCGTGCCCGATTGAGCCGTTCAAGCGTGTGAAACTATCGAAAGCGGCTGAGTGTCGACGCATTGTTGAAACACGTTACAGCGATGTGGATGTCAACGGACACATCAATAGCGTGAAGTACATAGAGCATATTCTCGACCTTTGGGGGCTTGACTTCTATCGCACGAACCGCTTGCAGCGCTTCGATATAGCTTATGTTGCAGAGTCGCATTGTGGCGATCGGTTGCATCTGTTTGTTGAAGAGGTGGCAGAGGGTGAGTTCTGTGTGCAAGTGATGAAACAGACACTAGAGAGTGATGCCGGACAGAAGGCGGATGCCGAGCTGAAGGAAGTGTGTCGTTGTAAGATAAAGTTTGTTGCGAAGTAAAACGAATTGATACGAAAAATCCCAGTGCAATGGTTGAGTCATTACACTGGGATTTGTTTTTATATTGCTTGAGCAGCATGGGCACTCAAGCAATTTCGGATTATTTGTTCGGTGAACAATTAGTCCTTTGTGATGTCGTTGAATGTAGCAACGCGGTTGAACTCTACCTGCTCGAAGAGCTTGTCAGTAGCACCCATACCAGTAGCCTTCAGACGATTCTCAGAAATCTTGTACTTCTTAACGAGGATAGCCTTAACAGCGTCAGCACGCTCCTGAGAGATGCGCTCGTTGATTTCCTTAGAACCCTCTGGAGAAGCGTAGCCCTTGATTTCTACCTTCGACTCCTTGTGGTTCTTCATGTAGTTGGCGATGAGCTCGATAGAAGCTACCTGAGCTGGGTCTACAGAAGTCTTGCCCTGGCGGAAGATAACTGTCGGCTGGAGGTTCGTTGCGGTCTCTGCCTTAGGAGCAGGACGGTTGTTGCACTCCTCAAGAGCCTGCTTGAGGTTGTTGATCTCTGTGTCCTTAGCGGTGAGGTTCTTCTTGTTCTGCTCGTCCTTGCTTGTGAGAGCAGCGTTCTCCTCGCGGAGGCTGTTAATCTGAGCGTTGAGAGCGTCAACCTCTGCCTGGTCACGACCCGTAGCAATTGTGAAGTTATGTGTGCCGTTAGAGTTCTTGAACTTATAGTTGAAGCCAACATTAACCTGGAACATTGAGCGGTTGATGCTGTACTCAACACCCTCGTAGCCGAGACCATTGAGCGACCAGTTCATAGAAGGCTCAACATAGAACTGCCATGCCTTTGTCTTGCCAAGGTTGAAGGCGAAGTTGAGGCCTGCCTTAGAAGTGAGCATGTTAGTGTTGTCTTTGTAAGAAGCTGCGTTAGAGAAAACATGACCCCAACCGAGACCATATACAGCTGACACTTCGAAGAGACGTGGCTCACCCTTGTAACCACCTACCCAATTGGTGATGTTTGCAGTACCAAGGAGTGAGGTGTTGATGCCGTTAACAGCAGTGCCTGTCTTGTGCAGGAAGCCCTGCTTAGAGCCAACTTCCTTGAAGTAAATGTTGCTCTCAACTGCGAGACCGAATACAGGTGTGAAGTTGCGACCGAGACGTACACCGAGGTTCGGGCGGAAGTCCTGAAGCCAATGGTGACCCTTAGAAGCTGTTGACACACCGGTATTTACACCGACATACATGTTGTCAAAAGTCTTACTTTCTGTAACAGTTTGAGCCGAAGCTGTAGCTGCCATCACAGCAGCTGCAAAAAGAGTTGAAATCTTTTTCATAAAATTATTTTTTAATAATAGTGTATTGTTATCTCTCTGTAATTATTTGCTGCAAAGTAAAGCAAAATAAATGAAAAAGCCAAATAACTTGGGAGTTATTTGGCTTTTTTGATGATATAAAGGGAAAAATCTACCATTATTATTCGTTAGTAGGACAAAAAAGACTTCTTTTTTGAACTTCTTTTAGTATTTATCATGCTTTTTTGTACTACACATCTTATATACTAATGTGCCACCTTGCATGATTGTGTTGTGCGAAATGGATGTTTTGTTGTACTTTTTGCCGTTGAGCAAGATGTAGTCTACGTATTTGTTCTCGGCAGAAATGCCATCGGCTACAACGGTGAATGTCTTGCCTTCGGGCAGATGGAGCACAATCTTTGGCATCTGTGGAGCACCGAATACATACTCGCCACTGACAGGGTTCACAGGATAGAAACCCATTGCCGAGAGCATGTACCATGCCGACATCTGTCCGCAGTCGTCGTTGCCGCAGAGTCCGTCAACGGTAGGGTGGTACTGTGTGTCGAAAATCTCGCGTATGAGTTCTTGCGTGCGCGATGGTCTGCCTGCTAAGGCGTAGAGATAAGCCACGTGATGGCTCGGCTCGTTGCCATGTGCATACTGTCCGATAAGTCCGGTCACGTCGTTCTGCGAGGTGATGAGTTCGAGTGTGAAGAACTCATCGAGCTTCTTGAGGAACGGCTTCTGACCGCCGAAGAGTTTAATGAGTCCGGGAATGTCGTGCTGCACCTGCCATGTGTACTGCCATGCGTTGCCCTCGGTGTAGTCGCCACCTACGGTTTCGGCGTGAGCCACGTCGCTCGGGTTGAACGGACTTCTCCATGAGCCGTCGGCAAGGCGCGGACGCATGAAGTTGGTCTGCTTGTCGAATAGGTTCTTGTAGAAGTTGGCGCGACGTGCGAAGTACTGCTGATCCTGCTTCTTGCCCATGAGGCGAGCCATGTCGGCTGCGGCATAGTCATCGTACATACACTCGAGTGAGTTGGATACCGACTCAGACGCGATAAGGTCGGTTGGCCAATAACCGTACTTCATGTATGTCTCCCAGTCGTACTTCTCGCCGTGGCTTACGGTCTGTGTACGCTTGATGGCGTTGAAAGCGCGTTCTGCATCGAAGCCGCGGAAACCCTTGTGGTAAGCTTCGGCTACGATAGACACGGCGTGGTTGCCAATCATGCAGAAGTTCTCCTTGCCCCAGAGCCCCCAAATTGGCAGGAACCCCTGCACCTCGGCTTGTTCAACGAGCGAGTTGACCAAGCCGTCGACGCGCTCCGGAATGACCATAGTGTAGAATGGGTGAGCGGCGCGGTAGGTGTCCCAGCAAGAGAAGGTGGAGTAGAACTCGCCATTGCTTGAGCAGACAACCTTGTTGTCGGCGTTGCGGTATTTACCGTCAACGTCAGCAATCTGGTTAGGCTGGATAAGTGCGTGGTAGAATGCCGTGTAATAGTTCTGCTTATCGGTGTCGGTGCCGGTCACATCGATGCGACTCAAGTAAGAGTTCCACTCGTTGTGGGCGGTGCGTGTCACCTCGGCAAAGTTCCAATCAGGCACTTCTGTTTCGAGATTCAGGCGTGCGCCCTCAACGCTTGTCGTAGACATTGCCACCTTAACGAGTAGTTGCTCGCCACGCGGTATGTCGAACGTAGCCACGATGCGTTGTCCGCGTTCTGTGTCAACAGCCTTCGGCAGCTGGATATGGCTAATAACGGGGCGGTTGAACTTCATCACGAAGAAGTAGTCCTGATCCACCCACACCTTGTTGCGCACGTGTCCGGTCAGAGTCTGCGCATCCTCCCATTTCGTCTCGCACGAGATGCACTGCGAGTGGTACTGCTCATTGCGCCAAGCCGGAGCGTGCTGCAGGTCGATGAGTACGGATGTAGAGTCGGGGTCGTCGAATGTGTAGCGGTGGAAGGCAACGTGTGGCGCAGCTGTCAGTTCTGCTTTCACCTTCGTATCGGTGAGGTAAACCGAGTAGTAGCCGGGGGTGGCAAACTCCTGCTGCTTAGAGTAGCGAGAGCGATAACCATCCCAAGCACGTGTGCGTTTGCCGCTTGTGGGCATCACGAGTATGTCGCCAAGATCCATACAGCCAGTGCCGTTGAGGTGGGTCTGCGTAAATCCCCAGATGAGAGAGTCGCTATAAACGTACTCCGAGCAGTAGCGCCAGCCTACGGCACCTGTCACCGGACTGGTCTGTATCATGCCGAACGGGCGGCACGCCCCCGGGAAAGTGTGTCCGTTGTCAGCGTTGCCGACGAACGGGTTAACATACTGTGTGTAGTCGGTGGTGTCTGCGAATGCTGTTGTAGCCATTGTCGGCAGAAGACCGAGCGCAGCAAACGCCAGCTTGCAGAAAAGTCTTTTGGATTTGTTCATATAGGTGGTTTTTAATTTCATAGACAAAGGTAGTGTTTTTATGGCGCTTTACAAAGAAAAGTTGCCTATTTTGTGATAATAATGAAACATAAACTATGGATAAAAAAAAGAGTCAAACTTCTTTTGAAGTTTGACTCTCTGTTGGGTGGCAGATGGGACTCGAACCCACGACATTCAGAACCACAATCTGACGCTCTAACCAACTGAACTACAGCCACCATATTATTTGCTTTACTTAGCAGTATTGCTTAGTTCTTTAAAGCGAGTGCAAAGGTACGGGTTTTGTTTTAAACTACCAAATGTTTTGTCAACTTTTTTTAGATAAATCGTGTTTTTATTTGTTTATTGGTGCTATTGTAGGAATAATGTGCTCTATACTGCTAATTATTTCCCATATTTATATCTTTTGATACAGTTCGCTGATATCAGTGTTGAACGTACCGGAAGTCATAAAAAAACGTCTAAGACATTGCCTTAGACGTTTTATACTGTAATAGGGGCGTAATTTTCTTTTACTCTTTTGGTATACAGAGGTTCTTGCAAATTACTTTGCAGGCGTCTGCTGTGCTGGTGCTGCCTGCTGAGCACCTTCAGCTGCTGGTGCTGCCTGCTGCTGGCTTGAACCGAAACCAGGAGTAGTGTTTGGGTTTGTTGTCTGAGTTTCAGTTGCTGTCTTCTCCATAACGCTTGTACCCTCTGTAGAAACAGGAGCCACGTGAGCGCATACGATGCTGAGAACAACCATTGTGATTGCGAGACCCCATGTTGCTTTCTCTACGAAGTCGGTAGTCTTGCGTACACCTAAGATAGCGTTAGATGATGAGAAGTTTGATGCCAAACCGCCACCCTTTGACTCCTGAATAAGCACAATGCCAATCATGAGCAAAGCTGCTATCACAATGAAAATTACGAATAATGTGTAAATCATTTTTCTATTTGTTATTTTTGTTATTTATTATAAGTTTCTTTAAAAATCTTATTTGGTCTGCAAAGTAAGCATTTTTTTTTGGATAATTCAAATTTAAACGCTGAATTATTTCAAGAGCCTTCGAATATCTACCTTGTTTTATGTATATTTTGGCTAAAGTCTCTGTAAAGTAGCCTTCTTCGCTTTCGTTCTCGTCCTTTTTCTCTTCTTCAAGTTCGGGTTTATAGGTGGGTTGATCTTGCAGTTGTATCTTGCCACCATCTTTGTTGATGAAGTCGTCGATGAGTTCCTGACCTTTCAGCTGGGGGCTCTGTTCGGAGGTGTCGTCTTCTTCGCTTTCTGTTTTTAGCAGGTATGCGACATAGTCTACAGCAGCATCTGCAGGCGTAGGTTTGCGTTTTGGTTCATTTTGAGGTTCCTGTTCATGTTCTGGAGCAGAGTCGAGGAAGTTGTCGATAATAGATATAGTGCGGTCGTCGTTGCTTGTTTCTATCTTGTTGGTAGCTTCCTCGCTCGGGTTCTTGAACTCATAGTGCGCACTCTCCACAAGTTGGAACAACATACTTCTGTCTGTCACGTACAATGCAGTTCGACGAAGTTCATCGTCGAACGCACTATCGTGCAGCAGATACATGTTCTTCAACATCAATATTCGTGCCGTCTGATAGTATGGATAGAGCGCAACAATGTTTCGGAGCTCGTATAGAGTCTCCTTGCTCATCAGTTCAGGATGGTTTATGAGGCGTACTAAATCCACTTTTTTACGTTTTTACATTATTAATGTTTATATTACCAGTTGGCAACTGTTGCGTTGAATATCTGCTCTGTGATGTCTTTTACCATTTGTGTTACGAGTTCTTCTTGCACCGTGGCAAGACTTTGTGTCGTCTCGTACGATTTTGACGAGGTGAACTGGCGTTCAAAGTCTTCGCTATGGTTTACGTTGTTCGTAAATCGTACGTTGACGGTGATTGAAAGTTCGGTTTGTGCCGACTGTCCACTTGCTGACACTGACTTGTTGCGCTGCGAGTATTGTGTTATCTCACCCTCTATTTTCAGGTCGCCGTTGCGCTTCACCTGACTCAGTTTGGTGTGGCTTGCGAACATGTCCTTCAACTGGTTGTTGAACATCGGTCCCATCGGTCCCCATACATAACTTGAACGGATAGGGAAGTCGGCTATCTGTATTGTCTTTGTCTTTGTATAATCGATACTTGCTCCGTTGAACTTGTAGCTTATCTTGCACGCCGAGAATGTTATCGTGGCGAGCAAGACGAGTGCTATATATATATTATGTGTACGACTTCGTTTCATGTTTTTGTTATTTGTCGAGCCCATATTGTTTTATTCGTCTGTAGAGTGTGCGGTCGGAGATGCCCAACTCTTGTGCAGCCTTCTTACGATTGCCACCATTGCGTTCGAGAGCTTTCTCAACAACCTGACGACCTATGTCGCTGAGGTTTAGGCTCTCGTTGTCATCGTGCTGTGTGCTGCCGTTTTCTCTTATCTCTTCGGCTTCCACGTCTTGGTACGCACTGAACGTAGGCTGCAGCGCGTGCATTTGTTGTGTTGTGGCGAAGTTGTCGAGTGTGCGGTTGTCGTCAATCTGTTTGCGCAGATTGGTCATCTCGCGACGCAGGTCGCTCACATTACCTCTCAACTCGTAGAGAATCTTGTATAGAATCTCGCGTTCGCTCTCGTATGAATGTGTACTTGTTGACGTTGTGGTTGCGAGCTGGGTGCTCTCTTTGTCTTGTGGGATGAACTTGCTCAATGTTTCGGCATCGATCTCGCGTGTCTTGCTTAGCACAGACATCTGCTCCGTGATGTTCTTCAATTGGCGCACGTTGCCAGGCCATTTGTATTTCAACATTATGGCTTTAGCCTCGTCGGTGAGCGTGATTCGATTCATACCATACTTCTCTGCAATCTGCATAGTGAACAGACTGAATAAGAGTAGAATGTCGTTGCCGCGGTCGCGCAGCGGTGGCATTTGTATTGGTATGGTGTTCAGACGATAGTACAGATCCTCGCGGAAGCGTCCCTCGCTGATTGCTTTGTGCATATTGACGTTAGTGGCAGCAACTATGCGCACGTTGGTTTTCATTATCTTTTGACCGCCAACGCGTATGTATTCGCCCGTTTCGAGCACACGCAACAGGCGTGCCTGCGTTGCCAGTGGCAGTTCGCCCACCTCGTCGAGGAATATTGTGCCTTTGTTAGCTGTGCCGAAGTAACCTTCGCTCTCGCCTATGGCACCGGTGAATGAACCCTTCTCGTGTCCGAATAGTTCGCTGTCGATAGTGCCTTCCGGTATTGAACCACAGTTGATGGCGAAATATTTCTCGTGTTTGCGTGGCGAATTGTCGTGTATAAGTCGTGGAATAATCTCCTTGCCGACTCCGCTTTCGCCAACAATGAGCACACTGAGGTCTGTCGATGCCACTTGTTTTGCAACGTCGAGAGCATGGTTCAACGCATCGCAGTTGCCCACGATGTTGTACCGTTGTTTTAATCTTTGCAGTTCAGATGTATCCATTTGGTAACAAAATTACATATTTCTATTAACATAGATGCAGCTTTATGCGACTTTTTTAGCAACCGATTGTGTTATCGGTTGCCTTGCTGATTGTTGTTGTCGCGTTTCTTCGGAATAGAAAATCTCACCTTCTCGCTTTCATCGCGCTTTTCATGGTAGAGCTTCGGCAGCGGATTGGCAAGTGGTAGCTCGTATTCTTCGCGGTTGCGCACGATGTCGATAGCTGCATAGATAGCGTGGCGCAGTGCGTTCTCATCAGCAACGCCAGCTCCAGCATTGGCGAAGTCGGGAGTCAGTGCGGGTGCTGTGCATACGAGTGGGAGTGCTGATATGTAATAGATGCCGTTGCTCTGCATTGTTGTAGAGAACGGTATTTTAGCCTGATCGTCGTACATGGCGAGCGTGCAGTCGAAAGCATCGCATATATTATTGCCGAAGTAATCTTCTGCGGCATATGGTCCGTATGCTGTGATGCCTTCCTCCTCGGCTTTCTTTATAGCCGGCAGTAGTATCTCCTTCTCTTCTGTGCCTTCAGTGCTTGGGTTAAGTGCGAGCACGCCTATACGTGGATTCGACAGACGGAAGTCGCTCTTGAGGCAGTTGTGCAGTTTGCGAATGTTGTTAAGGGTATTCTCTTCTGTGATGTTTGCAGGTACGTCCTTGATAGCCAAACCATTGGTAGCGAGGGCGATGCGTAGTGATTCGTTTACCATTATCTTCATGCCCTTAGCACCATCGCCAATGCAAGTCTCTGCATATTCCTTCAGTCCGTTGTATGTGTAACCAACTTCGTTGGCTGTCATGTTGGAAAGGCATACAGGACAAGCCACGAGCACGTCGTAGAGTTGGCTACGGAAGTCGGTCATTGCCTTGTCGAGAGCTTTGAGAGCCGATTCGCCCGACTCTTTTGTGGGTTGTCCGAGGTCTACTTTCACCTCTTCGTCGAAGCAAGCGAGCAGATTAACGCGTCCATCGACAGCATCTTCAGCCTTGTTGATGATGCTGAAGTTAGCTTGCATATCAAGGGCCTTACGATGATAAGCTGCAATCTTCGGAGAGCCGTAGATGATAGGTGTGCATAACTCAAGCATTTCGGGCTCTGCAAAGGTTTTAAAAATAAGCTCATATCCGATACCATTGGTATCGCCGTGGGTTATTGCCACGCGGATTTTTCTGTCTTCCATTTGTTATTTTGTTTGGGTTGTATTGTATATAGTGCTGCTTCAGTATTGAGTAGCACGTTGCGTTTCTTCGTTCCTGGGGCGTAGACGAAAGCCTCTGCCACTATTGTGGTGTGCTTGTCTACATGCTTTATTATGTGTTGCACGAACGGACCGCCCATTGCGTCGCCGTGCATTTCCCATAGTCCGCGACGTATGATTAGTGTGTCTGTGTCGCTGCTGACATCAGTTGTGACGATACTACCTTGCGTTGTCGTCATGTACATATCGTCGGTTTCGCCCTTTATGTTCACCTTCATCACACTGTCGCGGTTTTCCGACGTGTATATACAGATATTTGCCATTGCTGTTGGCGAGTCGTTGGATATCCAAATGAAGTCTTTTCCCTTCTTGCTCGCTCGCATATCTGACGGTATGCGCATATCTATACCGAACATCTGTTGCACTTCTGCTTCCAACTTTGTGTTATGCTTGTGCTCAAGCAGTGTTATGGCGTTCTTTATTTCGTTGCGTTTTAGCAGATTGCGTATGTCGTTGGTTGCATCTTGACTCTGCATTGCATGATGCAGAAGCTTCATCGAAGGTGTACTTATGTGTACAATCATCTGCGGTTCAGCATATACGTTACGCTCGTATTTTACCTTGATTTGTTTCAATTTGTGGTCGGTTTCTACCACCACGATGTTGCGAGCGAGTCGTAATGTGGCATTTATCGATGTGCCGATGTTTACGTCGAATGTAGGTTCGGGCTGCGGCAGGGCAGTGACAGGCTCTGTTAGTACCTTATATAATATGCTATCGCTATCGCCAATGAGCACTACTTCGTATGGTCTGCCACCACTGTCGGGCAGCATAGTCTGCTTGCCTCGGGTGCAGGCCATGAGTGTAAGCGTAGCGAAGAACAGTATTGTATATCGCATGGGGTTATTGTTGTTCGCGACGTTTGCGCTCCTCTTCAATCTTTTTAGCAGTGCTGAGCAGTCCACATGCAGCGAAGATGTCCTGGCCACGACTTGCACGAATCGTGGTGAACACGCCGTGGTTAGTCAGATAGTCGCGGAAGTTCTCTATATGATGGTCATCTGTGCCTTGCAAATCTACGTTGGGGATAGGGTGGAAGCGGATCAGATTAAATCTGCATTCCAGTCCTTCCACGAGTTTCACTATTTCGCGAGCATGAGTCGTGGTATCGTTCACGCCCTTGAACATGATATACTCGAAAGAGAGTCGGCGCTGGTGGGTGAAGTCGTAGTTGCGCATCAAGTCTACCACCTCTACGATAGACATACCACGCTCTGCAGGCATCAACTGCGCGCGCTGTTCTGGTATTGGCGAGTGCATACTGATAGCCACATGACAATCACTCTCGTCGAGGAAGCGTTGCAACTTCTTGCGCAGGCCTACGCTGCTTACTGTGATGCGCTTCGGGCTCCAAGCGTAGCCATAGTCGGCTGTCATCACTTGTGTTACTTTCAGTACGTTGTCGAGGTTGTCCATCGGTTCACCCTGACCCATAAACACGATGTTCGTGAGTTTCTCGCGTTCGGGAAGCGAATATATCTGGTTGAGGATATCGGTTGTTGTGAGACTCTCTTCAAAACCCTGCTTGCCTGTTTGGCAGAACAGACAATTCATCTTGCAACCCACTTGTGACGAAACGCACAGCGTAGCGCGGTCGTGATCGGGGATGTACACAGTTTCCACATGTTTGCCCGTAGCAGTGGGGAAGAGGTACTTTATTGTTCCGTCCTTCGATACTTGGCAGTCTATCGGTTCCATACATCCAATGGTGTATTCTTCAGCCAGTCGCTCACGATTGGTCTTCGAGATGTTTGTCATCTCGTCAATCGATTTCACGTGTTGTGTGTATAGCCATTTCGCCATCTGTCCGCCAGTGAAGGCTGGCATACCGAGCGATTTTGCTACTTCTTTGAGCTCGTAGAGCGACATACCCATGAGCGGTTTCTTTATATCTGCCATATCTGTGTGTACTATTTGTTTGCTATAGTTGTAGTCCTAAGCTACAAAGTTACGCATTTTTTTTGAAAACCATAGGGAGTATAATGAAAAAAGCGTGTAAAAACATATTGTTTCTACACGCTTTGCTTGGTAGTGGATAGGGGAATCGAACCCCTATGCCAAGATTGAGAATCTTGTATCC
>DAVZJL010000011.1:0-47003 GCA_052272805.1 Prevotella sp. | reverse complement strand
GCACAACCATTGGAGCCACCGAGTGAAACGTATGTATCTGCGCTGCACGACATGTGATCAACGAACGAAAGGAAGTTCTGAATGATGGGTTCGTTGTAAACAACCTCATCGGTAGCAAAGATTTTTGTCCAGTGTGCGACACATTCACTCCGATAGTTGCCACAACCATTCCAATCCATGCTCGCGAGAAATCTTTCAACGGCAAATTTGGATCCTTGTGGAGAACGAAGCGCAAGGTTGGATTTTGTGGCAGTAGCCATATTGCCAGTCATCATGTTCTTCTTGGCAAAAATGGGATTCGTATCCTCTCAACTTTTGGCAAAGTATAGGAAACATGCTTTAATCGTTATTATGATTGTTGCTGCAATTATAACACCTCCTGATTTGATGACACTTGTGTTGGTAACGATTCCTTTATACCTGTTGTATGAAGTAAGCGTTAGAATCGCTAAAATTGTTGAAAGTAAGTAGGTTTGTATGTGGTAGTGGTACTTGTATTATAAAAAAATAAGTACGCTTATTTTGTGTTGTCTTTCTTTTGCATTATCTTTGTATTCACTTTTTTAGTTACTTAGTATCCACTTGAAGACATAAAACGACATGGAGAATACAGAACAGCAGAAGAAGGACGAGCAGTTCATGCGCCGCGCTCTTGTGGAGGCAGAGGCTGCACGCGACGAGGGGGAGATACCCGTTGGCGCGGTTGTCGTGGCTGGCGACCGCATCATTGCGCGGGCGCATAACCTTACGGAGACGCTCGGCGACGTTACGGCACACGCCGAGATGCAGGCTATAACGTCGGCTGCCAACCAGCTCGGCGGAAAGTATCTCACCGACTGCACGCTCTACGTCACCGTAGAGCCTTGCATCATGTGCGCCGGAGCATTGGGCTGGGCGCAGGTGCGGCGTGTGGTGTATGGTGCTGCAGACGAGAAGCGCGGTTTTCGCGTCTTCGCACCGAAGGCTCTGCACCCGAAGTGCGAGGTGGTGAGTGGCGTTCTGGAAGAGGAATGTCGAACGCTAATGACGGAGTTCTTCAAGTCGAAACGCTGAAAACTGCAAGTATTACGTCGCGTATCGACCGACGCGGATGCTCGTATCGACCGACGCGGATGCTCGTAACGGTCGACGCGGATGCTCGTAACGACCGACGCGGATCGTTGGAATAGATACAACATGCAATAAGAAAACCGTTTAATAACCCTTTCTTTTAGATATTAGAATGAACAACAAATCGGAAACAAAACACACCTGTTGTGGCGGAGGGCAGAACTTCTGGCTGTGGCTTGGCGCATTGGTCGTGGGCTCATGCCTCGGACTGCTCGGCGTGGAGTGGGTGAATACAGCGGCTAACTTCGTGGCTACTGTCTTCACACGCCTCTTCCAGTTTATTGCCGTGCCGACCATAGCACTCGCCGTGACAACAACACTCGCAACGTTCGGTATGCAGCGCGAAACACGTCGCATCTTCCGCCATACCATCAGCTACACGCTGCTCACAACCGTGGCGGCAGCCGCCGTCGGAATGGTGCTCTACATTATCATTTCGCCCGATAACTTGCCGATGGAGATGGTGAACAGTAGTCGTCTGGGCGATGGTGTACCTCAAGAGGTGACCAATGGGTCGTACTTCGACTATATGATTGGCATCGTGCCCGACAACTTCCTGCGCCCGTTCATCGAGGGCAATGTGCTCTCGGTGCTGCTCATCGCCGTGGCTGTGGGCTTGGCGTTGGCGAAGATGCCTATGGGCGAGAATAAAGAACTGTTGATGCGCGGACTGAGTGCGCTGCAGGACGTGGTGTCGCGACTCATCCGCTGGCTCATCGCTGTGCTGCCCGTGGGCATCGTGGCGTTCGCTGCGCAGCTGTCGGCAGAGGTGTCGGCAGGCACGGTGGTGGCATCAATAGGCAAGTACGTAGCCGTGATATTGGGTGGCAATATACTGCAGTTCTTCGTTGTGCTGCCACTGTTCCTTGTGGCTCGCGGACTCAACCCCGTGCATGTGATGCGTCGCATGATGCCGGCTGTGCTCATGGCTCTGTTCACAAAGAGTTCGGCAGCCACGCTCCCCGTGACGATACAGACCTCGGAGGAGCGACTCGGCGTGGACAGCAAGGTGGCGCGCTTTGTGCTGCCCATCTGCACAACCATCAACATGAACGGTTGCGCTGCGTTCATCTTCGTGACATCGCTCTTCGTGATGCAGAACGGCGGTGTGGAGCTGTCGCTGCCCGTGATGCTACTTTGGCTGTTCATCTCCGTGGTGGCTGCCATAGGCAACGCCGGAGTGCCGATGGGGTGCTTCTTCCTCACGCTCTCGCTGATGTCGGGCGTGGGTGCGCCGGTTGCGATAATGGGTGTTATACTGCCCGTCTTCACGGTGCTCGATATGATTGAGACCGCAGAGAATGTGTGGTCGGACTCGTGCGTCGCGGCAATGGTGGATAAGGATATGAAGAAATAGTAAAAAGCAAAAAAGGAGTCAACATTCGTTGACTCCTTTTTTGCTATTGTTTGGTGGGGGATAAGCCTTTCTAAGCCTTTCTAAGCCTTCTTAAGCCTAAGTCTTTCTAAGCCTTCTTAAGCCTAAGCCGAACTAAGCCTTTTTAAGCCTCTTTAGGCGTTCTATTTTAAGCCGAACTAAGCCTTACTAAGCCTCTTTAGGCATTGTTAGCTTGCGTTTATTTGTTTTCTGCGTCGATAGCCTTTATCTTCTGGCGAACCAGTTCGAGGTCGTCGCGTAGGTGCTGCACCTTGCGGTTCATCTCGTCGATGAGGCTGTTGCCCTTCTTAGAGCTTGCGTTGAGGAAACCGAGGTTGTTCTCGTAGGTCTGTATCTCCTGCTTGAGCTGGTCGAAGCGGCGAGCCAGACGACCGCGCTCGTTGTCGAGAGCCTCTTCGCCACGCTTTGCCACGTTCTTGATGTTGGCCTTGAAGTCGTTCAGACGGCGGCGCTTTGTAGAGATGTTCAGCTCCTTGTAGATGCGATCGAGCACTTCGTGATAAGCCTCGTAGAGCTTGTCCTTCTCCTTGTACGGCACGTGTCCCACCTTGTTGTACTCCTCGGTGAGTGCCTGCACCTTCTCGCGTGTAGCTTCGGCTGCGTTCTCAGCGAGTGCTTTCAGCTGCTCAATGATGCCCTGCTTCTTCTCGAGGTTGGCGTGCTCCTCGTTGCGCTGACCTGCACCGGCTGCGTTGCGAGCCTCGAAGAACTTGTTGCATGCGCCGAGGAAGTCCTGCCAAAGCTGGTCGCCGAGCTTCTTCGGAACCATGCCTACGGTCTTCCACTCCTTCTGCAGCGCGATGAGCTTGTCGCTTGTAGCCTTCCAGTCGGTGCTGTCGGCGAGTGCCTGCGCCTTCTCTACAAGTGCCTTCTTCTTCTCAATGTTCTCAGAGAAGGTAGCCTTGAGCGTCTTGAAGTATTCAGCCTTGCGTCCGAAGAAGTCGTCGCAAGCAGCGCGGAAGCGTTCGAATATCTTCACGTTCATCTTCTGCGGAGCGAAGCCAATGGTCTTCCACTCGTTCTGTATGTCGATAATCTCCTTAGAGTGCTTCTCCCAGTCGGCAGCGCCCTTGTTGTCGGTCTTGCAGAGTTCCTCTACCTTCTCGCAGAGGGCGGTCTTGCGTGCGAGGTTCTCCTCCTCCTTAGCGCGTAGATCCTCGAAGTGCTGCTGGTGGCGCTTATTGATTACGGTAGATGCAGCCTTGAAGCGTGCCCATACCTCCTCGCGCAGCTCCTTAGCTACCGGTCCGATCTCGCGGTACTGCTGGTGCAGCTCCTGAAGCTGGTGGAAAGCACTGATTACGTCTTCCTCGTCGGCGAGCTTCTCTGCTGCCTCGCAGAGCTTTGTCTTCAGCTCGAGGTTCTTCTTGAAGTCGTACTCGCGAGCCTCAGAGTTGAGCTTGAGCAGGTCGTAGAACTGCTCTACATATAACTGGTAGTTGCGCCAAAGCTCGTTAGCCTTGTCAGCCGGCACGTTCTTGATGTCCTTCCACTGCTGCTGCAGCTCCTTGAACTCACCAAACGACTTGCCTACCTCGTCGGGCGATGTAGCCATGGCTTTGATTTTCTCAATTATTTCGAGTTTCTTCTTCAGGTTGGCTTGCTTTTCAGCCTCCTGCTGCTGCATAATCTGCGCACGTTTCTCGCGGATTACAGCCATTTGCGCCTTGAAAGTTTCCTCGGTTTCGTCGGGTAAAACCTGATAAGCTTCAGGGTTACCACCGCCGTCGATGTATTCCTTCAGGCGTGCTTCACGCTCTGCGATGTGGAGTTTGTAGAATACTGTCTTTAAAAGGTCGATTTCCTCCTTAGCCGGAGCCTCGTCGCTTGCGACGATTTCCTTAAGGCGGTCAACGACTTCTTGTTTAGTTTTGTAGACTTTTGTGTTCTCTACTGGCTGAACGTCGGCTGCAGCGGTCTGCTCTACGGCAGTCTGCTCCACGTTCTGCTCTTCTTGTGCACCTTGCAACAGGGCGTTTTCTTGAGAGTCCATCATTTAACTGTTTTAAGTTTATGATAAGGGTAATTCACACGAATGTGGCGCGAAGCCACATCCTCACATTATTTATTATAGACTGCAAACTTAAATAAAATATTTTGAATAGCGACAAAAAACGCAATTTATTTTTGCATTTTGCTTTAAAGCAGTCGCTTATGTCGCAGTATAATCCACGAAAGTGCTGATATTATCACCGAGATAAGTATCGCCACGATGAAGCCGAACGGGTATTCTTCCATGCCGTTGATGAGGTTCATTCCGAAGAATGAGGAGATGAGCGTTGGCAACATCATGATGATTGATACGGAGGTGAGTGTACGCATCACGGTGTTCATGTTGTTGTTGATGATGGATGAGTAGGTGTCCATCGTCGATTCGAGAATGTCGGAGTAGATGTTCGTCGTCTCACGAGCCTGCGACATCTCGATGTTTACGTCCTCGATGAGGTCGGCATCCAGCTCGTCCACCTGCAGCTTGAACTTCAGTTTGGCAAGCAATGTCTCGTTGCCACGGATAGATGTGACGAAGTAGGTGAGTGAGTCCTGCAGACGCGAGAGGGCTATGAGCGACTCGTTGTTCACGTTGTGGTCGAGGTTGTGCTTCGCTTTCTCGATGAGCGTGTTAATCTGCTTCAGGCGTTTTAGATACCACACGGCAGAAGAGAGGAAGAGGCGGAATGTCATGTCAACATAGTCGGTAAATCCCTCGCCGCGCTTCTGGTGGTAGGACACGAAGTCAATCATCATGTTCGTCTCGTAGTAGCACACGGTGATGGTCACGTCGCGTTTGTGAATGATGCCGAGCGGCACGGTGGTGTACGGCGTACGTGAGCGTATCTCCTTCACGTATGGGATACGAAGGATGATGAGCATCCAGCCGTCGTCGTACTCGTAGCGGGCACGTTCGTCGGTATCGCTGATGTCGGAAAGGAAATAATCGGGTATGTTAAACTCGTCTTCCAGCAATTGCTGGTCTTCTTCTGTTGGACATGTAACTTGTATCCAGCAGTTCGGCTGCCACTCTTCGATTTGTTTGAGGGTAGAATTGGTGTTCCAGTATGTTCTCATAAAGCTGTCTCCTTGGGTTAAACAATGCTTGGGAGACCGCATTGTGAGAGCGTCCTCCTGCATTACAAATTCGGGTTTTCCGCGTGATAGTCGTCCATAAATTAGTTACACTTTGATTTAACGCCTGCAAAGTTACGTATTTTTGTCGAATAAGTCTTCCTCGTAGCTGTGTTTTTTACACAAAAGGATGCAAAAAACATAGTCGTTTTCGATTTTTATTAGTACTTTTGTCGTTAGAGTTAAATAAACGTTTCAATCCGATTGCTGCACCAACTTGAGTGTAGCGTAAATATAAAAGTGCAACCATGAAGAAGCTAATCGTTATGTTGAGTCTGTTCTGTGCGTGCACGATGCAGGCCCAGGAGCAGAAACGCTCCACATTCTATTATCAGCGTGCCACTTTGTTTGAGGTGCTGCCTACGAGCAAGAGCGACATTATCTTCCTCGGCAACAGCATCACCAACGGTGGCGAGTGGGCAGAGCTGCTGGGCAATCCGCACGCCAAGAACCGCGGTATCAGTGGCGATACAACCCAAGGCGTACTCGACCGTCTGAGCACTGTGACAAAGGGCAAGCCGGCGAAGATATTCCTGCTCATCGGTACCAACGACTTAGCGCACGGCAAGAGCATGAACGAGATTGTGAAGAACGTGGAGAAAATTGTGGAGCGCGTGAAGCGCGAGTCGCCTGCGACAAAGCTTTACGTGCAGAGCGTGTTCCCCGTGAATCCGAAGTTCAACAAGTTTTCTGGTCATATGAACCGTCAGAAGGACATCGCCGCGCTCAACGCAAAGATAAAGGCTATTGCCGCACGCCACGGCGTTACATACATCGACGTGTACAAGTCGCTCGTAACGCCTTCTACCAACGTGATGAACCCGGAGTACACCAACGACGGACTGCATCTGCTCGGCAAGGGATACCAGAAGTGGGTGGAGGTGCTGAAGCCGTACCTGAAGTAATGTAGGAGCGTATGAAGCATAAAAAACTATTGATAAGCCTCGGTGCGAGTCTTGCACTGTTGTTAGGCATCGTCACCGCAGCTTCGTTCTACCTTGTCGACTATGCTCTTGTGAGTGCTGAGCGCGAGCGCAACTCCGACTTGGCACAGATAGAGAAGCGTTTCCCCGAGCTGAAGTCGTGGCTCGACAGCTTGCAAGCCGTAGACGCACTGCGCGACACGTTCGTCGTGATGCCACAGACCGGCAAGCGTGCTCATGCTTTGTTTGTTCGGTCGCCACGTGCGAATGGGCGCACCGCCGTGCTTGTGCATGGCTATTGCGACAACGCCACACGTATGCTGCCCATCGCACGCATCTACAATCGTGAGCTTGGGGCTAACGTTCTGCTGCCCGACCTCTATGCGCATGGACAGAGCGACGGCGACGCAATACAGATGGGATGGAAAGATCGTCTCGACGTGCTGCACTGGATAAGTCTGGCACCCGAATTGTTCCGCACCGAAGTCGACTCGATGCGCCTTGTGGTGCACGGCATCTCGATGGGTGCCGCTACGACGATGTGTGTCAGTGGCGAACAGACACCGCAGTACGTGAAGTGCTTTGTGGAGGACTGTGGATATACGAGCGTGTGGGACGAGTTTTCGAACGAGATATCAGCCCGCTTCTCGCTACCCGACTTCCCACTGATGTACACCGCCTCGTGGCTTGTGCAGGCTAAGTACGGCTGGAACTTCAATGAGGCATCACCACTGAAGCAGGTGGCGAAATGCCAGAAGCCGATGCTCTTCATACACGGCGACAACGATACGTTTGTGCCCACCTGGATGGTGTATCCGCTCTACAAGGCAAAACCGCAGCCTAAAGCACTCTGGATAGCACACGGCAGCAAGCACGCCGATGCGTATGGCGACTATAAAGAGGAGTACACGCACAGAGTGCTGGAGTTCGTAAAGAAGTATATGTAAGAGTCTTGGCACGGTTATAAAGTAAAAAGGTAAAATGCAGTTGTGCATTTTACCTTTTTACTCTTTCACCTTTTTACTTTTTCTCCTTTTTACTCTTTTACCTTTTTACTTTTAAAACCATTTCCTTCGCTGTGCGCTCCGACGGACTGTCTGCACCGATCTTCTGCCACACCTCCTCGTAGCCGGCAAGCATCTGCTGGCGTGGCTCGCCGTCGGGAAGCAGGCGTGTGAGTTGCTCGGCGACGTTAGCTTCGGAGAACGTGTTAGCCACTAATTCGGGCACCACCTCGCGGTCGGCGATGAGGTTTACGAGCGACACGTACTTCACCTTCAGCACCAACGGACGCAGCAGTCCCACCAGCTTGGGCAGCGCGGTGTTGTAGCACACCACCTGCGGAACGCGGAAGAGTGCCGTCTCAAGCGTAGCCGTGCCACTCGTGACGAGTGCCGTGTGAGCGTGAGAAAGCAGGGCGTAGGTCTCACCGCGCACCACGCGCACGTTGCTTCCGCTGATGTGTGCGTCGTAGAACTCGGGTTCGATACCTGGTGCCGCAGCAAGCACAAGCTGGTAGTCGGCGAAACGCTGCGCAGCAGCAATCATCTGTGGCAGTGTGCCCGCTATCTCCTGCTTTCTACTGCCAGCGAGCAACGCTATGATAGGACGCGCATCGAGACCGTGCTGACGGCGGAAGGTGGCATCGTCTACGTTGTATGTGGCCTGGAACTGTCTTACCTCCTCCGCAGTAGGATTGCCAACGTAATGGATGGGGTAGTGGTGCTTCTGTTCGAAGAACGGCACCTCGAACGGCAGAATAGAGAAAAGCTCGTCGACGTTGCGCTTAATCTCCTTGATGCGATACTCCTTCCATGCCCATATCTTCGGTGAGATGTAATAATAAACGGGAATGTGCGTGTTGTTGTGCACGAACTTTGCAATCTTCAGGTTGAAGCCCGGATAGTCAACAAGTATCACTACGTCGGGTTGCCACTCCACGATGTCGCGCTTGCAGAACGCCATGTTGCGCAGAATGGTGCGCAAGTGGAGCAGTACGGCGATGATGCCCATATACGCCAAATCGCGGTAGTGGCGCACACGTGTGCCTCCGACAGCCGACATCAGGTCGCCACCGAAGAAACGGAACTCCGCTGTGGGGTCTTCCTTGAGCAGAGCTTTCATAAGATGCGAGGCATGGAGGTCGCCCGATGCCTCGCCAACGATTAAGTAGTATTTCATGATTTTTTTCTGAGAGAACTAAGCCTTTATAAGCCTCTTTAAGCCTTTCTAAGCCTTTGCAAACTAAGCCTTTCTAAGTCTCTTTAAGTCTCTTTAAGCCTTTCTAAGCCTCTTTAAGCCTTTCTAAGCCTTTGCTAACTAAGCCTTTCTAAGCCTTTGCTAACTAAGCCCTCCCCGACGGGGAGGGTTGGGAGGGGCTCAAAACTCTTCCTTCCAATTGTGCAGCAAGTCATAATCCGTAACGTCGATGCGTGTCGGTGTGATGGATATATAGCCATGCGTGAGTGCCCAGTTGTCGGTGTCCTCCTGCTCAGGTTCGTCGTTGCGGTAGGAACCGGTCATCCAATAGTAGTCGTAACCATGCGGATGGCGCTGCTTCACACACTCGTTGTACCATGTGCCCATAGCCATACGACATACTTTTATGCCCTTAAACTCAGTGAGTTTCGGAAAGTTTACGTTTAGGCATACGCCCTTTGGTAGCCCCTCGCTGAGCACCTTCTGTACAATCTGGCGCACATACGGGCGCAGCGGCTCGAAGTTGGCATCCGAAGAGAAGTCGCAGAGCGAAAAACCAATAGACGGGATGTACTTCATGCAACCCTCAAGCGTCACGCCCATTGTGCCGCTATAGTGAACATTTACCGAAGCATTATCACCATGATTGATGCCACCCAAAATCATGTCGGGTAGGCGGTCAGCGAATAGCTCCTGCAGCGCAATCTTCACGCAGTCGACCGGTGTGCCGTTGCACGACCACATCTGCATACCCTCCTCGTCGCGGCGCAGCTTGAGGCGCAGCGGAATGGTAGCAGAGAATGCAGTGGCGAAGCCCGAGCGAGCCGATTCGGGGGCGCAAACGATGATGTCGGCAATGTCGCGCAGCATATCGATGAGCGAGTTTATACCCTTGGCGTGGTAGCCGTCGTCGTTAGAAATCAGTATTAATGGCTTTTTGGTATTCATAATTTTAGTTTTATTTCAACTGCAAATGTACGAAAAAAGGTTTAAACGAGCCTATTCTCATATAAAATATGTACCTTTGCCGAATAATTTTGACTTCAAATGGGAAAGATAATAGCATTAGCCAACCAAAAAGGTGGCGTAGGCAAGACAACAACAACGATAAACTTGGCAGCATCGCTCGCTACGTTTGAGAAGACGGTGCTCGTGGTGGACGCAGACCCGCAGGCAAATGCGTCGAGCGGACTTGGTGTGGACATCAAGGAGATTGACTGCTCGCTCTACGAGTGCATCATCGATCATGCTGACGTACACGACGCTGTCTACACCACCGATATCAACGGGCTCGACGTCATTCCCAGCCATATTGACCTCGTTGGAGCTGAGATAGAGATGCTCAACCTGAAGAACCGCGAGCGCGTTATCAAGAATATGCTCGACCAGATACGCGACGACTACGACTATATACTTATCGACTGCAGTCCGTCGCTCGGACTCATCACCGTGAATGCCCTCACCGCAGCCGACTCGGTCATCATTCCCGTGCAGTGCGAGTACTTCGCACTCGAAGGTATTACAAAGCTCCTCAACACCATTAAGATTATAAAGAGCAAGCTCAATCCGGCGTTAGAGATAGAAGGCTTCCTACTCACCATGTACGATAGTCGTCTGCGTCTTGCAAACCAGATATACGACGAGGTGAAACGACATTTCCAGGAACTTGTGTTCAAGACTGTCATACAACGCAACGTGAAGCTCAGCGAGAGTCCGAGCCATGGACTCCCCGTAATACTTTACGATGCCGACTCGGCAGGGTCGAAAAACCATTTGGCACTCGCCAAGGAAATAATCAACAAAAACGAAAAAAGAGTAAACAAACAAGACGATGGCAGTACACAAGAAATACAATAGAAGCGTATTAGGACGCGGACTCGACGAGATAGAAGGCGGACGCGGACTTGACGCTCTTATCGACACCGGCGGTGTGCGCACGCAAGGTACATCCACAATAAACGAGATACCGCTCAACCAGATAGAAGCAAACCCCAATCAGCCACGACGCGACTTCGACCCCGAAGCACTGCAGGAGTTGGCTAACAGCATCAGTGAGATAGGTATTATTCAGCCAATCACGCTGCGTCAGGTGTCTGACGACCGCTTCCAGATTATCGCCGGCGAGCGTCGTTGGCGTGCTTCGCAGATGGCAGGACTCACAGCCATACCGGCTTACATACGCACCATCGCCGACGAGAACGTTATGGAGATGGCTCTCGTTGAGAATATACAGCGCGAAGACCTTAATGCCATAGAGATAGCACTCGCCTACGAACATCTGCTCGATGCCGACGGAATGACGCAAGAGAAAGTGTCGGAGCGCGTAGGAAAGAGTCGCACAGCCATTACCAACTACCTCCGTCTGCTCCGTCTGCCGGCTCAGGTGCAGATAGCACTGCAGAAGAAAGAGATAGACATGGGACATGCTCGTGCCATCTTGGCAATCGATTCCCCATCGTTGCAGATAAAGCTCTTCAACGAAGTGCTCAAGAACGGCTACTCCGTACGTAAGGTGGAGGAGATGGCGCAGATGTTGAAGAATGGAGAGGACGTGAATAGTGGCTCGAAGAAGATAGTGGCAAAGACGAAACTGCCGGAGGAGTACAACGCGCTGCGCACCCACCTCTCCGAATTCTTGCAAACGAAAGTGCAGATGACATGCTCGCCGAAAGGCAAGGGAAAGATAACAATTCCTTTCGCCAATGAAGAGGAGTTGGAGCATATCATGGCTGTGTTCGACAAGATGAAATAAACGTTCTGCGCATTACTCTTAGTTTTAACGTTTTGTACATTACTTGTAGACAAATAAACATAAAAAAGAACAGTGAAAGAGAACATTACATATATATTGCAAACATTGACACTTACTGCGTTTCTGCTGTTGTTCGGTACAATAGCAAAGGCGCAAGAGCAGGTCGTAGCTGATAGTATGGATGTTCAGTTCACATCTATAAAAGCAGATAGCATCTTCGTAGCCAGCGACACCATCATAGGTAAGCCTAAGCGCGACTGGAGCACGTGGCGACCCAACCCGAAGCGTGCAATGTGGCTCGCTATTGTCCTACCTGGTGCCGGACAGATATACAACCGCAAGTATTGGAAACTGCCGATTGTGTATGGCGGATTCGTTGGTTGCGCCTATGCCATGCGTTGGAACAACCAGATGTATTCCGACTATTCGCAGGCGTATCTCGACTTGATGGATGACGACCCGAACACGCAGAGCTATAATCAGTTCTTGCACCTCGGGGCGAAGATTGATGAGACAAACATACAACGCTATCAGCAACTCTTCAAGAAACGTAAGGACAAGTTCCGTCGTTGGCGCGACTTGAGTTTCTTCTGCTTGGTGGGAGTCTACGCACTCTCCATCATCGATGCCTACGTTGATGCATCGCTCTCCGAGTTCGACATATCGAAAGACTTGAGCTTGAGGGTGGAGCCGACGATACTCAACAACGACCGCGAAAGAAATCCGTTCAAGGCTAATAGCTTGGGATTGAGTTGTAGCCTGAATTTCTAAAGACAAACAAACGAATATGAATAAATCACTGATACTTATAGCCGCAGCATTTTTCGGCTTTACCAGTCAGGCTCTCGCGCAGAGCGAGAATAATGACGACGAAATCGTTGTAACCGATGCTCATGGCAAGCAGGAGATTATCGACCTGCCCGAGGCACTTACCAACGATTATGATAGTCTGCTCAACAACTACAATAGCAAGACCTATCTGCATGTTAGCTTCGACTGCAACATGCCCGATGTGAACCCCGTGTATAGTGCGGAGGTGTATAAAGAACGTTTGAGCCGTATGCCGACAATCATTGAGATGCCATACAATGATGTCGTACAGAAGTTCATAGACCGCTACAGCGGACGCTTGCGCCGCTCGGTGAGCGTTATGCTCGGCGCACAGAACTTCTATATGCCTATATTCGAGGAGGCACTCGAGTCTTACGGCTTGCCGCTCGAACTGAAATATCTGCCAGTGATAGAGTCGGCACTCAACCCGAACGCCGTTTCGCGCGTTGGTGCCACTGGTCTGTGGCAGTTTATGATTACAACCGGCAAGCAGTATGGCTTGGAGGTGAACTCGCTTGTTGACGAGCGTCGCGACCCCGTGCGTGCATCGTATGCCGCAGCTCACTACCTGCGCGACCTCTATAAGATATTCGGCGATTGGAACCTTGTCATAGCAGCCTACAACTGCGGACCAGAAGCCATTAACCGAGCCATCCATCGCTCAAACGGCGAGAAGGACTATTGGCGCATCTATCCCTATCTGCCGAAGGAGACCCGTGGCTATGTTCCGGCGTTCATCGCCGCCAACTATATTATGAACTACTACTGCGAGCACAACATCTGTCCGATGCGTGCCGACTTGCCCGTGAAAACCGACACCGTGGTAGTCAACCGCGATGTACACTTCGAGCAGGTGGCTAAGGTGCTCGGTATGGATGTAGACCAGGTGAAGCAGCTCAATCCGCAGTATCGTCGCAGCGTTGTGAATGGCAGCACAAAGCCGTCTGCAATTCGCTTGCCGCTGGCTATGGTGGGCAACTTCATCGACAACGAAGACTCTATCTACGCCTACAGACCCGACGAACTGCTCACAAAGCGCTTGGAAGTGGCTGTGAACACAGACGCTCCGGCAGTGTCGCGTTATTCTTCAAGCAGAAGCGGCAGACACAGCAAGGCGTCGCGCAACAAGTCGCGCCGCGGACGCAGCAAGAGCGTAACGATTCGCCAGGGCGACACGCTCTCTGAGATTGCACACCGCAACGGCACAACCGTTAGCAAACTGAAAAAGCTTAACAAGATTAGCGGAAGCAACATACGTGCAGGCAAGAAGATTCGCATCAAGTAAGACCGGCGCGAATCTCTGCACCCTGCTGCATACATATATACCTTATTAATATATAGGAGACCTAAATCATGGACGACCAAAATTTGAAAGACAAGCAGCGTGAGCTTGCTGACGACCAAATGATTGAACAAGCCTTCAAGGAAGTACTCGATATATACGTGGCATCGCGTCACCGAAAGAAGGTAGACATAATAACAAAGGCGTTCAACTTCGCACGACAGGCGCACAAAGGTGTGCGTCGTTTGTCGGGCGAACCATATATTATGCACCCTATTGCCGTGGCGCGCATCGCCGTAGAGGAGATGGGACTCGGCTCTACAAGTATCTGCGCCGCACTCTTGCACGATGTGGTGGAGGATACCGACTACACCGTAGAGGATATCTCGAATATCTTTGGCGAGAAGATAGCGCAGATTGTAGACGGACTGACAAAGATCTCGGGCGGTATTTTTGGCGACAAGGCATCAGCACAGGCTGAGAACTTCAAAAAGTTGCTACTAACGATGAGCGATGATATACGTGTCATCCTTATCAAGATCTGCGACCGTCTGCACAATATGCGCACGCTACAATCGCAGCCTGCCAATAAGCAGTATAAGATTGCAGGCGAAACGCTTTATATATATGCTCCGCTTGCCAACCGCTTAGGCTTGAACAAGATAAAGACCGAACTTGAAGACCTCTCGTTCCGCTACGAACATCCGGAGGAATACGATTATATAAAAGGAAAACTTGCAGATACGCAAGCGCAGCGCGATGTGCTCTTTGAGAACTTCACCGCTCCGATACGTGCTGCCCTCGACAAGATGGGCATCAAGTATGATCTGAAGGCGCGTGTGAAGAGTCCTTATTCTATTTGGAATAAGATGCAGAACAAGCACGTCACCTTCGACGAAATCTACGATATTCTCGCTGTGCGTATAATTTATACGCCGAAGGAACGCTCAGAGGAAATCAACGAGTGCTTTAAGATATATGTCGCAATTAGTCAGATATACAAGTCGCACCCCGACCGTTTGCGCGATTGGGTGAACCACCCGAAGGCAAATGGCTATCAAGCTCTGCACGTGACGCTCATGTCGAAGCAGGGTAAATGGATAGAGGTACAGATACGTTCCGACCACATGGACGAGGTGGCAGAGCAGGGCTTCGCTGCCCACTGGAAGTATAAGGAGAAGGGATTGGAGTCGAGCGTAGAGACTGTTGATGACGATTCGGAACTCAACAACTGGCTCTCTACTATCAAGGAAATCCTCGACGACCCACAACCCGACGCAATGGACTTCCTCGATACCATTAAGCTGAACCTCTTTGCAAGCGAGATATTCGTATTCACACCGAAGGGCGAAATAAAGACAATGCCTGCGCAGTGTACGGCTCTCGACTTCGCTTTTCAGATACACACCTTCCTCGGTTCGCACTGCATCGGCGCAAAGGTGAATCATAAACTTGTGCCACTGAGCCACAAGTTACAGAGCGGCGATCAGGTGGAGATACTCTCCTCTAAGTCGCAGCATGTGCAGGCATCGTGGATAAACTTCGTGTTTACGGCGAAGGCGAAGCAGAAGATTATGGCGATATTGCGTCGCGACAATCGCGAGTTGCAGAAACGTGGCGAACAGATACTTGATGAGTGGTTGCGCAAGAACGAGCTTGAGATGACTACCCCCGTGCTCAATAAACTTTGCGATCTGCACGAGGCGAAGAAGCATGAGGACCTATTCTTGATGCTCGGTAAACGTTCTGTCTTGCTCGGTGATAAGGATTTAGACGAACTGCGTGAACGCAAAACCGATCAAAATGGCGGTTGGCGCAAGTTCGTGCCATTTTTCAAGAAGGGCGATAATAAGGAGGGTAAGAAGCCCAAACTGTTTGTTGTTGGCGAGGGCTTTAATAAGAAGAAGCCTGTCGTTATCAATGAGGAGAATATATCGCAATACATCTTCCCAACATGCTGCCACGCCATACCAGGCGATGACATCATGGGATACATAGATAACAAGAATCGCATAGAAATTCACCGTCGCGACTGCAGCGTGGCTTCAAAGTTGAAGGCAAGCTTTGGAAACCGCATCCTTGATGCGAAGTGGGATATGCATAAGGTGATGTTCTTCGATGCTACAATCGAGTTGCGTGGTATCGACCGCAAGGGTATGCTGCGCGAGATATCAGAGGTCATATCTGACAAACTCGATGTCAATATGCACCGCATCACAATCTCGAGTGAGGATGGTATCTTCGACGGCACCATTGAGATTCGCGTTCACGACCGCAGTGAGGTTAGCGTCATCATGGATGAGCTAAAGAAGATTGAAGACCTCAAAGAGGTGTTACAGATATTATAAATATAAAATCCGCAATGCTTGTTGATTAGCATTGCGGATTTTTACTAATGTAGGCTTTGTGCAATTGCGTCTATTTCTTCAATTGTAAGTCCCGTGTATTTTTTGATTTTTTCAGTAGAGTCACCGTCGCTTAGCATGAGCTTGGCAAACTCAATGTTCTTTTGGTGTTCAGCCTCTGCTTTTCCTTTCTCTATTCCCTGCGCCATTCCTTGCGCCATTCCTTGCGCCATTCCCTGCGCCATTCCTTTCTCTATTCCCTGCGCCATTCCTTTCTCTATTCCCTGCGCCATTCCTTCCTCCAAACCTTGTTTTCGTCCGTCTTCCAAGCCAGTCTTTATGGCATACTTGTATGTAGCGTATGCATCGCGCATAATCCTAATGCTATCCTCGTATTTGTCCATGTCTTTTTTGCTGAGAGTTCTAAGGTCAGAAATCTCAGCTAACTTCTTAAACACAGCGTTTTTAGCCAGGAATGGCATTCTTTCAAATGTATTCATATTCTTTAAAACAAATATCCAACGTTCAAAGTCTGTCTCGCATTCTGCCTCTGTTTTTTCAAAGAGAGGTAGCATTAGATATATCATACGTATCTTATCCGACACAGTCTTGCCTGTATCGCGATCGGCGAGTACCATATCCGTGCGGAACTTTCCCAGTGGCAGCAATGGGTCGACGAAGTTCATAAAGCATATTGTGTAGACGGGTCGTATGTCATAGTCCCACTCGCCTTTTATGCCTTGGTTAACTATCACGCGTGAGGTGTAGTACAAAGCGCGGTCAATGAAGTGTTCTTGTCCTCGGTTTTGCATCTCCACGATAATCTCTTTGCCCTCGTCTGTTGTGCAGTAGATATCGAAGATAACCTCGCGTGAGTCTTTCGACAGTCCGATTTGTTCTTTGTTTCCGAACGCCAGCGACTTAATTACAAATTCGTCGGCAAACAGGTCATTCAAGAAGCAAATCAGCAAGTCTTTGGAAATCTCGCGACCAAAGATATGTTTAAATCCCCAATCTGAGAAAGGATTGATGAATTGTGCCATATTTGAATTGTTTTGATTTATTGCAAAAATACGATTTTGTTGTGAAAAATACAAGAATTGCCTGCTATTTATTTATTATTTATATGTTTTTGTAAAATGTTATGTATATGTCAGTGTCATTATTGAGCAAGGCATATACATAGATGTAGAAACAAGATTGGGGGCTTGCATAAAGAATGCAAGCCCCCAGCCGTGTAATATAATTCAAAATAGTGTTCTTTGCAGCCTACTTCTCGCCGTTCACTTCGAGCGAGCATGTGATGCCACGTCGCATCATGTCCTTCATTGTCGGCTTCAGACGAGTGAGGAAGCCCTCCCATGAGCGGTTCTGCTGCTTTGTCCAGCCGGCTTCGGCGAGAGCGATGGCGCGTGGGTAAGCCTGGTAGTAGATGCGCTCAACGGTCGGGATGCACTCGCTCCAGAGTGTGCCAGCCACACCGAAGAGGTTGTTCTGCTCAAACTTCTCGTCCATACCCCACGCTGGGTCGAGCGAGTAGGCATCCTTCAGCGTTGTTGCAGGCATACCCCAATTCACCTCTGGCATGTCGCCCTTCGACATTGGGTAGTCGAAGTAGCAGTGCTCGCCAGGGCAGAGCATGATGCGTGCGTTGTTGCGCACGGCTGCGTCGAGTGCCTCCTGCGTCTGTCCGCTGCGCCAAGCGAAGGTTACGCAACCAGGCTGAATTTCCTTGAAGTCGGATTCGTACCAGAACATTGGTGTCTTGCCGTACTTGTCGCGCAGCAGTTCAATCATGCGGTCGAACAGATAGCCCTGCAGACGCCAGTTCTCCGAGCGGTCGGTGGTCTTGATACCGAGCTTCTGCTTCAGTGCCTGACACTTCGGGCAGTCGGTCCAGCAGTCGAGTGCTGGGTTGCCAGCCTCGTCACCACCGAGGTGTATGTACTTAGACGGGAAGATATCCACAATCTCCTTGAACACATTGCCGAGGAACTCGTATGTGAAGTCGTTGCCCGGGCAGAGCAGTTCGTTAGACACGCCGCATGTGGTGCGCACCGGCACCTGACGCTGATAGCATGTCAGTTCGGGGAACACGCTGATGGCTGCCACCTCGTGCCCAGGCATCTCTATCTCCGGCACGATGTCCACGTGATACTGAGCGCCCAGCTTCACGAGTTCGCGCATCTGCTCCTGTGTGTAGTATCCCTTGTACGGCATCTGAATGTCGTCCTGACCCCAGCGCGACGAAGCCTGCTCCGTGAGCTGCGGATATTTCTTAATCTCGATGCGCCACGCCTGGTCGTCAACCAAGTGGAGGTGCATGGCGTTGAGTTTGTAGCGTGCCATCTCGGGCACAAAAGCCTTTAGGTCCTCGAACGGTATGAACGTACGAGCAGGGTCAACCATCAGTTCGCGAACATGTGTGCGTGGTTTGTCGCTGATGAACAGCGCAGGGATAGCGTCGGCACACTCTGTAGAGCCGTTGCCGCGCAGCAGCTGGTCGAGCGTCATAAGCGCGTAGAACACACCACGTGCTGTCTTGCCCTTTGCCGTCACGCCCTTCGCGTTGATAGCGAGCGTGTACGCCTCGTCGTCGCTGAGCGAGTTGTCGAGTGCGAGCGTAATCTGTGTGCCGCGCTGACGGCTGTTCACGATGTTGCCGATGCGCTCTGTGAGTACGCGGCGCGCCTGCTCAGCCTCGTTGGCGAGTTCGTCGGCAGCTACGATGTTCCAGGCGGTTTTCACCTTCAGACTGCCACCTTTCTGCAGTTGCAGTTCTACGGGGAACGGCACGAGGCACTCCTCCGGCTTGCTCACCTGATACTGCTCCTTCGCGTCGCTGAAGAAGAGGCTCCAGCCCGCAGCCTTGCGGTAGAGTTTCTCGCTGCCTGTGGGCACGATGAGCTTCACGGTCTGGCGGTTGAGTCCGTAGAACGCCGTAGCGTCAGCCTTTGGTGGCACCTTCGAGTCGACGCGCACGGTCTTCAGTCCTTCGAGTCGTGCGAAAGCGTACTCTCCAATCTGTGGAGTGCCCTTTATGATGATTTCCTCCAACGCAGTACAACCCGAGAACGCTGCTGCACCGATATTCTCTACGCCAGCCGGAATGGTTATCTTGCCCAACTTGTCGCACGCGAAGAACGCATGCGAACCGATTGACTTCGCTGCTGTTGGCAGCGTAATCTGCTCGAGTTGGTGGCGCGAGTGGAAAGCGTTGTTAGGGATTGTGGTGCTTTGTGCCTCGCTGAGGTCTACGGAGCGCATCTGGAAACAAAGGTCGCGCAACTGGCGATAGTCGCTGTTGCCCGTCGTTGACAGTTCGCCTGTGAGTTTGAGGCTTACAGCCATCGACTTCTGTTCAGGTTTCAGGTCGTCCATACGTGCTACGGTCTGCGCTGAAACTACGGCAGAGAGGAGCGTAGCGGCAGACAATAGGATGAAATTTCTCATTGTTTTAAGTATATTTAGTTTGTAAATTTAGTGATTTAGTTTATAAATTCTGTGATTTAGTTTATATATTCAGTGTAGACGGCTTGGTTTTTTAGTGTGCATAGCTTGGTTGTGCAGGGTAAAAGCTAAGCGATTGTCATCGTGCACCGAACGCCGCCCGATCAGATTTCGTCCGCCGCCCGATTGGATTTCGTCCGCCGTCCAATCAGATTCCGTCCGCCGCCCGATCAGATTCCGAACGCCGTCCGATGAGTTTTGTTGGCGATGCATATCGTAGGAGGCTACGGCATTCCTGCCGTAGCCATCGCTTTTCTGCGCCAGATAGCTGTGATTAATTGTTTCTTCTTGCCAATGCCTACGGCAGGAAAGCCGTAGGCTCCTACGGTTTGTGTCTTTTTGCTTTAAAAAAGTTTCAGCTGTACTTCACACCATTCCGTCGAGTTGCTTCTTCAGCTCCTTCAACTCGTCGCGCACGCTGATTAGTGTGGCAAGAATATCCGAACTCTTGTCCACGCCCGTGCGGTTCTTGTTGAGCATCTTGCGTGCTGCCGATAGCTTGAAGCCGCGCACCTTCACAAGGTTGTGTATCACGCGAATTTGCTCGATGTCCTTCTCCGTGTACTGGCGCACGTTCTGTCCCACGGTCTTGGGCTTCAGATGCGGAAACTCCGTCTCCCAAAAACGCAGCGTGCTCTCTCGTATGTCGAACATAGCAGCCACCTCCTTGATGGAGTAGTACAACTTCACGTTCTTATTGGTATTCAATGCCATATTATTTGCGATTTATTTGCAAAAGTAACCAAAACAAAGTACCTTTGCAAACGTTTTAGGAAGAAATTAAAAAACAAAACGACAATATTATATAATATGATGACAGCTAACGAAATCCGCGACTCGTTCAAGAAGTTCTTCGAGTCGAAAGGACACACCATCGTGCCGAGTGCGCCGATGGTAATCAAGGATGACCCAACATTGATGTTCACAAACGCTGGTATGAACCAGTGGAAGGACATCATCCTCGGCACACGCGAGCCCGAACCGCGCCGCCGTGCCGACACACAGAAGTGCCTTCGCGTGAGCGGTAAGCACAACGACCTCGAGGAAGTAGGTCACGACACATACCACCACACAATGTTCGAGATGCTCGGCAACTGGTCGTTCGGCGACTACTTCAAGGAAGGTGCCATCGACTACGCTTGGGAGTACCTCGTAGACGTGTTGAAGCTCAACCCCGCCGACCTCTACGTAACAGTGTTCGAGGGCTCGGAGGAAGAAGGACTCACCCGCGACGATGAGGCTGCATCATATTGGGCGAAGCACGTGCCAGCCGACCACATCATCAACGGCAACAAGCACGACAACTTCTGGGAGATGGGCGATACGGGTCCTTGCGGTCCGTGCTCGGAGATTCATCTCGACTCGCGCACACCGGAGGAGAAGGCGAAGGTGCCCGGACGCGAACTCGTGAACAAGGACGACCCACAGGTTATCGAGATCTGGAACATCGTGTTCATGCAGTACGAGCGCAAGGCTAACGGCTCGCTCGTTCCGCTCTCGATGAACGTAATCGACACCGGCATGGGCTTCGAGCGTCTCGTGCGCGCCATGCAAGGCAAGCACTCCAACTACGACACCGACGTCTTCCAGCCTATCATCAAGGAGGAAGAGGCTATCACCGGCATGAAGTACGGCGAGAAAGAGGAGACCGATGTGGCAATGCGCGTATGCGCCGACCACCTGCGTGCCGTAGCATTCTCTATCGCCGACGGTCAGCTGCCTTCTAACGCTAAGGCAGGCTACGTAATCCGTCGCATCCTGCGCCGTGCAGTACGCTACGCGTACACATTCCTCGGACAGAAGGAGGGCTTCCTCTACAAGCTCATCCCCGTTCTGACACGCGAGATGGGCGAGGCGTTCCCCGAACTCAAGGCTCAGCACGACCTCATCCTCCACGTTATAAAGGAGGAGGAAGACTCGTTCCTGCGCACTCTGGAGAAGGGCATCAATATGCTCAACTCGGCTATGGACGAACTGAAGAAGCAGGGCAAGACAGAACTCGACGGCGTGCAGGCGTTCCGTCTGTTCGACACATACGGCTTCCCGCTCGACCTCACCGAGCTTATCTGCCGCGAGAACGGATTCACCGTTGCCGCAGACGAGTTCAACGCCGAGATGCAAAAGCAGAAGGACCGCGCACGCAACGCTGCCGCTGTTGAGAACTCCGACTGGGTTGTTCTGCGCGAAGGCGAACAGCAGTTCGTAGGCTACGACTTCACCGAATACGAGTGCCACATCCTGCGCTATCGCAAAGTGACACAGAAGAAGAATACATACTTCGAGCTCGTGCTCGACAATACGCCGTTCTACGGCGAGATGGGCGGTCAGGTAGGCGATACCGGCGTGCTCGTTAGCGAGGACGAGACCGTTACAATCACAGATACAAAGCGCGAGAACGGACAGTCGGTACACATCGTGAAGGCTCTGCCGAAGAACCCGGAGGCCGACTTCATGGCTTGCGTAGACGTAGACGCTCGCGAGGGCTCGGCTGCCAACCACACCGCTACCCACTTGCTCGACTACGCTCTGAAGCAGGTGCTCGGCGACCATGTAGAGCAGAAAGGCTCATTCGTATCGCCCACAACGCTGCGTTTCGACTTCTCTCACTTCACCAAGGTGACTGATGAGGAACTGCGCAAGGTAGAGCGTCTCGTCAACGACCTCATCCGTCAGGACCTGCCGCTCGACGAGCACCGCGACACTCCGTTCGAGGAGGCTAAGAAGCTCGGAGCTATCGCCCTCTTCGGCGAGAAGTACGGCGACAAGGTGCGCGTAGTGCGCTTCGGTCCGAGCTGCGAGTTCTGTGGCGGTATCCACGCACAGTCGACAGGTCGCATCGGTATGTTCAAGATCATCTCTGAGAGCAGCGTAGCAGCCGGCATCCGCCGTATTGAGGCAAAGACCGGCAAGGAGTGCGAGGAGCTGATGTACAACATCGAGGACGTGCTGAAGGCTATCCGCGGTCTGTTCAACAACGCAAAGGATCTTGAGGGCGTAATCGGCAAGTACATCGAGGAGCACGACGCTATGAAGAAGAACATCGAGCAGTTCCAGGCTGCTGCCGTAGAGCGCACAAAGAACGACCTCATCGCTAAGGCGCGCGAGGTGAACGGTGTGAAGGTCATCACAGCAGTCCTCCCGTTGGAGCCGGCTGCTGCCAAGGACCTCATGTTCAAGTTGCGTCAGGCTGTTCCGGCTAACCTGCTCGCTGTTGTAGGTACCGTAGCTCACGAGAAACCGATGCTCAACGTCTGCATGAGCGACGACCTCGTGAAGGACCACTCGCTCAACGCTGGTCAGATGGTGCGCGAGGCTGCCAAGCTCATCCAGGGCGGTGGCGGCGGTCAGCCCCACTTCGCTCAGGCTGGCGGCAAGAACGTCGACGGACTCTCTGCTGCTGTAGATAAGGTGGTAGAGCTTGCACAGCTCTAAGCGGCTTTTTAGCACAAACACTATAGGAGGCTACGGCATTCTTGCCGTAGCCTTTATTATATTCCCTTTTTATATTTCCTTTTTATATTCCTTTCTCTCCTTTGTTTCAACCCGAATAGTTAACAAGTGTTTTACAACGTGAAATACTCTGCATATAATTCTCTATTCTGCAATTTTAGAAGTACCTTTGCAAAGATGTCCGGCACATTCGTAATATCATACTATATAATATGATGCGCATGAAAACATTTTCATGGCTTTTCGGACTATCGCATACGTAGACATAACAGATGAAAAGAGTTCTCGACTTCATAATAGCTGCTGTGTGCCTCGTTGTCTTTGCGCCGTTATTTTTGATATGCATCGTTGCCATTTGGCTCGAAGACGGTGCGCCAACGATATATCGGCAGGAGCGCATTGGGTTGCACGGCAAGCCATTCTACATATACAAGTTCCGCAGCATGACGCGCGATGCCGAGAAAGACGGGCCGCAGTTGTTGCTTGAAGGAACGTTGAACGATCCGCGCCTCACGCGTGTGGGTCGGTTCTTGCGTGCCCATCATCTTGATGAGTTGCCGCAGTTGTGGAATGTGGTGCGAGGCGATATGGCGTTCATCGGCTACCGCCCTGAGCGCAAATATTACATCGACCAGATTATGGAGCGCGATCCACGCTATGAGCAACTCTACGCCATCCGCCCGGGTGTCACGTCGTATGCCACACTCTACAACGGCTACACCGACACTATCGAGAAGATGTTGCGCCGCCTCGAACTCGACCTTTATTATCTTGAGCACCAGTCGCTTTGGTTCGATTTCACCGTGCTCATAAAGACATTCTTAAGCATCGTGTTTGGAAAGAAGTTCTGATTGGTACACGCATAGGAGGTTATGGCATCCTGCCATAACCACGGATTCTGTCATAACCACGGATTCTGCTATAACCACGGATTCTGCCATAATCACGGATTCTGCCATAATCACGCTCTTGCTACAACCACGTATCCTCCTAAGTTACATAATAACAAAAAAACGCGCGCAACCATGCAGTTGCGCGCGTTTTGCTTTATTCGTTAGTCGTAAGTTATGAATTAGCCCCAATCCTAAATCTAAATAGAAATCTAAATATAAATAGAACCAGAAGAGCTAATCATAACTCTCAACTCTCAATTTTCAATTCTCAACTATCTACAGATTAGTCGCAGATGAGGTTCTCGCCAGTCATCTCCTCCGGCTTCTCCAGACCCATGATGTGGAGGATAGAAGGAGCCACGTCAGCGAGGCGTCCGTCCTTAACGGTAGCCGAGTTGTTGTTGGTTACGTAGATGAACGGAACAGGGTTGAGCGAGTGAGCTGTGTTAGGAGTCTCGTCCTCGTTGATAGCGTTGTCAGCGTTGCCGTGGTCGGCGATGATGATAACCTCGTAGTCGTTAGCCTTAGCAGTCTCCACAACGTCCTTTACGCAGTTGTCGATAGCGTGTACAGCCTTAGCGATAGCGTTGTAGATACCAGTGTGACCTACCATGTCGCCGTTAGCGAAGTTAACAACGATGAAGTCGTACTCCTGAGTGTTGATAGCACCAACCAACTTGTCCTTCACCTCGTATGCGCTCATCTCCGGCTTCAGGTCGTATGTAGCAACCTTCGGCGACGGAACAAGGATGCGGTCCTCGCCCTCGTACGGAGTCTCGCGGCCACCGTTGAAGAAGAATGTTACGTGAGCGTACTTCTCTGTCTCGGCAGTGTGGAGCTGACGCTTGCCCTGAGCAGAGAGATACTCGCCGAGAGTGTTTGTTACGTTCTCCTTCGGGAAGAGGATGTTAACGCCGGTGAACGATGCGTCGTACGGAGTCATGCAGAAGTACTGCAGACCCTTGATAGTGTGCATACCAGCCTCCTCGTGCTCCTTCTGTGTAAGTACCTCGGTGAGCTCTTTGGCGCGGTCGTTGCGGTAGTTGATGAAGATGACAACGTCGCCTTCCTCGATCTTGCCGTTCACGGTAGAGTTGCAGATAGGGAGGACGAACTCGTCGGTTACGCCCTCGTCGTAGCTCTCCTGCATTGCCTTCACCATATCGTCCGACTGCTTGCCCTTGCCCTCAACGAGCAGGTCGTAAGCTTCCTTGACGCGCTCCCAACGCTTGTCGCGGTCCATTGCATAGAAGCGGCCTACGATGCTTGCGATATGCGCACCGTTCTTGTCGCAGCACTCCTGAACCTGCTCGATGAAGCCCTTGCCCGACTTCGGGTCGGTGTCGCGGCCGTCCATGAAGCAGTGTACGTAAACGTCGTTCAAGCCGTACTCCTTACCAATCTCGATAAACTTGAAGAGGTGGTCGAGCGAAGAGTGTACGCCGCCGGTAGAGGTGAGGCCCATGAGGTGGAGCTTCTTGCCGTTCTCCTTAGCGTAGCTGTAAGCCTTAACGATCTCCTTGTTCTTGAGGATAGAGCCGTCCTTGCAAGCACGGTTAATCTTAACGAGGTCCTGGTAAACGATACGGCCAGCGCCGATATTCAAGTGGCCAACCTCAGAGTTACCCATCTGACCCTCAGGCAGACCTACGTCTTCGCCGCAAGCGAGGAGCTGTGAGTGTGCGCTCACTGCTGTAAGGTAGTCGAGATACGGAGTCGGTGTGTTGTAGATAACGTCACCTTTGCCATGTTTGCCGATGCCCCATCCGTCGAGGATCATCAATAAAGCTTTCTTTGCCATAATTCTGTGTATATTATTATGTTAAAATAATGTTTCCTATTTACGTGCAAAGTTACAACAAATAATCCATAAATTATCCACTCTTAATGATGTATTCTTATGTTTTTTCGTTACTTTTGCATAGGTTTAAACTTTATTATTGACTAACGGTATAATACTTGAATATGATAAATAAAATATTGTTGTCGGCTGCTATCGTTCTTAGCGGTGCGACTACTGTTGAAGCTGCACAGAAGAAGTCGGCTAAAGTGGAGAAACAGTTGGCTGCACAGTGCGATGCCGGCTTGCGTTATATCACCGAGGATGCGGCTCGTGCGCATGTCTATTTCCTCGCCGACGACCTCTTGGAGGGACGTCGTGCTGGCGAGCGTGGTTCGCGCATCGCCAAGCAGTATATCATCTCGCAGATGCGCCAGGCAGGCTTGAAGCCTTTCTTCGAGTCGTATGAGCAGCCTTTTGAGGCTTGCGCCGTGCAGAAACTGAAGCGTGGTGTGCGCTACTTCGTTGAGGCTGACTCAATAGCCGAAATAAAAAAGCAGGTGCACCGCACGATGCATCTGAGCAATGTGCTCGCGGTGCTGCCGGGCAAGAAGACAGACGAGATAGTTGTTGTGGGTGCGCATCTCGACCATGAGGGTGTGTACAACGACATCGAAGGCGACAAGATATACAACGGAGCCGACGACAATGCGTCGGGTGTGGCTGCCGTGTTGCAGATTATGAAGGCTTTCGTGGCGAGTGGCGCAACGCCGGAGCGCACTATTGTGTTCGCATTCTGGGACGGTGAGGAGTTCGGACTGCTCGGCTCGCGCTACTTCACCGACAGCTATAAGGACATGCAGAAGGTGAAGGGTTATCTGAACTTCGATATGGTAGGCAGCGGTACGGATAGTCGCTACCTCATGTATTTCTTCACGGCTGCACATCCGAAGATTGGCGAGTGGCTGAAGGCAGACATGGCGAAGCACAACTTCTGCTTCGACCCCGACTATCGTGCTTGGGAGAACCCCGTTGGTGGCAGCGACCAGCAGTCGTTCCACTTGAAGGGTGTGCCTATCGTGTGGTATCACACCGGCGGTCAGCCCAACTACAACTTCCCCTCGGATGAGGCTGACACAGTGAACTATCCGAAGCTTACAGACATCACCCGTGCTTCGTACCTTACGACGTGGCACTTGGCGAATGAGGCTGAATATTAATAAAAAACGTGATGGAGCGCTGATTGCAGCGCTCCATCACGTTTTTTATTAATTGAGAGTTGAGAGTTGAGCCATACTCAATATAGCAGCATTAGTCCTGCAAACGCAGCCCAGCTTATCATCTTCATTGGGTTTATCTTCACGAACATCGTGCCTACGAATGTTGCTGCGAAGATGGCGATGCTCACCCAGAAGTGCCAGGGGTTGATGGCTGGCGACGAGAAGTTCTCGGGGGTCATAAGCAGAAGGGCGGCTGCAGCGATGAGTCCTACCACGGCAGGGCGCAGACCTGACATTATGTTCTGCACCGTCGGTGTGTTCATATACTTCATAAATACACGGCAGATGAGAATCATCAGTATGAACGACGGCAGCACGAGGGCAAACGTTGCTGTTGCGCTACCCAAGATGGATGCCCATTCGCCCATGCCGGCTTTGTGTATGGCGGTGTATCCGCAGTATGTAGCTGCGTTGATGCCAATCGGACCGGGTGTCATCTGACTTATCGCCACGATGTTCGTGAATTCAGGTGCTGTGAGCCACGCATGGTTGTACACCGTCTGGTTCTGTATGAGCGACAACATGCCGTAGCCGCCACCGAATCCGAAGAGTCCGATTTGGAAGAACGTAAGAAATAGCTGGAGGTATATCATTGTTGAATTTTGAATCGTTGAATTGTTGAATTGTTGAGTTTTGAATTCACCACTGAATAACTCAACTTTTACTATTCTGTTGGTTTGATTAGGATGCCGTACAGGTAGCCGCACATTCCTGCTACTACGAGCACGTAGATAGGGTTTACGCCCAAGAGCCATATCAGCAGTGCGCTGCCTACGGGTATCCAGCAGTTGGTGAGGGCGATGCGTGCCGACTTTGCTAATGTGAAAACGGGGGCGGCAATCAGAGCCACCACCGCCGGGCGTATGCCGTTGAATGCCGATGCCACCACTGCGTTGTCCTGGAACTTGTGGAAGAACATCGCGATGAGCAGGATTATAAGGAACGAGGGCAGCGAAACGCCGAGCGTAGTGCAGATGGCACCAGCGAGCTTGCGCATACGATAGCCGATGAACACACTCATGTTCACTGCCAATGCGCCTGGGCACGATTGCGCCACGGCGATAAGGTCGAGAAACTCCTCGCGCGTCATCCATTTGTGCTTGTTCACCACTTCTGCCTCTATCTGTGGTATCATTGCGTAGCCACCGCCGAGCGTGAAGATGCCTATCTTGAAGAACACGCGGAACGCTGCTAAGTAAAAGTTCTGCATACTGTTTTGCTATGAAATCGCCTTTATTGTTAGTTCTGTGAAGTGTATTTCGGGCGTTATGCCCGAAGCGTACACTTCTGTCGTCTGCAAAGGTACATTATTTAAAGCAAACTCCCACAGAATTTCGCTAATTCTGTGGGAGTTTTTTATGTTTCGCGGTTGCGAAACGTTGTTGAGTTTGAGAGTTGTCGTTACTGTTTCTCAATCCACTGGCGTGCGTTTACGAATGCCTCAATCCACGGAGTCACGTCGTCCTGACGACGGTCAGCCGGGTACCAAGCGTTCTGCCATGGGAAGATGGCACGCTCCAAGTGCGGCATCATTGCCAAGTGGCGTCCGTCAGCCGAGCAGATACCAGCCACGTTGTAGTCGGAACCATTCGGGTTGCCCGGATACTCAGCGTAGTTGTAGCGAGCCACAACGTTGTACTTGTCCTCTGCCTCAGGCAGCGAGAACTTGCCCTCGCCGTGAGCCACCCAGATGCCGAGCTTGTCGCCACTGAGCGATGAGAACATCACGCTCTTGTTCTGCGGAATCTCTACACCGAGGAAGTTGCTCTCGAACTTGTGCGAGTCGTTGTGCAGCATACGTGTGCGCTTCTCATGGTCGGGGTTGATGAGGTTCAGCTCTACCATGAGCTGGCAACCGTTGCAGATACCGAGCGAGAGAGTGTCCTTGCGAGCATAGAACTTGTCGAGTGCCTCCTTAGCCTTCGGATTGTAGAGGAATGCGCCTGCCCAGCCCTTAGCCGAACCGAGAACGTCCGAGTTGGAGAAGCCACCGCAGAAGACGATCATGTTCACGTCCTCGAGTGTCTCGCGACCGGTGATAAGGTCGGTCATCATCACGTCCTTCACGTCGAAGCCTGCGAGGTAGAGCGAGTAAGCCATCTCGCGCTCGCCGTTCGTACCCTTCTCGCGGATGATTGCAGCCTTGATGCCCGACGCTGTGCGGCGGTCAGCCGAGATGCCGTAGCTCTCGAGCGAACCCTTGAACGACGGGTGGAACTGCATTTCAACCGGCTGCTTCTTGTAGTTGTCGCGACGCTTTGCAGCACAACCGTTGAAGCTCTGGTCGCGGTCGAGCAGGTACGATGTCTTGTACCATGTGTCGCGCAGTGCGTCGATGTCGAATGTATGTGTGTACTCGTCCTTCTTGATGACGATGGTGCGTTCTGTCGGAGTGGGGTAACCAATCTTTGCGTAGCCGATGCCGTTCTCCTCCATGTACTCCTTGAACTCCTCCTTGTACTTGTCCGAAACCTGAACGACAACGCCCGGGTTCTCGGCAAGCAGCATCTTGATGATGTCGTCGCCGGCGAGGCTGTGGAGGTTGACGTGCATACCGCCTTCCTTGTTTGCGAAGCACATCTCAAGCAATGTGGTAATCAGACCGCCTGCAGAGATGTCGTGACCTGCCATAATCCAACCCTTCTCTATCATCTCCTGAACCGCGTTGAAGCAGTCGGCGAAGTATTCTGGGTTCTTCACGGTCGGTACGTCGTCGCCCACGAAGCCGAGGCTCTGTGCGAATGCGCTACCGCCGAGTCGCTGCTCATCGAACGAGAAGTCGATATGGTAGAGTGATGAGTTCTTGTCGTTCACGAGTACCGGCGAAACAACCTTGCGGATGTCCGATACTTCACCGCCTGCGCTCACGATTACTGTGCCCGGAGCGATGATCTTTTCGCCATTCGGGTACTGCTGGGTGAGTGAGAGTGAATCCTTACCAGTCGGCACGTTTATCTTCAGAGCCAAGCAGAACTCGCTGAGAGCCTTCACGGCACTATACAGACGAGCGTCCTCGCCCTTCTGCGAGCGGCACGGCCACATCCAGTTGGCAGAGAGCGAAAGGCTGTTCAGTCCGTCAGCGAGCGGAGCCCAAACGATGTTGGTCAGAGCCTCTGCTACAGAGAGTACAGAACCAGCCTCGGGTGAAGCCAAACCAGCCTGCGGAGCGTGTCCGAGAGCTGTAGCGATACCCTTCTTGCCGCGGTAGTCGAGTGCTACGACGCCGCAGTCTGACAGAGGCAACTGAATCTCGCCCTGGCACTGCTGGCGTGCTATCTTACCGGTTACGGAGCGGTCTACCTTGTTTGTCAACCAGTCCTTACAAGCCACAGCTTCAAGCTGCAGCACGCGGCTTACGTATTTGTCGAGAACGTCATCCTTGCCGTTCTCCGATGTCTCTTCGTGTGTATATTCAGCGTCGCGGTAGTGGCGCTCTACGGTCTCGTCGCGCATGATAGTCTTCGGCGAGTGACCGAACATCTGAGCCACATCGAGGTCGAAAGGCTTCACGCCATCGCCCTGCTTGAATGAGAAGTGAGCGTCGCCGGTTGTCTCGCCCACTACGTACAGCGGAGCACGCTCGCGCTCAGCGATGCGACGTACGTGGTCGATGTGCTTCTCGTCGATGAGCAAGCCCATGCGCTCCTGGCTCTCGTTGGCGATTATTTCCTTTGAAGACAGTGTCTTGTCGCCGATAGGCAGCTTGCTCATGTCGATTTCGCCGCCGCACTCCTCAACAAGCTCAGAGAGACAGTTGAGGTGACCAGCCGAACCGTGGTCGTGGATAGAAACCACTGGGTTCACATCCTCTTCGCACAGGGCGCGAACGAGGTTGTATGCACGCTTCTGCATCTCCGGGTTAGCGCGCTGCACAGCGTTCAGCTCGATGCCGTTAGAGTAGCGACCTGTGTCAACTGAAGATACTGAACCACCGCCCAAGCCGATGCGATAGTTGTCGCCACCTACAACGACAACCTTGTTGCCCTTCTGCGGCTCCTTCTTCAGGCAGTCGCGCTTTGTGCCGTAGCCTACGCCGCCGGCGAGCATGATTACCTTGTCGTAAGCGTACTTCTCAGCACCTTCCTGATGCTCGAAGGTGAGCACCGAACCGGTGATGAGCGGCTGACCGAACTTGTTGCCGAAGTCTGACGCACCGTTAGAAGCCTTGATGAGAATCTGCTCCGGTGTCTGATACAACCACTTGCGTACGGGCATGATGTCCTCCCAGTCGCGTGTGAGGTTGTCGTCGTCGTGCAGACGTGGATAGGCTGTCATGTACACGGCTGTTCCGGCGATAGGCCATGAGCCTACACCGCCACCCATACGGTCGCGAATCTCGCCGCCGGTACCGGTAGCTGCACCGTTGAACGGCTCTACGGTTGTCGGGAAGTTGTGTGTTTCAGCCTTCAGCGAGATAACGCTCTCGATGTCCTTCACTTGGAAGTAGTCGGATGTCGACTGGTCGTGTGGTGCGAACTGCTCCACAATCGGACCCTGCGCGAAAGCCACATTGTCTTTATATGCAGAGAGAATCTTGTTGGGGTTCTCCTTTGTTGTCTGCTTAATCATAGCGAACAGCGACGACTCCATCTCCTTGCCGTCGATGATGAACGTACCGCCGAAAATCTTGTGGCGGCAGTGCTCCGAGTTGATCTGTGCGAAACCGAAGATTTCAGAGTCTGTCAACGGGCGGCCCAGCTCCTTCTCAATCTTGTGTAGATACTCAATCTCCTCGGCTGAGAGTGCCAGACCCTCCTGCTCGTTGTATTCTTCTATGTTCTCCACGCGCTTGATTGGTTCCGGCTCGTGGTTCACTGTGAAGATGTCTTGGTTGAGACCCTCGTACATGCGCTGCAACATAGGGTCGTGGTCGGCATCTTTCGAGCTTACGGGGAAGTACTCCTCAATACGCGAAATGCCGTGGAGGCTCATATTCTGAGTTATCTCTACGGCATTCGTACTCCATGGAGTAATCATTTCGCGGCGTGGACCCACAAAGAAGCCCTCGACAGTCTCACCCTCGATGAGAGTGGCACCGCCGTAAAGCCAACACAGTTCATTGATCTCGTCTTGTGAGAGCTGGTGATCTGCTGCTGTAGCAATCACGCTCTTGCTTGGAGTCATGAAAAATAGAATCATACTGCTTGTATATTGTTTTGGATGAAAAACATTTTGTTGTCTGCAAAGTTACGACTTTTTAGCAAAATGAGCGCATGTTTGCATGGTTATTTTGATTATTTGATAGATAGTTTGTGAATATTCTTGAGTATGTAGGTAAAGGGCAGAGCATCCGCATCGGTCGACGCGGATGTCCGCAACGGTCGACGCGGATGTCTGCAACGGTCGACGCGGATGTCTGCGACGGTCGACGCGGATGTCTGCAATGGTCGATGCGGATGTCTGCAACGGTCGATGCGGATGGTTTAAGCTCTGAGTGTGAACTCGAATCTAAGTCCTCCCTCCTCGTTGTTGTGTGCGCTGATAGTTCCGCCGTGCAACAGTACGGCGTTCTTCACGATGGCGAGTCCGAGTCCGGTGCCGCCCATCTTGCGCGAGCGTCCTTTGTCCACGCGGTAGAAGCGTTCGAAGATGCGCGGCAGATGCTCCGGCGCTACGCCCACACCGTTGTCGGAGAAGGTGAAGTGCCACTTGCGGTGGTCGTCGAACAGCTCGTCGGAGCTTAGCTCTGCGTCTATGGTTATCGTTGTGCCCACACCGGCGTAGGCGATGGCGTTGTCGGTGAGGTTGCGGAACACGCTGTAGAGCAGACTTGTGCTGCCGCGTACCACGATGTTCGGTTGCAAGCGGTTGCAGAACTTCATCTCCTTCTGCTGCAGTTGCAGTGCCGTCTCCCTCTGTATGTTCGATACGATGTCCGATATATTCACGTTCTCCTCGCTCATCATCTCCGGTGCGTCGTCCATGCGGTTGAGCGTAGAGATGTCTTGCAGCAGCGAGGTGAGGCGTTGGCTCTGCGCGTAGCTGCGCTGCAGAAACTGCTCGCGTGTAGTGTCGTTGATGTTCGGGTTTTCGAGTATTGTTTCAAGGTATCCCTGAATGCTTGCCACGGGTGTCTTCAGCTCGTGCGCAATGTTCTGCGTGAGCTGTCGTTTCAGCACGTCTTGCTCGCGGCGTGTGGTCTGCAGTCGCTTGTATATCTTGATGATGCGCTCGGCTATCTCGCCCAGTTCGTCGTTGGGGAACACGGCGAGGTCTTCGGTGTCGAGCGACTCGTTGTGGTCGGCTCTTGAGGCGAACGTGCGTAGCTTCGTGATGTTGTCGCTCAGTCGACTGATGAAGCGGTAGAGTATAATGGTGAGCAGCAGTATGGCTCCTATGGCGAACCAGATGTAGTGCTGGTCGGCTTGTAGCGAGCGTGCGAGGTCGCTCGTGTAGGGCAGGGCGGAGCGTATGATGAGCTGCTGCTTGGGAAAGTAGGTGGCAGAGTAGAAGAAGTCGCCGTGTACGGTCTCGCTATTGCGGTCTACGGTCGAACCTGCACCATGCTTCAGTGCCGATGCTATCTCTGGGCGTGTAGAGTGGTTGCTGATGTGCGAGTAGTCCTTTAGCTTGCTGTCGTAGAGCACATCGCCGTTGGCGCGTATTAATGTCACGCGTATGTTCTGTATGTAGTGAGTTTCTACATAGCGGTCGAGCGCCTCCTCTGAGAAGTCGGGGAAGAGGCGCAGATATTCCTCCATGCGCGAGTTGTAGTCTTGTAGCTTCAGGTTGAGCGTATCAATCTTGAACTGTTTCTCGCGCTCCTGCTGGAACACGATGAACGCCACGGCGAACACAAGGAACACCGAGAGGATGCTGAGGTATAGTTTTTTGCCGACAGATATTTTCATAATTAGTGATTTAGGAGGGTATGGCATCTTGCCATACCCACGCAGATGGTGATTTAGGAGGGTATGGCATCTTGCCATACCCACGCAGGTGTTTTAGGAGAAAGTGTGTGTCAGAATAAAATGTCTACTGTCATGTTTTGGCCTTTCGTTTTGTCCGCCGCCCGGTGTGGGGTGCGTGGGTATGGCAAGGATGCCATACCCTCCTATGCGTCGAAGTAGTAACCGAATCCGAGACGTGTCACGATGCACTTCGCGAAGCGACCTATCTTCTTGCGCAGGCGTGTGATGTTCACGTCCACAGTGCGGTCGAGCACCAACACGTCCTTCGGCCATATGCGGTCGATGAGTTCCTGACGCGAGAACACGCGTCCGCGCTCGTCGAGCAGCAGGTGGAGCAGTTCGAACTCGGTTTTCGTGAATGCTATTTCCTCGCCGTCGATGGCTACGGTCTTCTTGTCGAGGTTCATTACGATGCCTTGGTAGGTGATGAGGTGTGCTTCCTCCTCTCCGTTCTCAGCGGCTGTACGACGCAGCACGGCACGCACGCGCACCATCACCTCGCGCAGCGAGAACGGCTTCGATATATAGTCGTCGGCACCGAGGTTAAATCCCGTCACGGTGTCGTTCTCTGTGTCGCGGGCTGTGAGGAAGATGATAGGCACGCGGGCTGTCTGTGGGTCGTCCTTCAGCAGTCGGGCGAGGGCGAACCCCGACATACCGCCCATCATCACGTCGAGCAGCAGCAAGTCGAACGATGCTATGTCGAGCGTCTGTGCCTCTTCGGCTGATGTGGCGGTCTGCACCTCGTAGCCTTCTGTTTCGAGATTGAACTTGAGGATTTCGAGCAAGTCTTGCTCGTCGTCAACAACGAGGATTTTCTGGTTTTGCTTCATAACTGCTATATCTTTGTTCTGCTTGCAAAGTTATATATAATTGTATTCACACGTACTACTAAACTGTTACAATTTCGTTACGCCAACAAAAAAGGCACACCGCTGGGTGTGCCTTTCATATCTTAAAACGCCTGCTTATCGCCAACGATGGCGTTAGCCACGGTCTTATACATTATATATATGTCGAGCCATACGCTCCAATGCTCCAAATACCATATGTCGCCAGCCACGCGTCCCTCCATCTGCGAGAGGTATTTTGTCTCGCCTCTGAAGCCGTTCACCTGGCTCCAACCGGTGATGCCAGGCTTGATATAGTGGCGTACCATGTAGTTGTCGATGAGCTTCGAGTAGTCGTCGGTGTGCTTCACCATGTGTGGGCGTGGACCCACAATACTCATCTGTCCTAATAGTACGTTGATAAATTGTGGCAGCTCGTCGATGTTTGTCTTGCGCATTATGTTGCCCCACTTCGTCTTGCGTGGGTCGTTCTTTGTGGCTTGCAGTGTGTCGGAGTCTTTGTTTACCTTCATGCTGCGGAACTTCAAGCAGTAGAACTCCTTACCGTTAAGTCCGGTGCGCTTCTGTCGGAAGAACAATGGTCCTGGCATTGTTGTCTTCGTAACGATAGCCACAACGGCGAGTATGATGGGGAAGAGCGTGCAGAGGAATGTCAGCGACACCACAAAGTCGAACGTGCGCTTTATCAAGCGGTTCTCGATGAGGCTCAGGGGCTCGTTATAGAGACTCAAGTAGGGTACGTCGCCCAGCACTTTGAGGTGCATACGATGGTGTAGATAGTTGCTGACGTTGGGCATCGAATAGAAGTGGATGAAGTGATGCTCGCAGTAGTGTATCACTTCGAGAATTTCCTCGCTGAAGCGTGAGGGCAGACAGCAGTACAGTTCGTGTACGTTGTTGTGCTCCTTCAGCACCTCTGGCATATCCTTCGGTGTGCCGAGATATGTGCATAGCTCGGAGAATTTCTCGTTGGGTTGGTGGTCGAAGTAGCCCAGCACGTTGAAACCTAAGTCGTTTGGTGTGGTCATCTGATGATACATGTTGCGCACGTTGCTGTTGCTTCCTACGAACACCACGTTGTGTGCGTGCTTCGGTATACGTCGCCAGGCTGCAACAAGCTGACGTGTTATGATGCGGAAGATAGAAACACAGACGAATGCTGTCGTCCAAAACTCTATCCTCCTGAATAACGACATGTGTTGGAAGTCGCCGATGGCGAACATGAGAATGCAACCGATTGCACTTACGAAGAAGTTCTGCATCACACGCATGATAATTTGGTGGTTGCTCACCTTGCGATGATGCAGCAAGACACCATTATTCATGGTGCAAGATAAGTAAACGATAGAACCTACCACCATCGTTTGGCGCATTGCTTCGATGTTGGTGTCATATTTTAAAATGTAACAAAACAGCCAGTACAATAGATTGATGATGATGAGGTCACCAAGCAATACTGACACCTTCAATAGTTTGTTCTCGTGTGGGCTATGTATTGTGTCACTCATTATTCTTCATTTTGGGGTTATATGAATACTAATTTATAATTATTCTCTCACTTTCTAAATATTAGCGTTGTTGTAAGTATGCGTTTGATATGTCTTTGTTCTTTGTGTGTATGCATAACGCAAACGTTGCAAAGTTAGTCTAAATAGTTTAGATTTGTGATGCAAATGGACATAAAAGTGTTAATTAGTGTAAAAAAAAACGCTAAAAGACCGAAATTTCTTTCGGAAGCAACGCCATGGGCGTGCTTCCGAGAGAAATATAGCGGATTGTATCCGCTGCGTAATTGCGCAAGATATATGGAACTTGGCGTGCGAAACTCAATAATTTTAAGTAACTTTGCACTTCGTATTTAATTTAAAAAAACAGAAACAAATGATAGTCTGCATAGCCGAGAAACCAAGCGTAGCCAAGGATATAGCCCGCATATTGGGTGCCACTGCCTCACACAACGGATACATGGAGGGCAATGGCTTCCAAGTGACGTGGACCTTCGGTCACCTCTGCACGCTGAAAGAGCCCAACGACTACACCGAGCATTGGAAGCACTGGAGTCTCTCGGCGTTGCCGATGATTCCGCCGCGCTTCGGCATCAAACTCATCGACGACGACGGCATCAAGCGCCAGTTCAGCGTCATAGAGCGTCTTATGCAGGCTGCCGACTGCATCGTCAACTGCGGTGACGCCGGCCAGGAGGGTGAGCTGATACAGCGTTGGGTGATGCAGAAGGCACAGGCGAAGTGTCCGGTGAAGCGTCTTTGGATATCGTCGATGACCGATGAGGCTATACGTGAGGGCTTCAACTCGCTGAAGGATCAGAGCGAGTATCAGCCGCTGTACGTTGCCGGACTGAGCCGTGCCATCGGCGACTGGCTTCTGGGCATGAACGCCACGCGTCTTTACACTCTCAAGTACGGACAGAACCGACAGGTGCTCAGCATCGGTCGTGTGCAGACACCTACGCTCGCGCTCATCGTCAACCGCCAGAAGGAGATTGACTCGTTCGTGCCCGAGCCTTATTGGGTGCTCTCCACCATCTATCGCGACACACTCTTCACTGCCACCAAGGGCAAGTTCACGACTAAGGAGGAGGGCGAGCAGGCGTTCGCCACCATCGCCGACAAGCCGTTCGAGGTGACGAGCGTGTCGAAGAAGAACGGCAACGAGGCACCCCCACGTCTCTTCGACCTCACCTCGCTGCAGGTGGAGTGCAACCGCAAGTTCTCATACAGTGCCGAGACAACGCTCAACCTCATACAGTCGCTCTACGAGCGCAAGCTTACTACATATCCGCGTGTCGATACGCAGTTTCTGAGCGACGACATCTACCCGAAGTGTGCCGGCATACTCACCGGTATGCGCGGTTACGAGCAGTACATACAGCCGCTTGCCGGCAAGAAACTGCCCAAATCGAAGCGTGTCTTCGACACATCTAAGGTGACCGATCACCACGCCATCATCCCGACCGGCGTGCCTGCGTCTGCACTTAGCGACATGGAGCGCAACGTCTACGACCTCATTGCGCGTCGCTTCATAGCCGTGTTCTATCCCGACTGCAAGTTCTCTACCACCACCGTGCTCGGCAAGGTGGAGGATGTGGAGTTCAAGGTGAGCGGAAAGGAGATACTCGAACAGGGCTGGCGCACCATCTACGCTCAACAGCAAACCTCAACATCTCAACCCAACAACCCAACAACCCCTCAACCCCTCAACTCACAACCGTCATCGTCCGAAGACGACGACAAGCAGGACGAGGAGCGCACTCTGCCCACATTCGTAAAGGGCGAGAGCGGACCGCACACGCCTACGCTCACCGAGAAGTGGACCACACCGCCGAAGTACTACACCGAGGCTACGCTGCTGCGTGCCATGGAGACCGCCGGCAAGTTCGTCGACGACGAGACGCTGCGCGCTGCGCTGAAGGAGAACGGCATCGGTCGACCGTCTTCGCGTGCCGGCATCATCGAGACGCTCTTCAAGCGCCACTACATACGCCGCGAGCGCAAGAACCTCATCGCTACAGCTACCGGCATCGAACTGATTGATATCATTCACGAGGAACTGCTCAAGAGTTGCGAGCTGACGGGCATCTGGGAGAAGAAACTCCGCGACATAGAGCACAAGAAGTATGAGGCTGCCGACTTCATCAATGAGCTGAAGCAGCAGGTGACGGAGATTGTCTACGACGTGCTGCGCGACAACAGCAACCGCCGTGTCACCATCACTACCGATGATGACCTGAAGAAGGCGAAAAAGAAGAAGACTGCTGCGCCGAAGAAAGCCGCAGCAAAGTCTGCAGCAGCGTCGTCGACTGCATCTACAAAAAAAGCTGCCGCCTCACCGCAACCCGCAACAAGCGAGCCGTCGGCTGACGACAGCATAATCGGCACCACATGCCCCGTTTGCGGCAAGGGTACAATCATAAAAGGTAAGACGGCTTACGGCTGCAGCAACTGGAAGAACGGCTGCACCTACCGCGTCGCGTTCAAATAGTTTAGAACTTCACCACGCGCGCACCGTCTGCAGTCTCTTCGATAGTAACCTTCGTTGCGTCCTCAGGCAGCAGGTCCTCTATCAGTTCGGGCCACTCCAGGAAGCACAGCGAACCGCTGTAGAAGTAGTCCTCGTAGCCCATGTCGTACACCTCTTCGAGCTTCTTTATGCGATAGAAGTCGAAGTGGTATATCGCGTCGCCGGTTGTGGCGGAAGTGTATTCGTTCACGATGGCGAACGTGGGCGAAGTGATTACGTCGTCTACGCCCAAGTACTCGCAGACAGCCTTCACGAAGGTTGTCTTGCCTGCGCCCATCTTGCCGTAGAAGGCGAACACCTTGCCGTCGCCCATATTCTCGACAAATGTCTTGGCAGCCTCGTTGATGTCTGCCAGAGAGTTGATTTTTATTTCCATAGTTTTCGTTTTTTTCTTTATTATAGTAAGCTGCTCGCAGCTTTTTTTATTTTCTTCCCTTTAGTGTTATCAGCGGTATGAGCATCTCTTCGAGCGAGATGCCGCCGTGCTGGAACGTGTCCTTGTAGTATGACACATAGTAGTTGTAGTTGTTGGGGTAGGCGAAGAATGTGCTGCCGGTGGCGAACATGTACGACGTACTGATGTTTGGTGCGGGCAGCTGCGCCTCCTGTGGGTTCTTGATGACGAACACTTCCTTCGATTGGCAGTTGAGGTTCTTGCCCAGCTTGTAGCGCAGGTTGGTGTTCGTGTTGCGGTCGCCGATTATCTTCACCGGCTTCGACGCACGGATACTGCCGTGGTCTGTGGTGATGATGATGCGGCAGTCGATTTGCGAGAGTGCGCTGAGCAGGTCAGCCATGACCGAATGGCGGAACCACGAGAGCGTTATCGAGCGGTAAGCCGACTCGTTGTTGGCGAGTTCGCGCACCATCTTCGACTCGGTTCTTGCGTGCGACAGCATATCGATGAAGTTGACCACGATGACGTTGAGGTCGTTCTTTGTCAGCTCGTTGAGGCGTGCAAGCAGTTTGTCGGCACCCGTCGAGTCGTTCACTTTGTGATACGAGAACGAGTCGCGGCGGCGGTAGCGTTCTATCTGCGTGCGTATGAGCGGCTCCTCGTTGAGGTTCTTGCCCTCGTCTTCGTCCTCGTCCACCCACAGCTCGGGGAACATCTTCTCTATCTGTTCGGGCATCAAGCCCGAGAAGATAGCGTTGCGTGCGTACTGCGTAGCCGTCGGCAGGATGCTGGTGTACATATCCTCCTCTATGTCGAACATGTTGCCAATCTCCTTCGACAGCACGCGCCACTGGTCGTAGCGGAAGTTGTCGATGACGATGAGGAACACTTTCTCGCCATCGTTTATCGCAGGGAACACCTTGCGCTTGAAGATGTCGGGGCTCATCAGCGGACGCTCCGTAACGCCTGGTGCCACCCACGATATGTAGTGCTTCTTTATGAACTTGGCGAAGCCGTTGTTCGCTTCCTCCTTCTGCATCTGCAGCATCTCGGTCATGTTGCTGTCCGTAGAGCTAAGCTCCAGTTCCCAGTGCACCAGTCGGCGGTACACATCCTTCCAGTCGTCTATCGTGTTGCAGTTCATTATCTGCATTGATATGTCCTGGAAGTTCTGCTGATAGCCCGTCTGCGTCACCTCCGACACAATCTGCTTGCGGTGTATGTTCTTCTTCAGCGTGAGCAGAATCTGGTTGGGGTTCACAGGCTTTATCAGGTAGTCGGCTATCTTCGAACCGATAGCCTGATCCATGATGTTCTCCTCCTCGCTCTTCGTCACCATCACCACGGGCGTGGCAGGCGACAGCTCCTTTATCTGTTGCAGCGTTTCGAGTCCGCTGATGCCTGGCATCATCTCGTCGAGCAGCACAAGGTCGAACTTGTGCTGCTTGCACTCTTCGATGGCATCTGTTCCGTTGCTCACGGTCACCACCTCGTATCCTTTGCTCTGAAGGAAGATGATGTGGGCGCGCAAGAGTTCAATCTCGTCGTCTACCCACAGTAAATATCCGTTGCTCATAATGCTCTTTCTTTTTTGTTAAAAACCGTCGAGGTCATAATACTCATCGTCGTCGTAGCTCTCCGTCTGCTTGTTGTTCTGCTTCTTGCTCGGCGTGCCTTGCTTGGGCTGAGGGTCTTCGCCGAAGTAGAAGTCGTCCTCCAACTGCTTGGGTTCTTCCTTTACTATCGGCTTGGGCTCTTCCTTGACCTCCGGCTTCGGTTCTTCTACTACAGTCGTTGCAGGTTCTTCCTTAACAACAGTTGTTGTAGGTTCTTCCTTAACAACAGTCGTTGCAGGTTCTTCCTTAACAACAGTTGTTGCAGGCTCTTCCTTAACAACAGTTGTTGTAGGCTCTTCCTTAACAACAGTTGTTGCAGGTTCTTCTTCAATCACGGTTTCGGTAGTCGACTCCGTAGATTCTTCCTCGAAGAATGTGTTCGTAGTATTCTGATTGTTCGTAGGCTCCTCCTCGAAGTCGTCGCGCTGCTTCGTTGATGGCTGCTCCTCGGGCTCAACGACCGGCTCCTCAGGAATGTCGAGCAGATCCTCCGTCGCTATCTCAAGCGGAGCGAAGTTCTTCTCATAGAACTTGGCGTAGTCAGCGTAGCTGAACTGCTTGCCGAGCAGTGGCAGGTTCACGTCGCTGATTATTATCTGTCGGCTCTTGCCCACGAGCTTCATCAGTTGCTTCTGTTCCTGCAGCTGGCGTGCGTACTGTAGTGCCTCGTCGTAGTTGCGGAAGCCCTTCACGAGCATACGGTTCAGTCCGTCCATCTGCTCCACCTCTATGTCGAAGTTGCGCACCATGAACGATGTGAAGTTGTAGCGAGCCAGCTCGAAGAGCATACGGTTGGCATCTATCGAGTCGGGCTTGTAAGCTATCATATATATGAACGCGGCGTTGCGGTCGTTAGAGAACTCGCGCACCGCTGTCGAGTCGCTTTCGTTGAGCACCTGCGAGCGGCGCTCCCAGATGTTTTCGAGGTCGAACTTGCCGCCTTGCAACTGTCTGCCCTCGTTCACGCCCTTCACTATCATGCCTGCCATTACGGCTATCGGGCTTTGCGGATACTTCTTCACCACCGTGTTCAGGTCGTCGATGCAGCCCTCGTAGTCGCCGTCGTTCAGCTTGCCGAGTCCGCCGATGAAGAGGAACTTGTCGCGGTTGGCACCCAACGGGAACCGCTGTTCGGACACGCTGACATTGCCGCGCACCTCCTTGTAGCGCGCCGCCTTGAACGCATCGTATGTAGCGGTGTACAGCGAGTCTTCGAGGTGCACGCCGAGGCGCGCGTTCTCCACGAAGTTGGGGTCGGTGAGCAGCGTTGTCCACTCGCTCTCGGGGTACTCCTGCTCAAGTCGTGCCACATAGGACTCGGCGGTCTGTCGGTCGCCCTTGCGCATATATAATAGGTAGAGGTGGTAGTAAGCCTCCGCCTTCTTCTCAAAGTTGGGGTAGTCGCCGCCGATGAGTCGCATGAACTGCTTCTCGCTTCGCGGTAGGTTGTCGAGCTTATCCTTGAAGATAACGCCCGAGTTGTACAGTCCTTCGGCGATGATGCCGTTACTCTCCGCCACCTGCTCCTCCGTGAACGGAATCTGCGCCATGTAGTACTCGCGCTTGTGTGGGTCGTTCTGTGCGCTGTCGGCGATGAGCGCGAGCGAGTCGGCTATGGCTTCCGCCTGCGCTATAGAGTCCTGCTGCTCCTCTGTGAGTTCGGGCTCGTCGGTCTGGAACGCCACCACTGTCTTGTTCACGCGCTGCCAGTCGTCCACATTCTCGCGCTTGCCCCATTGCTTCTGGAACGCTGCCTTACCCTGGCTCACCGCCATCTGGTTGTAGAAGTACCACTGTGCGTTGCGTTGGTTCTGCTGGTTCTGCATCGTTGTGTTGTTGCCGAACTGGTTGTTCTGCGCCATGTCGTTGCCGCCGTTCTGCTGGTTCTGCGCGTCCTGCTCTGCCTGCAGTCGGCGTTCCTCCTTCTCCTTCTTCTTCAGTGCCTCGATGGTGCGGTCGATGGCAGCGTTGCGGTCGCTCTCGCTCATCTTGGCGAGCGACTGCAGTGAGTCCTGCAGGTGTATGGCATCGGTGTATGGCACGAGGTCGTCCAAAATCTTCGAGCGGTTAGACAGCTCCTCGTAGTCGTTGCGCTCCTTGTCGAGCAGACCGATGGCTTGCCCGTAGCAGCGTTGCGCGTCGTTGTAGCGCTCCTGATCCCAGTAGATGTCGCCGAGCTTCAGCAGCAGCACGCCCTTCTCTATGCCCGAGCGCGTGGCTTTAGCCGCACCGCGCTCGTAGGCGTTGATGGCTTGTGCGGTGTCGCTCTGTGCGAGGTATATGTTGCCGATGGCGTAGTACACCTGGTCGAGATATTCCTTGTTCTTGTCCGAGCGTGCCATGCGCTTTAGGCGGCCTATCATCTTCTTCGACTGCCCCACGGACATCACCTCCGTCATGCAGATGCGTGCGTTGAACTCTAACTCGTAGGGTGGGTTGAGCTTCGTCACGTGCTTGAACGCCTTCATCGCCTCCACGTTGTTGCCCAACGCTGCCTGCATCTGTCCCATGAGGAACCACTCGCGTGCGCGCTGCTTGCGTCGCATCTCGTGTTTTATCACGTTGCGCAGGTGGGGTATAGCTTTCTCGTATTCGCCCGTGTGTATGTAGTAGTCGGCGTAGGTGTAGTCCCACTCCTTGCGTGCCGACCAGTGGATGGAGTCGCGCTGCATATTGCGTATCACGTCCTCGGCATCGTAGAGCCAGCCCTCCTCGATGTAGCACTTCGCGAGCCACGCTCTCGACTTGGCGTAGATGGCGGGCTGCGTCTGATAGAGTCGGCTCATGTAGTTGAACGTGGCAGCTGCCTCGTCGAACGCTCCCTTGTAGAACTGCGAGCGTCCCATGAGCATCCACGCCTTCCAAAGGAACGGGTTGTACTCGCGGCGCGAGAGCCACTCCAAGTCCTTCGCCGTCTTCTTGCGCTGCTTCGTCCACTGCGGTCGGCGCTTTATGCTGTGCAGCTTGATGGTCTTCTGACACTTCTCGATGGCGCGGTCGTAGTTCGACTTGCCAATCTCTCGGCTGCCTTTGTTGCTCACGGTGTAGAGCGGAATAAGCTCGGTGAAGTTGTCCTTGTTGCCGTTCTCCTTCTCCAGCGAGGCATCGATATACGCCAACGAGCCGTTATAATAAGTGTTATAACGCGCCTTGAACGAGTGCCACCAGCGTGTGCGCGCGGTGTTTTTCTGCGTAGAACATCCTGTCGCAACTGTCAATACGGCTGCGAGAAGGATGGGGATAATATGTCTTGTCTTAAATAGTTTCACGTATAAATAACTCTGTTTGTGGCGTTTTATTGCCTTAACCCTCCCGAAGCATGAATGTTTCGTCTTTTATCTGGTCGGGCAGGTTGATGCCGCGCAGCGTCAGACTGCGGCACCAGTCGGCTATCTCCTCGTGGCGCATGGTGTAGAGCACCTCGCTGAACTGCTCCACCTCCTCGTCGGTGTAGCTGTCCGACGGGCGTCCGCTGAACGCGTCGAGCTCCTCGTCGTCGTAGTAGACGATGTCCTTCGTGGCTGCCTCCATCATGCAGTCCTGCTCACACTTGTCGTTGGTGCCGTTGCATGTGGCGCAAGTCTCCACCACGGTTATCTTCTCTTCGCCGTCGTGCTTGCTCAGCTTGGCGATTAGTGCGGCGATAATGCCGAGCACAATGATTGAAATTACTAATATTGTCATACTACTTAAAAGTAAAAAAGTAAAAGAGTAAAAAAGTAAAAAGTAGGAGGTATGGGCATCTTGCCCATACCACGCAGCTACTTTCAGTTATTGCTGTAGTCATTCAGTAGGGGGTGCACTTGTCTCAAGTGCACCAACCACGCTGCGGTGTTCTCCTTTATCCGCTTCAATCCGTTGTTACATCCCTGCGCCCCCTAACCATCTGTGTTCATCCGTGCCATCCGTGGTAGTCTCTCTCTCTGCAAGAAGGTTCCGTGCGTTCCGTGCGTTCCGTGGGAGGACACGCGCTGCTTGGTTGGTGCACTTGAGACAAGTGCACCCCCTGGTGGTGCGTCCGTGCCATCTGTGGGAGCTTCTTCTCAGCAAGTGCTTCTGTGTTCATCCGTGTCATCCGTGGGAGGCATATCACCGCAATCTGCTTCTGTGAATTCGGTGTGTTCCGTGGGAGTTTCTGCACCGCTTGTTTGGTTGGTGCAGCAGAGACTGCTGCACCCCCTTGTAGGAACCTCCTACGATACCTCGAACCCAGCCTCTCGCAGGTCGTCCCAGAACTGCGGGTACGACTTCGTCACCACCTGCGGTTCGTTAATCCTCAGCTCGGGGAACACGATGGCAGCCGGTGCGAACGCCATCGCCATGCGGTGGTCGTCGTAGGTGTCGATAGACTCTAATGTCGGCTCGCAACGCGTGCCGTCCCAGATGAGCGTGTCGCCGTTCTCGTCGCGCAGTACATAACCCAACTTACGCATCTCGCGCTTCAGTGCCTCGATGCGGTCGGTCTCCTTGATGCGCAGCGTAGCCAAGCCCGTGAAGCGGAACGGTATGCCGCGCAGGGCGCACGTCACCACCACCGGCTGCGCCAGGTCGGGCACACTACTGAAGTCGTAGTCGAGGCGTGGCAGCATACACGGGTGACTCTTTATGCAGACCGTCGGGCACTGCTCGCCCTCCACCTGCACGAAGCGCGTCTTCACGCCCAATAGCGAGAAGATATACTTCACGATAGAGTCGCCCTGACGCGACGCGTCCATGAGGCCCTTGAAGCGCACCTCCGACTCGTCGTTTCCTCGCAGTGCCAGCATCTCGTACCAGTAAGCCGCCGCGCTCCAGTCGCTCTCTATCGTGTACTCGCGACTCGCATACGGCTTCGCGTTCACCGTGATGGTGTCGGCATCGCTCCAGTCGGCATCCGCCCCATACTCGCGCATCATCCACAGCGTGAGGTCGATGTACGGGCGCGAGATAGCACCGTCCGTGATGCGCAGCTGCAAGCCGTTCTGCAGCGTCGGCGCAATCATCAGCAGTGCTGAGATATACTGCGAGCTGATGTTGCCCGCCACCTCGATGTGTCCGCCCTCAAGCGTGCGTCCCTTGATGCGCAGCGGCGGATAGCCCTCCTCGCCCAAGTATTCGATGTCGGCACCCAGATAGCGCAGCGCGTTGACGAGGATGCCTATCGGTCGGTGCTTCATGCGGTCGGTGCCCGTGAGCACGTGTTCGCCCGGCGTGGCAGCGAGGTAAGCCGTGAGGAAGCGCATCGCCGTGCCAGCCCCCTTGATGTCAATCTCGTGCGGTCGGCGTTGCATAGCGTCGACAATCACCTCCGTATCGTCGCACGCCGAGAGGTTCTGCGGCAGTATGCTGCTGTTCGACAGCGCGTGTATGATGAGCGCACGGTTGCTGATGCTCTTCGATGCCGGCAGGCAGATTGTAGCGTTTATCGTTTGGGGTGCTGTTATGGTATATTGCATGATGCGGTTTTGTTTTTATTCTCAATGTTCAGAGTTTGTTTCTCTATTATGCAAAGTTACTAAAACAATTTCAAACTATTGCATAATGCGTTGAAAAGTAAAAAAGTAAAAGAGTAAAAAAGTAGGAGGTATGGGCATCTTGCCCATACCACGCAGCTACTTTCAGTTATTGCCCATACCACGCAGCTACTTTCAGTTCCTGCCGTAGTCATTCAGCAGGGGGTGCAGCAGTCTCTGCTGCACCAACCAAGCTGCGGTGTTCTCCTTTATCCGTTCAATCCGTTGTTACATCCCTGCGCACCCTAACCATCTGTGCTCATCCGTGCCATCCGTGGGAGCTTCTTCTCAGCAAGTGCTTCTGTGCTCATCCATGCCATCCGTGGGAGGCATATCACCGCAATCTGCTTCTGTGAATTCGGTGTATTCCGTGGGAGTTTCTGCACCGCTTGTTCGGTTGGTGCAGCAGAGACTGCTGCACCCCCTGGGAAGAATCGCAGTTTGGTTGGTGCAGCAGAGACTGCTGCACCCCCTTGTGGTGTATCCGTGCCATCCGTGGGAGTCTCTCTCAGCAAGAAGATTCTGTGCGTTAGAGTGTATTCCGTGGGAGGCATATCACCGCAATCTGTTTCTGTGAATTCGGTGTATTCCGTGGGAGTTTCTGCACCGCTTGTTTGGTTGGTGCAGCAGAGACTGCTGCACCCCCTGGTGGTGTATCCGTGCCATCCGTGGGAGTCCTTTCTCTGCAAGAAGGTTCTGTGCGTTCCGTGCGTTCCGTGGGAGGTCAACACCCAACAAATTTGTTGTAAAAAACTTTACGCCAACCCCGTAACTTGCAATGCAAATATTGTTCAAGCACTCTCCACCTGAACACCCATTCTGGA
>DAVZJL010000010.1:0-47160 GCA_052272805.1 Prevotella sp. | reverse complement strand
GGAGGTGGTGACTGCTATACTTGTACTTGAACTTGATGCTGTTCGTGGCGTTGTCAGCATCCGAGATTTCATTAGAACGTATGAAAAACCTTGTAAGGATCCATTTGTTGCATTTTCTTTTTGATATTCTGCTCAATTCCTTCTGACGATTGGGGTGTCTCTGTCTCCATTTCGTTAGCTCTCTCCTCATCCTCCGTCGCCCCAACGATATCACCGAGGCTTTTACGTACCTCGCTGCGTTCTTTGTAAGCTTCTATTGAGAATGGGTCGAAATCAATTACTTCGCTATAGATTTTTTCTGCTTCTTTGAGGTTCGCCTTGGCTTTCTCCACACGGGCTTTAAGCAACAATACATCTTCGTTGCTTTCTATGCGTTCGTATAGATAGTTGGCATCAAGTGCAGCCTCTTCGATAGCTTTATTCTCCAACAACACGTTGCCACGTAGTAAGCGAGCCACATCGAAGTCTACGCGTAACTCGATTGCTTTTGTCAGCATTGATGTTGCATTGTTAAGGTCGCCCTGTCCGTGATAAGCTTTGGCATAGAGATAATATGCCATTACGTTTTTGTCGTCAAGTAACAGGGCTTTTTCGCATACATCTGCCATTGTGGAGTAGTTTTCCATCATATATGCCACCTCTGCCATACGTAACAACACGGCGATGTTGTCAGATTGCTTCTCTGAAATTTCTTGTAGCTGTTCGTAAGCATGTTCCAAGTCGCTAAGCGAGATGTATGCCTGTGAAAGATAATCGCGACATTCGAGATCGTCAGCGTTCAGTTCGATGGCGTGTACAAAGCATTTTGCAGCATACTCAAACTGCTGCATACGAAGGGCGCGTACTCCGTCATATTTCAACACATCGAAGTTTTTATTCTCCTCTTGTTTGGTTTCCTTGGAAGTAGTCTGACTACCAAATAGCTTCTTAAAGATATTCATTTTTCTATCCGTTTATTTCTGAAAGTTCAAGCCAGCGCATCTCTTTTTCTTCAAGTTCATCCTTGATGATGGGGAGACGTTTGCTCTTTTCGGTTAGTTCGTCGATAGGGAGCATACCGCTGCACAGCGCTTCTTCGATGCTTTTCTGTTCCTCTTCAAGTGCAGCGATTTCTTTCTCTAAACGCTCGAACTCGCACTTCTCTTTATATGTCTTCTTGCGGCGTTGTTCGCCAACAAACTCGCGTTTCTCTTTCTTTTCTGTATCTGAAGTGTTGTTCTTATTGTCGGCAAGTTCCTTTGGTTTCAGCGACTCCCACTCGCGGAACTGAGTATAGTTGCCGGGGAAGTCCTTTATCTCGCCCTCGCCACGGAACACGAGCAAGTGGTCTACAATCTTATCCATGAAGAAGCGGTCGTGCGACACGATTATCACGCAGCCAGGAAAGTCCTGCAGGTATTCTTCAAGCACCTCAAGCGTTTGTATGTCGAGGTCGTTGGTGGGCTCGTCGAGCACGAGGAAGTTGGGATTACGCATCAATACGGTGCACAGATACAGTTTGCGTCGCTCGCCACCAGATAGCTTGTAAACATAATCGTATTGCTGTTCGGGCGTGAAGAGGAAGTGCTGCAAGAGTTGCGTCGCGGTGATGTGTTTGCCGCCGCCGTAGTCGATATAGTCGGCGATGTCGGCTATCACATCTATGACACGTTGGTCGTCGCGAAATTTTATGCCGTCCTGTGAGAAGTAACCGAAGCGCACTGTGTCGCCCACGTCAAAGCGACCATTATCGGGAGCTACTTCACCGAGCAGCATCTTGATGAAGGTAGACTTGCCCGTGCCGTTGTTGCCCACGATGCCCATCTTCTCGAAACGCTGGAAATTGTAGTAGAAGTCTTTTAATATCACCTTCTCGTCGAACGCCTTCGATACGTACTGACACTCGAATATCTTAGAACCAATGTACACATTCTTCGATTTTAGACGCATCTGTCGTTCCTCAATACGCTGTTTTGCCTTGCTCTCAAGGTCGTAGAATGCCTCTTCGCGGTAGCGCGCTTTGTGTCCGCGTGCTTGTGGCTGACGACGCATCCACTCCAGCTCGCGACGGTAAAGGTTGTTAGCACGTTCAATCTCGGCGCGTGTTGCGTCGATGCGTTCCTGACGCTTCTCCATGTAGTACTGGAAGTTGCCACGATATGAATAAACAGTGTGGTTATCGAGTTCGAGGATGAGGTTGCATACGCGGTCGAGGAAGTAGCGGTCGTGTGTCACCATGAGCAGAGTCTTGTTGCCACGTTGCAGATATCCCTCAAGCCATTCTATCATCTCAAGGTCGAGGTGGTTGGTAGGCTCGTCGAGAATGAGCAGGTCGGGCTCGGTGATAAGTACGTTAGCCAGTGCGATGCGCTTCTGTTGTCCGCCACTCAGCTGACCCATAGGCTGTGTGAGGTCGGTGATGTGCAGCTGTGTCAGAATCTGCTTCGCTTTCAATATGCGGTCGGGGTCGCCCTGATGGTTAAAGCAAGCGTCGAGCACTGACTCCTCTGGGTCGAACTTAGGCTGCTGTTCGAGAAAGCCTACCTTTATGTCACGGCGGAAGATTATGCTTCCGGAGTCGACACTCTCCTTGCCTGAGAGTAGGGAGAGTAGAGTAGACTTGCCCGTGCCATTCTTTGCAATCAGTCCGACGTGTTGTCCTTCGGCAATTGAGAACGAGATATTCTCGAACAGAACATGCGCACCGAACGCCTTTGATATGTTTTGAACGTCAAGTAATGGAGTCATTTATTCAGTTGCTTTAATTTCGTTCAATATGTTTCCAACGTAGTCGAGCACCTCGTCACGTCCCAATTTTTTCTCCGAACTTGTGATGAAGTAGGGGGGCAGTTCCTCCCACTGTTCCTTCAGCGAGTTCATCCACTTCGCTGCATTCTGTTTCGCACGTACAGGTCCGAGCTTGTCTGCCTTGGTGAATATAATGGAGAAGGGCACTGAACTCTCGCCGAGCCAGTTGATAAAATCGGTGTCAATCTTCATTGGATCGTGGCGGATGTCGATGAGTACGAAGGTGTTTACCAGTTGTTGGCGCTGCAGTATATATGATGTAATCATCTGGTCGAGCTTTTTCTGCACGGTCTTGGAGCGCTTAGCGAAACCATAGCCCGGAAGGTCAACCAAGTACCAGTCGTTGTTGATGATGAAATGGTTGATGAGTAGGGTCTTGCCTGGTGTAGCTGATGTCTTAGCGAGACCCTTATGGTTGCACAGCATATTGATGAGACTCGACTTGCCTACGTTCGAGCGTCCGATGAATGCAAATTCAGGCTTTGTATCTTTCGGACACAGGCTTACGGTTGCAGACGATATCGTAAATTCTGATTTCTTTATATCCATATTGTATATGTTTCTTTTTATGAGTTGTGTTTTTATTATTCGTAGCGCATAGAGCGCGCAGGGTGAATGTGCGAAATGAGGAAACTCGGAGCTATGAGTACCACGATGGCTATGAACATAGTTGCAACGTTAAGGGCGACAATGAAGAGCCAGTTGATTTCTACGGGAACGGTTTCAACGTAATAGGTAGCAGGGTCGAGCTTAACAAAACCTGTGAAGTGTTGTAGTATGACAAGTCCCAAACCCAATAAATTGCCCCAAAGCAATCCTTTACCTATGATGAATGCTGCAAACCAAAGGAAGGTATGGCGCACAGTTCTGTTGCGGGCTCCGAGTGCTTTGAGTATGCCAATCATGGTTGTGCGTTCAAGAATGATGATGAGAAGTCCTGAAATCATTGTTACTACTGCCACGGCGGTCATAATTGCGAGAATTATCCACACATTAAGATCAAGCAAGTCGAGCCACGAGAATATCTGAGGCGATAGTTCGCGTATTGTCTTTGATGAGTAGGTGGCACCATTGCTATCCATTGTGCGGTTCACTTTGCGTACAATTATGTCCTCCGTCTCTTTGAGTTTGCTAAAATCAGCCACAGTGAGTTCGGCACCCGAAACTTGTCCTTCACTGAAGTTGTTCAGTCTAACGGCTGTGTATAAATCGCAGAAACAGATTGTCTTATCGTATTGGCTGAGATTGGTCTGATAAACTCCAGTGATGGTGAACCGACGTACTCTCACTCCGTTTTGGTCGATGAAGTAGGCGAAGATGCGGTCGCCACACTTTGTCTGCAGCTTGTCAGCCATCGTCTTCGATACGAGTATCTTGTTGCTGCTCTTCTCGCTTGAGAACTGTGGTATGTAGCCTTCAACCATGTTGTTATGTATGAAGGTGGTGTCGAAGGCTTCGTCTACGCCTTTGAATACAACCCCTAAGAAGTCGTTATCGGTCTTCAAGATGCCTTGCTTCAGTGCGAAGCGTTGCACATGACTCACGCCGTTAATGCCTTTAAGCACTTTTACTAATGAGTCGTTGATAATAATCGGTTGGTCTGTGGCTGACGATTGTAGCGCATAGAAGTTGGCAACCTGTATGTGACTGCCAAAGCCAACTACCTTGTCACGTATAGTATGTTTAAAACCAAGCACAACGCACACGCTGATAATCATCACCGCCAATCCGATTGCTACGCCCATTGTAGCTATACGGATAGCAGGCTTCGATACCTTTTGTCGGTCGCTTATTTGGTTTGAATATATGCGTCGAGCTACGAAAAGAGGAAAGTTCATTATCTTTTGTTTGGTAGTTAATAAAGAAGGAGCTAAGAAGTTGAGCCGTTGTTATAACTTGTAGCATTTGCTGTAAAACCATTGGCTTAACTTCTTAGCTCCTCAATCTCTATATCCTAAAAGTATTGATATCTAAATATTCTTGATATTTCGATAGCTTTAATCGTTGCTGTCTACTCTGCCAGGATATACCTCCAATGCCTTGCGCAGGACAATGAGGGCACGCTCAAGGTCATCTTTCTTCAGTACGTAAGCGATGCGAACTTGATTGATACCAGCACCTGGTGTGGTGTAGAAACCAGCTGCAGGAGCCATCATAATGGTCTCACCTTCGTACTGGAACTCTTCAAGACACCAACGGCAGAACTTCTCGCTATCGTCTACTGGCAACTTTGCAACTGTGTAGAAGGCTCCCATAGGAATGGGTGAGTAGACACCTGGTATGCGGTTTAGTCCGTCGATGAGGCACTTACGGCGCTCTACGTACTCTTCGTAAACATCGCGGTAGTAGTCTTCGGGCGCATCAAGCGATGCGTTGGCTACAATCTGACCCAAGAGTGGAGGAGAAAGACGTGCTTGACACAACTTCATTACGGCTGCACGTACCTGCGAATTCTTTGTAATCAAGGCTCCGATACGGATGCCGCACTCGCTATAACGCTTCGACACAGAGTCGATGAGTATCACATTATCTTCGATACCTTCCAAGTGGCAGGCAGAGATGTAAGGTGAACCAGTGTAGATGTATTCGCGATAGACTTCATCTGAGAACAGATAGAGGTCGTATTTCTTCACCAAGTCGCGAATCTGATTCATCTCGCGACGTGTATAGAGATAGCCCGTAGGATTGTTTGGGTTACAAATCAAGATGGCACGTGTGCGCTCGTTGATGAGTTCCTCAAACTTCTCCACCTTAGGCAACGAGAAGCCTTCTTCTATTGTTGTTGCGATAGTTCTAATTTTTGCGCCAGCCGAGATTGCAAAAGCCATATAGTTGGCGTAGGCTGGTTCCGGAATAATAATTTCATCGCCCGGATTTAGACACGACATGAATGCAAAGAGTACAGCCTCTGAACCACCTGCTGTAATAATGATGTCATCAGGCGATACATTAATATTAAAACGCTTATAATATCCGGTCAGTCTCTCGCGATATGAATAATAACCTTGCGACGGAGAGTATTCGAGCACACTGCGGTCGATGTGCTTCAATGCGTCAAGTCCTACTTCTGGAGTAGGAAGGTCGGGTTGTCCGATATTGAGGTGATAGACTTTCACACCACGTTTTTTGGCATCTACTGCCAAAGGCGCTAATTTGCGAATCGGCGATTCGGGCATTTCAAGTCCTCGTGTTGAAATTTCTGGCATTTGCGTTTATTTTATGTTATACTTTTTCTTACTGCTTAATGCAAAGTTACGACAAATAGGAGTAAGTGCAAAATTTTTAAACTAAAATTTCCAATATTAACCCAGCAAATGGTAAACTCCTCCAGCATATAGCTTGATAACCCCTTTCAATTCGAGGCTGAATAATAGTGCAGAGATGTTGCCAATCGGCAATCCTGTTTGTACAGCGATGATATTCAGCTGCAAGTCGTTGTTACGTTGAAGAAGTTCGACAATACGTGTTTCTTCTGCGGTCAGTTCGGGGAACAGTTGGCGTTCGATACCTTTTGCTCGTGCTTCCTTCACTTGGTTGTCTTGTTCCCAACCCATTGCTTTAACAAAGTCCTCTGCGCAGGTGATGAGTGCTGCTTTATTGTCTCTAATCAGGTTGTTGCAACCTTCGCTATATATCGAGTTTACATTGCCCGGAAAGGTGAATACGTCGCGAGCATAGCTTTGTGCAATGTCTGCAGTGATGAGGCTTCCGCCACGTGCCGCACTCTCCACTACAATAGTAGCGTCTGCTATGCCTGCCACGATGCGGTTTCGCCTTACGAAATTCATCTTGTCGGGGTTCGTGTTTGTAAGAAACTCCGTTAGTAGTCCGCCATGCGAGAGCATATCTTTAGCTGTGTCTCTGTGGGCAGAGGGGTATAACATATCCAGACCGTGAGCCAAAACGCCAATAGTGTCAAAACTATTTCTCAGAGCGTTTCTGTGAGCGCAGATGTCAACCCCATAGGCTAATCCGCTTACGATGAGCACATCAGGACACAACTCTTTTAGGTCTTGGCAAAATTTTGTAAGGATGTCTTGACCGTATGCTGTGCAATGGCGTGTGCCTACAACCGACACGATGCGTCGCTGGTTGAGGTCAGCGTTGCCGCGATAGAAAAGCACAATAGGCGCATCGTCGCAATCTCGTAGGCGTTCTGGATAATCGTCACATGCCATCGTCAATGGACGAATGGCATGTGCGTTATCAAATTCTAATTCAGCCTCTGCACGATGCAAGGCTTCGGAAACATCGCTTAGTGCATGAACTAATCTTGGAGAAGCATCGCTGATAATATCTTTGATGTTATTGCGATTCTCCATGATAGCTGTTGCCGAACCAAGCTTCCGATATAGTTGTAAGCATGTGGCAATGTTGAAATAGCTAATGCGGGTCAACGCTATAGCGTAGAGAGTTTCCTGTGAAAAAGGCATTTGTTTTTTTATATCCTTATATTATTATGCGTGCAATAATATGGTTTATGATATTATTGCACGCAATATATAATCATGCATACACTATTGCCATGCGTGCATCTCGCCGAGGAAGAAGAGTAGTAAGTAGCCGAGCACCAAACCGATGATACCCATTGTCAGACCGATCTTCATCATCTCGTTCTGCTTCACCAAACCGGTAGAGTGGGCGATAGCATTTGGAGGTGTAGAGATAGGCAGAGTCATCGCTACAGATGCTGCTACTGCGATACCGATAAGTACGGTCGGTGTGCCGCCGATGCTCTCAAGCGAGTCACCCATACCCTTACATACAACAGCGAGGATTGGCACGAGGAGTGCTGCTGTTGCGGTGTTGGAGATGAAGTTTGAGAGAATATAGCAGATGAATCCTGATGCAAGTAGGATAACAACTGGTGACCATGAGCTGAATGGGATGCTCTTGATTACGTTCTCTGCAAGTCCAGAGTCGTTGAGTGCAAGTCCGAGTGCGAAACCACCGGCTACCATCCAGATAACGCTCCAGTTAATTTCCTCCAAGTCGCGCGCCTTGATTACACCAGTGAAAGCGAAAACTACGATTGGCACCATGGCTACGGTGTTTGCACCAACACCGGTCCAACGGTCGCAGATCCATAACAACACTGTTACGATGAATGTTCCGGCAACTACCATTGTACGCCAGTTGTGCTGCACTTCGCCTTCAATCTCAAGCTCTATCGTCTTCTTTTTGAACGGGAAGAACTTCTTCAACAAGAACCAACCAATAAGAAGCAATACCACAGTGAGTGGAAGCATATACATCATCCATTCGCCGAAGCCAATACCAAGGTTCAGACCTGTTGGTGAGTTCAAATATTTCAGTGCGATAGCGTTAGGAGGTGTGCCGATAGGAGTGCCCATACCACCGATGTTGGCAGCTACGGGGATAGAGAGTGTCAAAGCAACTCGTCCTTTACCTTCGGGGGGAAGTGCCTTGAATACGGGGGCAAGGAAGGTGAGCATCATCGCTGCTGTAGCGGTGTTGCTGACGAACATGGAGAATACACCTGTGATGAGGATGAAGCCGAGGAGTACGTTCTCGCTCTTATTGCCGAAAGGTTTGAGCAATGTACGTGCTAAGAGCACATCAAGTCCTGACTTCGTTGCTGCGATGGCAAGTATGAAGCCACCGAGGAAGAGGATGATGATAGGGTCGGCGAATGTAGCCATTAGTGCGCTGTGGTCGAGCAGTTCTTCTTTTTCAATGCCTGATCGGAAGAAGTGGAACGCATTGTCTGATGTTGTGAAAAGCAGTAAGCCGATGAGCGACACGGATGTTGCCCAAGGCGAAATGGCTTCTGTCACCCACAGTATTGTTGCCAATGCGAACACGGCAATAATGCGTTGCTGGATAACGGTGAGACCTTCGATTCCGAAACTGCTTGTCGGCAGATTCCATAACACAATTGTTACAAGAACTGCTATAGCAAAGAGTAGGGCGTTTTTCTTGCTAAAGTCTCCTTTAAGGAGATTTCTCTTTTCTGTTGCCATAAAGTTTTTTGTCGGTTAGATTAATTTATTAATTTATTAAGTTATTAGTTATTTCGCAAAGTTAAGCAAAATAAATTCTCTACCAAAACTTTTCGAAAGTTTTTAATACAAAAAGCCGCTCCATATATGATGGAACGGCTTTTATAAGTGTTCAAATTAGTCGTTATTGAATTTCTCACGCGCCTTTCTTAAAATCTCAGACACGCTTGCAACCTTCTTTGTCGATTTCTGCCATTGTTGCTTACGCTCTTCGTAGTCGCGTCGTTGGCGTTCAAGAAAATTGTCTGCCATTGGCGTGTTTATTTAAATTTGCTATAGATGACAGTGATGTTTATAGCTCCATTGCGATTGTTACTACCGCCTACCAGTTTTGTACTTGCAATTGACATATCGTGGGTTATGTTTGTTAGTTCACCCGACGTGTTGCTTGTAACAGTAACTGGTATTATCACCACCTTATTCCAGTCTTCTTTTGAGCGATTTTCGCCCATATAGCGCACTAAGCTACCTATATTGTTGAAGGTGTACTGGTTCGTCGTGCTGCTATATGTAGCAAGGAACGATGTTTTATAGTTTGCCACCTGCTTATTCTCGAAGAAGCTATACATCTCTGCCTTCGGAATCATCAGCAACGTAGTAGGTGCATTCAGCGCATAATCGCCATTTGCGATTGGGTTGATACGTGTCAAACTGACCTTTGCGGTGTTGATTGTATCGTTTTCATGTCCTCGTAATATGTCGTCTACGGGGACTGTCATTTCGGTGAATATGCCTGCAGGCGATTTGATGTATGTGCATGTGTCCTCTTCGGCGAGTCGCTTAATAGCGGCTTTGTCGTTGATGATATTCGTTGTTTGCAATACTTCCTCTGTGCCAGGGAATGAAGCCGAAGATATAATGATTGTATCTCGTTTGGTGCCGTCTGAGTTTGTTGTGGTTGTCTTGTGTCTGAAGTAGACATTCAACTGGCTCAGATATATGTGCGCCATAGCTCCAAGTCCACTTTGAGTCTTAAAGTAGAAGCCAGGTGTAACCTTATTTATAAAGGTATAGGCATCTTTAAAGTCCTCTTTGTGGTCATAGTACTGATTGATAAGCTCTGTACCGAACGAATCATTAAGCGGAATACATATTGACTTGATGTAGTCTGAACCATTACGTACAGATGCGTCTACATTTAGGTCTGTAAGCGTGTAAACCTTATTGACAGCAGTGCTTTCGTCCACAAATCCCTCCTTCTTTGGGTCAAAGTTCGAATAGTAGACCTTTTCGGGGATGGGCGCAGACAATTCGTAAGCTGTCAGTTTCATAGGTGCTAATGAGTCTCCATAGAATTCCTTGTAGTAAAGGCGTATGTCGCAAGAGTCTGCTTTGATTTGTCCATTGTTGGCAATCTTTATGCTATCCTTGTTCGGGAAATCAAAACCTTCGGGCATGTAGAACTGTGTCATAAAGTCGCTACTAAGGTATGCACCTGTTTCCGGATCACGCACCTTACCAATGTAGCTGGTGTATGTTCTTGCCAAAACCGAGTCTGCAACAATTGAGCGTGTTTTTACTTCAAAGGTATCAGTAACAATATTCAAGTTGTCGCTACCATCAATGAGCGTACCACTGCCGATGTCGCCAGTGGTATCGTCACACGATGTGAATATTAAGGTGGCAAGCATGAGACTTGCCAAATATTTTAGCTTCATATTCAAAATTGATTAATTTGAATTCTCCACTCTACAGCTTCTCGTAGAAATCTCTGTAAGCTTCAGTATAGTTTTCTCCTGGATATTTTAATATTGGCAGGCCCTTGCTCTCGGCATATGCCATCAATTCTGGATTGGCGTTTTCTTCTGCTTCAATTATGGCATCGCTGTTATCTATCGCCAACTTGCAGAACTCCATAAAATCGAAGTCGTCCTTGTAGTCACTAAGACTATCTACTGTGATGTTTTTGAACTCAAGGCAATTTTTGAAGTTGTCTCCGATGTTCTTAGACAAACCATCCTTGAATATTGATGTAACAATTTTGGTGTCGGTGAAGGTCGGTTCGTCGTTGTATGCAACTTTGACGAAAAGTGGTACGATATATGACATCCAACCCTGACAATGTATTATTTCTGATGACCATCTGAGTTTCTTTACAGTTTCCAGTACGCCACGTGCGAAGAAAATAGCTCTCTCGCCGTTGTCGTCGTATTCCTCACCATTCTCGTCAAGAGCCATCTTACGCTTCATAAAGTAGTCGTCGTTATCGATGAAATACACCTGAAGGCGTGTTTGTGGGATAGACGCAACCTTGATTATCAGCGGATGATCGGTGTCGTCGATGACAAGGTTCATTCCTGAAAGGCGGATTACCTCATGAAGTTGTCCTCTGCGCTCGTTGATATTTCCCCATTTGGGCATGAACGTGCGAATTTCAAAACCTTCTTCCTGCATTTTGGTTGGAAGGTCTCTTCCCATGATTGAGAGTGCTGTTTCGGGAACATACGGAGCAATCTCCTGATTGATAAAAAGTACTTTCTTTGCCATGCTTTGATATTTAATATGTGCGTAGTTTGCGTTACTTATGGTTTTGTTCGTCAAAGTGTACGCATAAGCACAAGTGCAAAGTTACAAAAAAAAACTCAGAAAACGCTTGTTTTCTTTGCTTTACCCCATTTATGAGCTTGTTTTTTTAATGTAATTCTTTCTTATTAAGAATTTATTGCACAATAAGTTGTATTTTTAGGAAGAATGTGAGTGGGGTAGTTGTTGTGGTTGAAGCAGTATGATTATAAAACAATAAATCCCAAGAACTGGTGCTCTTGGGATTTATATGTGTCTTGTGACGGAATTTTCGTTGATTAAGCCTCAGCTGGAGCTTCCTCTGTAGCCTCTGCGTTAGCAGCAGCCTCTGCTTCTGCCTTTGCAGCAGCCTCAGCAGCCTTCTTCTCAGCTACCTTCTGAGCGATAGCCTCGTTGAGTTTCTTCTCTGCCTCAAGCTCCTTTGCAGCAGCCTCTGCCTTAGCCTTAGCCTCGTTCTCGCGTACGGTGTCCAAGCCCTTCTGCTTGTCTGCCTTCCATGCGTCGAACTTCTTCTGTGCTGTAGCCTCATCGAATGCGCCCTTCTTAACGCCACCGCGGAGGTGCTTCATAAGATAAACGCCCTCGCCCTTGAGGATGTTGTGAGCTGTTGCTGTTGGCTGTGCGCCTGTTTCTACCCAATAGAGTGCACGGTCGAAATCCAAATCTACAGTAGCAGGATTGGTGTTAGGGTTGTAAGTACCAATCTTCTCAGTAAATCTACCATCACGTGGCGCTCTTGCGTCAGCGATTACGATACGATAAAAAGCGTAGCTCTTACGACCGCCGCGCTGAAGTCTGATTTTTGTTGCCATTGTTTAAAATTTAATTTTAATTTGTGGTTTGAATTATGCTACTATCTCGTAATAGCGACTGCAAAGGTACTAAGTTTATTTTGAATGTCGAAATGTTTTTCTGCTTATTTTCGTTCTAAACAGCAGATAATAGCCTCTTTTATAAGAAAAAAGGATACATAGTCTCGCTTTTTGTGCGAAATGCTACATACCCTTTCTTCTTATGGTGTTACTTTTCGTTCTTTTCTACTTTGTTTCTATCTCTTCTTTCATATCGATAAACTGGCGTTTGTTGTCGTAGAATTCGTACTGCAGGAACGCAAGTTTCTGTGACGGAACGATATGTACGCCCAATCCGTATTTCATCTGCCACTTTCTCTTCAACGAGACGAATCCCTTGTTGATGTAAGCAGCCACGTATGGGTGTACGTGAAGATAGAATGTCTTTATTCCAATCTTGTTGACAAGCCTGTCAATCTTACTTTCCAGTTGGTCGGTGAAAATAATGCTCGACTTAATCTTTCCCTTTCCGAAGCAGGTGGGGCATACCTCTTCCACATTCACATCCATAGCAGGACGGACACGTTGGCGCGTAATCTGCATTAGTCCGAACTTACTTAGGGGTAGGATATTGTGGCGGGCGCGGTCTTTCTGCATGTTTTTGCACATACGCTCGTAGAGCAGTTGGCGGTCTTCGGCGAGGTTCATGTCGATAAAGTCGACCACGATGATGCCTCCCATATCGCGCAGGCGCAGTTGGCGTGCCAACTCATCGGCTGCTCCGAGGTTTACGTCGAGAGCATTTGCTTCTTGACCGTTGTCCGAATGTGAGCGGTTGCCGCTATTCACGTCTACAACGTGCAGTGCTTCTGTGTGTTCAATAATCAGGTAAGCACCATGTTTGTAGTTGACGGTTTTGCCGAAGCTGGATTTAATTTGCTTCGTGATGTTGAAATTGTCGAAGATGGGAACTGTTCCTGTGTATAACTTAACGATGTTTGCTTTCTCTGGGGCGATGAGTGAAACATAGTTTTTTACTTCATGGAAAACATTTTCGTCATTGACGTATATGTTTTCGTAGGTTGGATTGAACAAATCTCTTAATAGGGCTACAGCTCTACCTGTCTCTTCGAAAATCAACTGTGGACGTTTTTGGGTTTTCTGCACCTTTATGAGTGCGTCCTCCCATCTTTTTGTCAGAACTTTGAGTTCTGCATCCAGCTCTGCTACGCGTTTACCCTCAGCTACCGTTCTCACGATAACACCGCAATTCTTTGGCTTGATGCTATTGATGAGTTGCTTTAGTCGTGCGCGCTCTTCTCCGCTTTTGATTTTTGTCGATACCGAAACTTTATCGCCGAAAGGCATGAGTACTAAGTAGCGTCCTGCGAAGCTAAGTTCGCCCGTGAGTCGTGGACCCTTTGTTGATATCGGTTCTTTCACAATCTGAACCAATACCTCTTGTCCTACTGTTAGTGTGCTCTGTACGCTTCCGTCCTTTCTGAGGTCGGGCTGCTTTGTAGCCTTGGCAAAAGGATAAAGTTTCTTTCTGTCACTTTGTACCTGTCTGAGGTACTTTTCGTAAGAATTGAATTGGTTGCCTAAATCAAGATAATGGAGAAAGGCATCACGTTCGTAGCCCACGTCAACAAAACTTGCGTTCAGTCCAGGCATGAGCTTCTTTACTTTTGCAACATAGATGTTTCCAACAGAGAATGAAACAGACCTTGGCTCAGTCTGATATTCCACGAGTCGCTTGTCTTCAAGCAACGCGATAGAGATTTCATTCTGTTGTACATCGATTACAACTTCGCTGGTCATTTCTCTTTTGTTTTTCTAATTTAGGAACTTTCTTTAAATAATGATATAAAAGCATGGGGGCGCATCAAAATTATTGCTGATGCAATGGGTTTTTGACGCGCCCCCATATCGGAACTGACCCTTATGGGCAGGCTTTCTTACTTGCTCTTATGTCTGTTCTTGCGTAATCTCTTTTTACGCTTGTGAGTAGCCATCTTGTGTCCCTTTTTTTTCTTTCCGTTTGGCATAGCTTTAAATTTTTATTGTTTAATATTAATATTAATGATATATTCTCTTTTTGTTCAAATGAATGTGGGTCAATCCTTACTTCTCCATTGTGGCGTTCTTCATCTCCTCAATGAAGCACTTCGCCGGTTTGAAGCTTGGCTGGTCGTGTGCGCCGATTTTCATTGTTGTCTTCTTGAGTATGTTTCTTGCTGTTTTAGCGGCGCGATGCTTAACGATGAAACTTCCAAATCCACGCAGGTACACATTCTCTTTCTCTGTCAACAAACTGTTTTTGATATTTTCCATGAAGCTTTCTACGACTACTGATACGTCTTTTTTCTGTAATCCGGTGCTTTCTGCAATCTTGTTGATGATATCTGCTTTAGTCATTTGAATGTATTATATTATTATTTCTTTTGTTATTACCTTTTCTTAAGGACGTGCAAAGATACAAGTTTTTCGTGTTATACGAAAATTTCTTAGTAACTTTTTGTGTTATATTACAATATTTGCCCTCCGAACTCATTAATTTTCACGTTGTTAAGCATCGTATGGTGGGCGTGGTAGGGCTAATTGTCGAAAACTACAACTTCGTTTCGGGCACAATGGCGAAGAATTCGGCATCTTCAGCTGTGCGGTTTTCTGCGCTGTGGGTGTGTCCGCATGGGCAGTAGTGAACCTCTCCGGCGTGCACGGTCTCTTCTGTTCCGTCGCATACGAAGGTGATTTCACCTTTTGTTATATACATCACCTCGCAGTTGCTTTCGTGTGTGTGCATACCAATCGAGCTGCCAGCTGTCAGTGTGTCACGCATTATCTTCACTTTACCATCGTCGGCAGCGCGCATGATAAGTGTGCCGTTGCCACCTTTGAAGTTCTCGACTACCTTTTCTTCTGTTTTTTCAAAATCGATAATCATATTGTACCTCCTTTTTTAAAATTATTATGCATGATGTTTTGCTTGCTTTTTCTTTATGAGCACGTTTAGCGAGCATATTATCGTTGCTACGATGAGTAGTCCCAATGCTATTTCTTCGGCTGATTTCACGGCTGTTGTTAGCTGCCATCCGGCTGCAATGCCGAGGAATAATCCTCCGTCGCTTGAGAGGAAGTAGGTGCTTTCGGCTGTAGAGCGTTGACAGTGGTCGCTGCTACCGAGCAGTTTGTAGAGTTGCTCTGACGAGCTGAGTGCTATGCCGAAGCCGAAGAGCATGGGTTTTAGGGTGCTGTCCAGAATGTCGTCATGTGCGAACATTGTGAGAATAGCTATTATCGCCAATGCGTTTCCTACGGCAGAAGCGAAGCGCGCGTTCTTTATGGCTGGTATGTGTAGTGCACATGCTGCCAAGAAGAAGCCTACCATCACCGATGTGCAGAACTCTATCGTTAGGCGTGTGGTCATCATTATGCCGAGCGAGGCGGTGATAAGTGCTATCACAAGTGCTATTGTTGCGCCACGTGGCAAGAAGAAACGGTCGATAGAAACTAAATGCACACCTTCTTCTGGTGCACGGAATGGGAACTTTACGCACATCACGAGCACGGCTGAAGCGAGCGACATGGCTGCTCCAACGACGTAGAACAGTGAGCCACGTAACTCTTCGCGCAATAGTAAGGCGAGTATCGGACCTATTATCACCGTTAGGCGTGCTATCCATATAGCCGTGTAGTTGGCATCGGTGCGATGACACGATTCTGTTTTGTCTATCAGGAGCGTACACGAGAGCACACGCTTGGCTGTGCCGAAAACAGCTCCGCTTGCGAAGCAGATTGCTAATAGTGTGTATTCTTCTATCTCGCGCACTATCGGTTGCTCTTGAAATTCAAAAGCAGAGAGTCCGAGAATTGTAGCACCGAGGCATATTGCCGATACGAGGAACACCTTGTTACGTCGGTAGTTTTGTATTAGCCAACTGCCGAAAAAGCCTGATATACAGACTCCTATAATGAAAGTGACGATTGTATAACTTGCCAAACAACTACTTGCGTGCTCCTCAGTTGTGAGGCGGAACGGTAGTAGCGGTATTGTCATGTAGCACGATATGCACAACAATAGCTCGGCTATTGTGAGCAGCGTGAATTCGCGGTTCCACAATCGGTTGTAAGTGGGTGTGTATTGAGTGTCCATGTCTTAGTATGACTCGTTCTCGTTAGGGAAGTCCGACGACTTTACGTCTGCTACATATTTGCCTACGGCGTCGGTTATGATAGAGTGAAGGTCAGCGTACTGGCGCAAGAACTTCGGCTTGAAACCTTTGTTCATGCCGAGCATATCGGCATATACGAGCACCTGTCCGTCGCACTTATTGCCTGCTCCGATGCCAATAATCGGGCATTTTATGATTGCGCTTACTTTCTCGGCAAGGTTTGCAGGTATCTTTTCAAGTACAATGCTGAAGCATCCAGCTGCCTCAAGTGCCTTCGCATCAGCGATGAGTTTCTCGGCTTCAGCTTCTTCCTTTGCGCGCAAGCCATAGCCACCAAACTGGTGAACGCTCTGCGGTGTTAGTCCGAGGTGTCCGCATACGGGGATGCCTGCAGCCACAATCTTGCTGACCATAGGGGCTATCTCTGCTCCGCCTTCGAGCTTCACACCGTCTACGCCCGCCTCTTTCATGATGCGTACTGCGTTGCGTATGCCGTCTTCTTCTGAAATCTGGTAGCTACCGAAGGGCATATCGCACACTACGAAGGCGTGTTCTGCGGCGCGAGCCACGGCGCGAGCGTGGAAAATCATCTCGTCAACGGTGATGGGGAGTGTCGTGGCGTTGCCGTGCATCACGTTCGATGCAGAGTCGCCTACAAGTATGGTGTCGATACCTGCTTGGTCGAGGAGGGATGCAGTGGTGTAATCGTAGGCTGTGAGCCATGAGATTTTCTCACCACATTTCTTCATTTCAAAAAACAGGGGTGCAGTTACTTTCTTTTTACTTGAACTTAAATATTCTGCCATTTCTAAATGTTGTTGTATTTCAAATATCGGGCAAAATTACAACAATTTGTGTAAATGGCAAAGCGAACACCGCTTTATCTGCACTTTTTGTACCATTCGTTAAGGTTTGCGCGTGGCACTCCGAGGCGCACCATAGCGTCCAAGTCCTCACGTGCCTCCTTCTTTCGGTTGGTCAGAAGGCGTATGTTTGCGCGGTTTAGGCGGTAGTCGGTGTTTGTAGGTTGCAGTTCTATTGCGCGCGAAAAGTCGAACTCTGCCGGTGTGTACATCTTGCGTTCCATCTCTATTCCGCCACGCGCTGCGTATGCCACGGCGTTGTTTGGGTGCTGCGCTACCAGCATGTTTATCTGGTTGAGTGCTTCAGTCGGTCGGTTGTCCTTCTGGTTGAGTAGCGCAAGCCCAAGCATGGCCTCAAAATGTCCGGGCACGAGGCGTAGCAGGTTCTCGTAGTCGAGGCGTGCAAATTTGTATCTGCCCTGGCGTTCGTTCACATATGCGCGGTAGAACAGCGCGGCGATGTTCTTCTCGTCGCATTTTAACACAAAGTCGTACTCCTCTTGGGCGTATCGCCATTGCTCCAGTTCGATGTTCCAAGCCGCCTTTTTCATGCGTAGCTCAAGCGAGTCGGGGTGGAACGCCAATACCTGCACCGCTGCCGAAAGACTATCGCGCAGATCGGAGCGTGTCTGTGCGGTGGTGTTGTGTGCGATTGCAATGCCCAGTATAAGTGTTATAATCAGTTTTCTCATATATAATAATGTGTGTATTATCGATCTCCGGTTGCAGCCCTTTTGGAGCGTTTGCACCAAGGCTCGGGAAACTTGCTGCGAAATTATACAGAATAATTTATGCGTGCAAGTTTTTTATACATTGTTGTTTTGTTGTGTAAAATAATTAAGTTTATTTGTCGTTTCTTCGGCTTCTTGTATCGTGCTCCGTCCGCCACCCAATCGGTTTCCGTCCGCCACCCGATCAGATTCCGTCCGCCGCCCGATCGGTTTCCGTCCGCCGCCCGATCAGATTGCGTTCGCCACCCGACCGGATTGCGTCCGCCGTCCAATCAGATTGCGTTCGCTGCACGATGACTTTTCTTGTGCTTCGGGGGAAAACACTAAGCACTTATAGGGTAAATCCTACGCTCTTATATGAAAAATCCCTTGCTTTTATGTTTTCTTTGACGTAATTTTGCAACAACGAAAAAACAATAGTTAATAATTTAATAGTTTACGATTATGAAAAGATTAGTATTGACACTCGCCGTAGCTATCGTAGCGGCACTCTCTGCAAGCGCACAGCGACTCGCCAATATTCAGGTAGAGGCTCGTTTCATAACCGACAAGATGGTGCTTGAGCTTGGACTCTCCAACGAGCAGCGCAACAACATCATGCGTCTCAACCTCGACTATCTCGACGCTATCAACAGCTATCACGACTTAAACGGCAGGGCGTGGAAGTACCGCAACAAGGAGTTGCGCCGCATGATGAGCGACAGCCAGTGGAGACGCTACCGCGAGGCTTACTACTTCTACCAGCCTATAAGCTGGCGCGGCAACACCTACGTACACAACATCTACACCAGGTATCCTGAAAGAGTGGTTGTCGTGCACGAGTCGAAGCACTGCAAGCACCATAAGTGTTACAAGCATGACAAATGTTACAAGCACCACAAGCATGACAAACATTATAAGCGCCATAAGCACGACAAGCACCATAAGCACTACAAGTATCGTAAACACGATGATGACGACCGGTATAAGAAGCACCCGTTCGGAAGTCGCCGTTAGTAAAAAATAGTTAAAAAACATACGCAATAACTCTTGATTTATTCATAACACTTAACTTTGTATTCTCAAGTACGCAGAGCGACGAAAGTCCTCTGCGTTTTTAACGTATTTATGAACCAAGTAATAATGATGTATTATGACTTTTTTCAAGAGCCATTATCTATTGACTGCAGCACTTGTAGCTCCGCTCTTGTCTTTCGCCACTGAAGCAAGCGCCCAGACAGCAAAGCGTTTCGTGGTGAAGGGCGTGGTTGCCGACGCTACGACGAAAGAAGGCGAGCAGTACGCCACTATGAAAATCACATCGCAAGCCGACTCAACGTCTACCGCCGCACTCGCTGTGACAGAAGCCGACGGCACGTTCAACATGACTCTGAAGAAGGCGGGCAGCTATCGCCTCTATGTAAACGCAATGGGCAAGCAGCCCGTCGTGCGCAACTTTGCCGTGTCTGAGAGCAACCCCGTGGTCTCGCTCGACACATTATATATAAAGGAGGCTTCGCACGTGCTGGGCGCCGTAGAGATTGTGGCGCAGAAGCCGCTCGTGAAGGCTGATATCGACAAGATAACTTACGACATAGAGGAAGACCCCGACTCGAAGACCAACAACATTCTGGAGATGCTGCGCAAGGTGCCGATGGTGACGGTAGACGGCGACAGCAATATAAAGGTGAACGGCAGCGCGGGCTTCAAGGTGTACGTCAACGGACGCCCCAACAACATGATGTCGAAGAACCCGAAGGAGGTGCTGAAGAGCATGCCGGCGTCGTCGATAAAGAAGATAGAGGTGATAACCAACCCCGGACCGAAGTACGACGCGGAGGGCGTGGGTGGCATCCTAAACATCGTGACTGTAGGCAAAGGCATTGAGGGCTACACCGTGACTACTAACGGCGGAGTGTCGAATGCCGATGTTGATGCGGGCATGTATGCTACGATGAAGCAGGGTAAGCTCACCGTCAGCGGAACCTACTCGTACAACTACTACGACGGACGCAATATGCGCAACAGCTATAGCAGTCTGTTCACGGGCGACCCAGCAACGCCTTCTGCTTCCAACCGCTATCAGACGGGCAACAGCCGTTCGTATAACCACTCGCACTCGGGCAACTTCGAGGCGAGCTACGATGTGGACTCGCTGCGACTCCTAACAGCCTCGTTCGGCATCTGGACTAATCGGTCACATTCGCACAGCCTGTCAAGAAGCAACGCCACTGCGCCGCTGTCGGGCGCAACGCTCTATTCGTATAGCTACGGCGGACGCGGTGTCTCAGACAATACCTACCTCTACGGCAACATCGACTATCAGCGCCTCTTCAAGCAGAAGGGTCGTATGCTTACGTTCTCATACAAGATAAGCGGAGGCACCAATGGCGGCGACAACTATTCGTCTTACGATGTGGCAGAAGCTACCGACGAGTGGCTGCCGTTCGTGAAGCGCCTGTCTGACGAGCATACCGAAAGCAACGGACGAAGCATGGAGCACACGTTGCAGGTAGACTATACTACGCCTATCGGCAAGGCGCATAACGTGGAGGTAGGTGCAAAATACATATTGCGCGACAACCGTTCGGACGACGACCGCTATGTACGTCCGAACGGAACCGACGGCGAATATACGTTCGACGAACAATATTCGTCGCACTACCGCCACGAGAACGACATACTCGCCGCTTACGTGGGCTACGGCTTGAAGGCAGGAAATCTGTTGGGACGACTCGGTGCACGCTATGAACATACGTTCCAGAAGATAAAGTATGAGTTGGGCGAGGGCGAGAACTTCTCTATGGGGTTCGATGATGTGGTGCCGTCGGCAAGCGTGGGCTACCGCATAAACGACGAGAACAGTATGCGATTCGGCTACAATATGCGTATCTACCGCCCCGGCATCTGGTCGCTCAATCCGTATCTTGACCAGAAGAATCCTGAGAGCCTGCGACAAGGCAATCCGAACCTTGTGAGCGAGAAGAACCACAACGTGCAATTGACCTACAGCTACTTTGCTGCTAAGTTCTCCGTGAGCTGCACCATGCGCTATAGCTTCACCAACAACAGCATATCGAGCGTTACGTCGCTTGTGGAGGATAACACTATTGAGAGTGTGAAGAATCCGACGGGCAAGCTCGTCAGCTACACCACGTACCGGAACATCGGACGCACACAGACCGCGTCGTTGTCGAGTTATGTCAATTGGAACATCTTCAAGAACACACGTCTGACCATGAACCTCTGGGGCGACTATTCCGACTACAACGACCGTCAGCAGTTGCACAACTATGGCTATTATGGTTCGGCATACGTAGGCGTGCAGCAGACGCTGCCTAAGAGTTGGAGAGTGAATGTTGGTTTCTATTGTTGTACGAGCAACCCCAATCTTCAATCGAAGACGGAGGGCATATACAACTATAACTTGAATGTGCAGAAGTCGTTCCTCAAGGATAGGCTCAACTTCAACTTGTATGCAAGTAATTTCTTTGATGCAAAGCGCCATTATAAATCGACGGTCACAGGCGCGAACTTCATAACGCGTAGCGACTCGTCGTATAATCCGTGGCGCGTCGGCATAAACGTGAGCTGGCGCATTGGCGAATTGTCGTCGGGCGTTAAGAAGGTGGTGCGATCTATCTCTAACGACGACGTTAAGAGCGCAGAAGGTGGTGGAAAGTAAACCTATTCCACCAACTCGCGTCTCTTTGCCTCCTTGAGGCGTTGTTCCACTTCGTCGGGCGACACCGTGCCGGTTATCAGGCTTTTCACCCACACGCTGAGGGCGAAGCATACAATGGTGATAACCGCACTCACAATCCATTTGAGTAGCTCGTTCTGCAGCGGCACGTTGTTTATAGACACTATGCCTGCCACTACGGGTATGCCAAACAGAATGAGGTCGGCACCGGAGTGTATCTTGAAATTCTCTTTCGCATGGCGATACTCGTCGTTTTTCTCGAGTATCGTCATGCGGTTTTCTTTCCAATAAGTCTCAAATTCCTTGTCAGTCATGCTATTGTACTTTTGTCATGTGATAGCCAAGGCTGCGCAACTCTACGGCAATGCCCATCAGATACATCTGGTGCAGCGCCGCTACAAAGGTGCGGAACGCCTCCTTTGAGCCAGCCTCAAGGCGCATACGGCAGAGCTTGTTGTAGGTGCGTGCAGCGCATTCGCCCACCACGTTGTTCACCACTTCGTGCTCTTTGGCATCGAGGCACAGCACCTTCTCGCAGATATAGTCGTCCATGTGGTCGAAGTCGATGCGGTCGCGCAGATAGGCGTAGAGGTCGACCACCTTCGAGTAGGTAGACCATTCCACGTCCCAATACTTTGCGAGCGCCATGCCCACGTACATTATCCAGCCGAACGCCACACGCGGATATTCACCGTTGAACTCGCGTATGGCATCGGGCATGTAGCTCTGAGCTATTGGCTGCCACAACTCTTCGAGGTCGGGAGCTTCCGGCAGACGCTCGTCAATCATGTCTACAGAGAGTAGAAACTGATGGAGGTCATCGCGGAAAAGCTGCTCCTTGTCTTCGTTGTTTGTCATGCTCATATTGGTTTACATCTTGTTGAGAGCCTGCTTGATATCGTCGAGGATGTCCTCAGGGTCCTCAATGCCTACAGAGAGACGGATAAGGTCGGGCGCGATGCCAGCCTCGCGCAACTGCTCTTCGGAGAGCTGGCGGTGGGTGTGGCTTGCAGGGTGGAGTACGCAGGTGCGAGCGTCAGCCACGTGGGTCACGATGTTAATCATGTCGAGCGAGTCCATGAAGCGGATAGCAGTCTCGCGGTCGCCCTTCAGTCCGAAGGCGATTACGCCACAAGAGCCGTTTGGCAGATACTTCTGTGCGAGTTCGTAATACTCGTCGCCCGGCAGACCGCAGTAGTGTACCCAAGCCACACGCTCGTCGGCTTTAAGGAACTCGGCAACGCGCTGTGCGTTCTCGCAGTGCTGCTTCATGCGCAGGTGGAGCGACTGCAAGCCGAGGTTGAGGATGAACGAGTTCATCGGAGCAGGGATAGAACCGAGGTCGCGCATGAGCTGAGCCACGAGTTTTGTGATGTAGCCCATCTTGCCGAACGCCTTGACGTAGGTGAGTCCGTGGTAGCTCTCGTCGGGTGTGCAAAGGCCGGGGAACTTCTCGGCGTTAGCCATCCAGTCGAAGTTGCCGCTGTCTACAACCACGCCGCCAACCTGGCTCGCTGTGCCGTCCATGTACTTGGTAGTGCTATGTGTGACGATGTCTGCGCCCCACTCAAACGGGCGGCAGTTGATAGGTGTGGCGAAGGTGTTGTCGACAATGAGAGGCACACCGTTCTTGTGGGCGATGCGTGCAAATTTCTCGATGTCGAGCACAGCGCAACCAGGGTTGCTGATAGTCTCGCCGAACACTACCTTTGTGTTCGGGCGGAATGCCTTCTGTATCTCCTCCTCAGAAGCGTTCGGATTAACGTAAGTACACTCGATTCCGAGCTTCTTCAGTGTAACGCCGAAGAGGTTGTATGTTCCGCCATAAATCTCGTTAGATGTTACGATGTGGTCGCCAGCCTCGCAGATGTTGAACACAGCGTAGAAGTTGGCTGCCTGACCAGAACTGGTGAGCACTGCGCCTACGCCACCTTCGAGCTGTGCAATCTTATTGGCCACAGCGTCGTTGGTCGGGTTCTGCAAACGTGTGTAGAAATAGCCCTCCTTCTTGAGGTCGAAGAGCATAGCCATTTCCTCTGAATTGTCGTACTTGAATGTAGTACTCTGTATGATTGGTACCTCAATAGGTTCGCCATTCTTTGGCTTGTAACCGCCCTGCACACAAAGTGAAGCGGTGCGAAGTTTCTTTTCCATGTTCTTGTTTGTTGATTATAATTAATGTGTGATTTATATGTCCTTTTACTTTTTTACTCTTTTACCTTTAAAAGCCCTTTTTACTCTTTTACTTTTTTACCTTTTTACTTTTCTCAGACTTTCATAAGGTTGCTCATCACCATGTCGCTCACAAAAAGCCCTTTGCGTGTGAGTCGCAGATGGCCATCGGTGAGCTCGAGAAGTCCGCTGTCGATATCGCTCTTTGCAGAGCGCAGAGCATAGTCGCGATACTCAGGTTTCAGGCGTTTCAAGTCTACGCCGTCGTGGGTTCGCATGGCAGTTGTAATGATGTCGTCGTAGTGAGTGTCATCGTCAATGTGCTCGCTATCAGACGGCAATTTGCCACGTTTTATGGTGTCAACATATTCTTTAATGTCTGCAACGTTCCAACTGCGTGTCAGTAAGTTATACGAGTGAGCAGCTGCTCCAAATCCTAAATATGGTGTATCGTTCCAATAACTACTGTTGTGTATGGCGCGATAGCCAGGTAAGCAGAAGTTGCTTATTTCGTAATGTTCGTAACCATTGGCTGAAAGTGTGTCCATAAGCATGGTGTACATAGCGAGACAAGTGTCATCATCGGTCTGTTTGACCTTGCCGTTTTGAAGCAGCAGATAGAGTGGGGTGCCCTCTTCGTACATCAGACTATATGCGGAAATATGATTGGGATGTAGTTTCAAGGCTGTGTTCAAGTCGTTCTGCCAATCGTCTAATGTTTCATCGGGGAAACCGAACATAAGGTCGATGCTAATGTTCTCGATGCCTACACGCCGGATTGTCTCAACGGCTTTTACGGCTTGCGCAGCGTTGTGGCGACGACGGATGAAGCGCAGGCGTTCGTCGCTGAAGGTCTGCACGCCAAGACTGATGCGGTTCACGCCAAGAGTACGTACCGAGGTGATGAGTTCGGGCGTAACATCGTCGGGATTCATCTCCATCGTTATCTCGCGTGTAGTGCAAGGATAAACCTCTTTTATAGTGTTTATGATGCGTGCGATGTCTTCAGTGGAGAGTGTAGAAGGTGTTCCGCCGCCAATGTAAACAGTATCAATCGTACATTCGTTGTCAGGATAAAGGCTGCGTAACTCATCGCTGCGCATACGCATCTCCTTCAAAAGTGCGTCTACGTAGCGAGTACGCCAGTCTTTTGCCGTTGTACTATAAAAGCCGCAGTAGATGCAACGGCTCTCGCAAAATGGTATATGTACGTATATTCCTGCTTTCATTCACTATATAATAAGGTGTACATAGTGCCACACCATGTTTTATGGCTACAAATTTACTAATAAGTTTAAAATTTTGATTAGTTTTTATGTAATTCTTTTGGAAATACCATATAAATATATAATTTAGTAGACGGATAGACACCCGCCCCAAAGTCAATCCGCCTGAATTTATTATTAACCATTTAAAACCTGAAGAATATGAGGGTCTATCAAACAAATGAGATTAAGAACATTGCCCTTTTAGGCAGTGCGGGTAGCGGCAAGACCACCCTTGCCGAGTCTATGATTTATGGTAGTGGTATTATTAAGCGCCGTGGTACGGTGGAAGCAAAAAACACGGTGAGCGACTACTTTCCGGTAGAACATGAGTATGGTTACTCGGTGTTCCCAACCGTGTTCCATGTAGAGTGGAACAACAAGAAACTCAACATTATCGATTGCCCGGGTTCTGACGACTTTATCGGTGGTGCAATCACAGCTCTCAACGTAACCGATCAGGCTGTTATCCTTATTAACGGTCAGTATGGTCCTGAGGTTGGTACACAGAACAATTTCCGTTATACTGAGAAACTACATAAGCCAGTCATTTTCCTTATCAACCAGTTGGATTCTGATAAGTGCGACTTCGACAATGTCATGGTAAACATGAATGCTATCTACGGCTCTAAGTGTGTTCAGATTCAGTATCCGGTAAGCACAGGTGCAGGCTTTAATGCTATCGTTGATGTGCTCTTGATGAAGATGTACACATGGGGACCAGAAGGTGGTATGCCTACTATCGTTGACATCCCTGCAGAAGAAATGGATAAGGCAATGGAACTCCATAAGATTCTTGTTGAGGCAGCAGCCGAGAACGACGAGACATTGATGGAGAAGTTCTTTGAGGAAGGAGCTCTTTCTGAGGACGAACTGCGCGAAGGCATCCGCAAGGGACTCGTTACACGTTCTATATTCCCCGTGTTCTGCGTTTGTGCAGGCAAGGATATGGGCGTTCGTCGTTTGATGGAGTTCTTGGGCAACGTAGTACCTTTCGTAAGCGAAATGCCGAAGCTTCACAATACACGTGGCGAGGAAATCGTCCCTGATTCAAACGGACCGGAGTCTGTTTATTTCTTCAAGACAGGTTTGGAACCGCATATTGGTGAGGTAAGCTACTTCAAGGTTATGAGCGGTAAGATTAAGTCGGGTGATGACTTGACAAACGCTGATCGTGGCTCAAAGGAGCGTATCGGTCAGATATTCGCTTGCGCTGGTGCGAACAGAATACCAGTGGACGAACTCGTTGCCGGCGATATCGGTTGCACAGTTAAGTTGAAAGATGTAAAGACAGGAAACACCCTCAATGGTAAAGATTGCGAATGGCGCTTTGACTTTATCAAATATCCTAACCCTAAGTTCTCACGTGCAATCAAGGCTGTCAACACAGCAGAAACAGAAAAACTTATGTCGGCATTGCTGCGTATGCATCAGGAGGATCCGACATGGCTCGTCGAGCAGAGCAAGGAGTTGCGTCAGACTATCGTACGTGGTCAGGGCGAATTCCACCTCCGCACGTTGAAGTGGCGTCTTGAGAACAATGAGAAGCTCGCTATCAAGTTTGAACCGACACGCATACCTTATCGTGAGACTATCACAAAGATGTCACGCGCTGAGTATCGTCATAAGAAGCAGTCGGGTGGTGCAGGTCAGTTTGGTGAGGTACACCTCATCGTTGAACCGTATGCAGAAGGAATGCCCGATCCTACATCATACAAGATTAACGGACAGGAGTTTAAGATTAATATCAAGGGTCGCGAAGAGATTAACTTGGAATGGGGCGGCAAACTCGTATTCATCAACTCCGTTGTAGGTGGTGCCATCGACGCACGTTTTATGCCTGCTATCCTCAAGGGTATTATGGAGCGCATGGAGCACGGACCATTGACTGGTAGCTATGCACGTGATGTGCGTGTTATCGTTTATGATGGAAAGATGCACCCAGTTGACTCTAATGAGCTTTCGTTCATGCTGGCAGCACGCAATGCATTCTCGGCAGCGTTTAAGGAGGCTGGTCCGAAGATCTTGGAGCCTATTTACGATCTCGAGGTTTACGTACCGAGCGACTATATGGGTGACGTGATGTCTGATCTTCAGGGTCGTCGCGCGCTCATTATGGGTATGGATAGTGAGGCTGGCTATCAGAAACTTCAGGCTAAAATACCATTGAAGGAGCTCAGCAACTATTCTATCTCGTTGAGTAGCTTGACAGGTGGTCGTGCTTCGTTCACAACGAAGTTCGCAAGCTATGAGCTTGTTCCGAACGATTTGCAGCAGAAACTTATTGAGGAACACGCAGCAGAGGCAGAGGAAGAAGAATAATCGATTATTATTTTATAGCAAAGACCGTTTTTGTACACTTTCGTACAAGGACGGTCTTTTTTGCGTTGTATTAATACAATTTAAAAATGTAATGATTTTTTGCCTTTTTGTCTATTTTGCAGTAACTTTGCATTTATGAAGAGGATTTTTTACATACATATATATATCATATTAGGACTGTTTTATTCTTGCCCCGTATTTTCTCAAGGCAATCTTGTGCAATGCGAAGACACCTGTGCACATGTGCATGGTATCGATTTGAGTCATTATCAAGGCGAGGTGTTTTGGGAAGCAATAGGCAATAATACAAAAATGGCTTATGTCTATCTAAAGGCTACTGAAGGTGGTGATCGTATAGATCATATGTACGAGCAGAATATTGATTTAGCACATAAGTACGGCTTGAAGGTAGGGTCGTATCATTTTTTCAGACCAAAGACCGAACTCTCAAAGCAGTTAGAAAACTTTAAGACCCAGTGCCGTCCCAGTCAACAAGATTTGATACCGATGATAGATATCGAAGTAAAACAAGGGATGAGCACTGAGGCATTCCGCGATTCTGTTGCGAAGTTTCTTGTTATGGTAGAAGAGGCTTATCATCAGAAACCTCTTGTGTACACAGGTACCAATTTCTATAACAAATATCTTGTAGGAGTGTTAGATGACTACAAGCTGATGATTGCGCAATACTCTGAAAAAGAACCGATATTGGCAGATGATAAAGACTATATGTTATGGCAGTATACTGGTAAGGGATACATCGATGGCATTAAGGGTTATGTAGATAAAAGTCGCTTTATGGGTAGGCATAGTTTGCGCGAACTTAAATACCAAAGACGTTGAGATTGAAAAGTATATAAATATGACAGCTACATCAGTAGGTGAAAGTTTTTAATAGGATAATATAATTAATTTAAAATCATGGCAATAATTAAGTGTCCTGAGTGTAATCAGGAAATTAGTGACAAAGCCCCAGTCTGTCCTTCATGTGGAGTACCTATTGCAGGACATGTTACAACTTGCTCGCAATGTGGGTTTACGTATTTTAATAGCAATGCGGAATGTCCACAATGCCATCATAAAACCACAGTAGATAATACTACAATGTGTGGAGACGAGAGTGATTGTAAAGTCAATCAAAAGGCTTCGGGCTCACGCAATAATCGCATTGTAATAGCAGTTGTGTCATTGGTTGTAGTGGTTCTGGGTGCTGTTTTATACGCTTTCTATAGAAATGCTCAAAGCGATAAGGAGGAGTCTGCGTATGAGTTCGCCCTTTCGAGCAACGACCCACAAGTGTTGCAAAACTATCTGAATACATACACAGATGCGCCTGAAGCTCATCGCGATTCTATTTCTGCACATTTGGAATATTTTGCACAGCTTGACCGCGATTGGACTAATGTTGTTGTTAGTGGTTCAAAAAGCGACTTCCAACGATACATCGAGCAACATCCAAACTCTCCGTTCTGCCAAGTTGCGCAACACAAGATTGATTCTATTGATTGGTCAAGGGCTGATGCGGCGAACACCCTTGAGGCTGTACAACTCTATTTGGAGCAGCATCCTGATGGTGAGCACTTCGATGAAGCTACAGATAAGATGAAAATGCTTAATGCAAACACGGTGACCCCAGAGGATAAAATACTCGTAGGAACAGTGTTTGATGGATTGTTCCAAAGTCTAAACAACCGAGATGAAGATGGATTGATGAATTCATTCAGTCCGCTGATTGCAAAGTTTCTTGGAAAGGCAAACGCCACACGCAGCGACGTAGTTACGTTTATGCACAAAATCTACAAGAGTGACGTGGCTTCGATGAATTGGGCGTCGCTTGAGGATTACGCCATAACGAAAAAGGAAGTAGGCGATCAGCAATATGAGTACACTGTTGTCTTCTCTGTGTTGCAGAAAGTGGAACATACAGACAACAGTTCAAGCGAGACAAGATTTCGTTTTAATGCCAAGGTTAATCCCGATGGCAGAATTACGGAGCTGAATATGACAAAGATTTTAGAATAATTTAAGTGAAAAATAAGTGGCGAAAGGCTATTGTTTCATTTATTATAACTAACTTTGTAATATTAATTAGAAACTTAAATTATTAACAACGTTAACATACATTTATATTATGGGAGACAATAGAGAACTCATAAAGCAGTGTGAGGAAAGAGCACAGCAGTGGCTTACCCCTGCTTTCGACGAGGAAACACGTAACGAGGTGAAGGCTATGCTTGAGGCAGAGGACAAGTCTGCACTTATCGATGCTTTCTATCAGAACCTCGAGTTTGGTACTGGTGGTCTGCGCGGCGTTATGGGTGCTGGTACAAACCGTATGAACAAGTACATCGTTGGCATGGCAACACAGGGCTTTGCTAACTATATATTAAAGGCGTTCCCAGGCGAGGAGAACCTTTCTGTTGTTGTAGGTCACGACTGCCGTAACAATTCTCGTCTCTTTGCTGAGACTGTTGCTGCTATCTTCTCTGCAAATGGCATTAAGGCTTATTTGTTCGAGGGACTCCGTCCTACACCTGAGATTTCATTTGCTATCCGTGAACTCGGTGCAAAGGCTGGTGTGAACGTCACAGCTTCTCACAACCCGAAGGAATACAACGGCTATAAGGCTTATTGGAGCGATGGCGCTCAGGTATTGGCTCCGCACGACAAGGGCATCATCGACGAGGTTAACAAGGTGACTATTGACGACGTCAAGTTCGAAGCTAACTGGGATAAGATCAAGATTATCGGTGGCGAGATGGACTACGACTATATGACAGCTGTTCATTCTGCAATGATTGACCAGGATGTTATCAACCGCCAGAAGGATCTCAACATCGTTTATTCTGCAATGCACGGCACTGGTCGTGTAATCGTTCCTCTCTGCTTGCGCTCTTGGGGCTTCCAGAACATCAATGTCGTTCCTGAGCAGATGGTTGTTGACGGCAACTTCCCGACAGTTGTTTCTCCAAACCCAGAGAACGCTGAGGCAATGACATTAGGTATGAAGCTTGGTACAAAGCTCAATGCCGACTTGGTTGTTGCTACTGACCCCGATGCAGACCGTCTTGCTATCGTTTGCCGTGATGATAAGGGCGAATGGATGATTATCAATGGTAACCAGACTTGCATGATGTTCTGCTATTACATCATTGAGAATAAGAAGAAGCTTGGTAAGCTGAAGCCGACAGACTTCCTTGTTAAGACTATCGTTACAACAGAGGTGATAGCTGAAATCGCTAAGAAGAACAACGTAGAGCTTCGCGACTGCTACACTGGCTTCAAGTGGATTGCACGTGAGATTGCTATCTCTGAGGGCAAGCAGGACTACATCGGTGGCGGCGAGGAGAGCTTTGGCTTCCTGCCTTACGACAAGGTTCGTGATAAGGATGCTCCTGCTTCTATCTGTCTCATCTGCGAAATCGCTGCTTGGGCTAAGGATCAGGGCAAGACACTCTACGACCTCTTGATGCAGATTTATCAGGAGTATGGCTTCAGCAAGGAGTTTACAATCAACGTTGTTCGTCCTGGCAAGACTGGTGCTGATGAAATCAAGCAGATGATGGCGGACTTCCGTTCTAATCCTCCTCAGGAGTTGGGCGGCAGTAAGGTGGTTCTCTGGAAGGACTATCAGGCTCTTACTTCTACAAAGGCTGACGGCACTGTAGAGAAGCTCGACATGCCAACTACAAGCAACGTTCTCCAGTGGTTCTGCGATGACAATACAAAGGTGAGCGTTCGCCCATCAGGTACAGAGCCTAAGATTAAGTTCTATCTTGAGGTTAAGGATCCGTCGTTCAAGTGCGCTGGTTGCTACGAGCGTTGCAGCAAGGCTGCCGACGATAAGATTGAAGCTATCAAGAAGTCGCTTCACCTTGACTAATTATAACACTGCTTCCTCGGAAGTTGCTAATTTGAATATATAATAATAGATAAGTCCACTTAAAGATATGGCCAAATGGGACATTCCTTAAGTGGACTTTATTTTTATCTTTCATCTTTTCAATTCAAATCTTCATATTTTATAATGATGAGAAATACATTAATTTCTATTATTTGTTTGGCGGCTTGTACCTTACATACCACTACGTATGCCAAGGATTATGCTTCAAAAGTGAATACGCTTATAGGTACCGACTATACAGGTAATACTTATCCTGGAGCACAGGTGCCTTTCGGAATGGTGCAGCTAAGTCCAGACAACGGTTTACCCGGATGGGATCGTATTGCTGGTTATTTCTATCCAGATAGTACGATAGCCGGTTTTAGTCATACTCACTTGTTAGGAACGGGTGCTGGCGATTTGTATGATATCTCGTTTATGCCCGTAACGTTGCCGTACAACGAGGCTGAAGAGCCGTTGGGCATACACTCGCGCTTCTCTCACAAGGACGAAACGGCACATGCAGGATATTACCAAGTGCGTCTAACCGACTATGACATTAACGTAGAGCTAACCGCAACGCCCCGGTGTGGAGTTCAGCGCTATACATTCCCTAATGATGGCAAGGAACGCATGGTCATCTTAGATTTGAACAAGGCGATGAACTGGGACGCAACGGTTGACAGCAAGATAAGCGTTGTTGACTCTTTCACCATTGAAGGCTATCGTTACTCGGATGGTTGGGCTCGCAATCAGCGCGTTTGGTTCAGAACACGTTTCTCACAACCTATCAAATCTGTAGAGATTGATAGTAAAGCGTTGAAGAATAATCGGGATGGAGTAGGCTGCATTGCTCGCTTTAAGTTTGCTTCAGAGGGTTTTGACAAACTTGTGGTAACAACAGCTCTTTCGCCAACAAGCCTTGCTGGAGCACAAAAGAACCTGCAGGCAGAAGCTGTGTCTGACGACTTCGATGCAGTGAGAAGACAGGCTGAAAGCCTCTGGAACAAGGAATTGGGTAGGATAGAGATAGAGGGAGGTTCGCAGTCGCAAGAAACAGTTTTCTATACATCACTCTACCACGCCATGTCTGCGCCTACGTTGCTCTGCGATGTTGACGGCAGCTATCTTGGTGCCGATCGTCAGCTGCATAAGGCGAATGGGTGGTTCAACTATGAGACATGCTCGTTGTGGGATACCTATCGTGCTGCCCATCCGCTTTATGATATCCTAATGCCTACACGTGCCAGCGATATGGTCAATTCGCTCATTGCGTTTAGTAAGGAGAACGGACGTTTGCCAATTTGGAATATGTGGTCGTCGGAGACGGATATGATGATTGGATATCATGCCGCTTCTGTTATTGCTGAAGCTATTCTGAAAGGTGTGCCTAATATCAACAAGGAGGAGGCTTTAGCAGAGTGCGTGAAGACAGCCAACTTAGACGACTATAGAGGTATCGGGCTTTATAAGAAGCTGGGCTATGTACCCTATGATGTGAAGGAGCCTACGCTTGGCGATGACTGGTCGCTCTCTCGAACGCTCGAATATGCTTACGACGACGCTTGCATAGCAGCTCTTGCAAAGTCGATGAATAAAACAGACATTTACAAGGAGTTCAGTAAGCGTGCGCAAAACTATCGCAATGTATATTGTAAGGACAATACGTTTATGCAACCACGTCATTCTGATGGCAGTTTCCAGCCGGCCTATTCGCCCGATGAGTACACATCGCACATTTGTGAGAGCAATGGATGGCACTATATGTGGTCGGTGCAGCATGATATAAAGGGGCTCGAAAAGCTTGTAGGCAAGAAACGTTTTGCTGAAAAACTCGATAGCTTTTTCACTTATACTCCTGCTGCCAATGCTGAATTACCATTGTTTAGTACGGGTATGATAGGACAATATGCACACGGAAATGAACCCAGTCACCATACTGCATATATCTTCAACAAGATAGGTCAGCCCCACAAGACGCAGAAGTATGTTCGCCAAATACTGACAGGACTCTACAACGACACACCAGCCGGACTCTGTGGAAACGAAGACTGCGGCCAGATGTCTGCTTGGTATGTTTTCAGTGCGTTAGGCTTCTATCCGATGAACCCCGTAAGTTGTGAATATGAGGTCGGTTCACCGCTCTTCCGCAACGCAACAATCCACTTGGAGAATGGTAATACGTTTAAGGTTGAGGCAGAAGGTTATTCGCCAGAGAAGTATCTTGTAAAGGAAGTACTGCTCAATGGTAAGCGACTTCGTAGCACGAACATTTCGCATGAAGATATTCTGAAAGGTGGAACATTGACATTTGTGATGCAATAATCTCGATAAATAGTGTAAAAAAACTGAACAACTCAGTTTTTTTACACTATTATTATTGTCGTATTAAAAGTTTTTGTATCTTTGCAAAAACAAATCATTACATTAAAACGTAAGCTTATGACAAAATATATACTCGTTATATTACTTGCTATCTTTATGGTAGGTGCTCCAAAATCGGCAATGGCTGAGTGTATGCCAGAAATTGAGCTCATTGACAATGTGCAGAAGCCCGTCATATCCATAGAGGATAACGTTGTGCGTGTCACAGATGCTTTTGGAATGACAATGAGCATCTACAATCTGGCAGGAGGTGCTCCAGTTATGTCTGTAAAGATTGATAGTCAGGACAAACGATTTGATTTGAACTTGCCAAAGGGTATTTACATTGTTAAAGTTGGTAAGATAGCACGTAAAATTGTGATTAAGTAACAAGTTTTGTCAATATCCAATTTGAATATTAGCAAGTTCTCATTGTTTTTCTTCTTTCTTATGGCTTTTGTTTTATGCTCATGTCATAAGAAAGAAGAACGTATATATGTATCGTTAGACGATTTTGCTACGTTGCGAACATCCCGTTACGATATTTCTGCGGATAGAGTATTCTCTAATATCCGCACACTCATTCTGTCCGACAAGTCTAACAGTCCAGCCGACATACACGCTCGCAAGCACTACAACACCAGTATGGAGATGCTGTGGATAACGCGTGGTGGTGTCTCTGCAAAAGCAGATACCTTACTTAGCTGTATTTCACACGTCGACTCATTGGGCTTCTCTCGTGACAAATTTTATTATTCCTTACTGAAAGAAGATTTACAACGTGTACGTGCCCTTGATTTTGATTCTATTAAAACAGCCGACAATTCGGCTGTTAAAGTGTTCGCACGCTTAGAGTATTATCTTACAAAAGCCTTCTTGCGCTACACAGAGGGGCAGCGTTTTGGTTTTATGAACCCTTACAAAGCGTTCAACCGACTCGATCAGCGTAAAGACGACACCCTGCACGTCACATATCGTTCACTTTATGGTTGGCATACAAGTCTGCCCGATGACACCTATCTTGCAACCGCTTGTGCTGTGATAAAGGGCGATATGGATGAGTTTGCAGACTTTCTCGCAAAGTCGAAGCCCCACAATCCATTATACGCCAAATACATTTCTGCTTTGAACAAGACCAGGGACAAGGACTACCGCCGTCGTTTGCTTTGCAATATAGAGCGCTGTCGTTGGGAAAACGATGGCGACTACCCACAGCTGCACAAGAAGTATGTGGTTGTGAACGTGCCCTCACTGTCTCTGTTCGCCCATGATGAAGCAGAGCTGTTTATTATGAAGGTTGCTGTAGGCAGTATGGATACGAAGACACCATTACTTAGCAGTAAGATAAAACGCATGGACTTCAATCCGCAGTGGATAATACCGAAAAGCATTGTAAAGACAAGCGTAATACACCATGTCGGCAATCACTCATATTTCGATAACAACAATTACTTTGTGCGCGACCGCAACACGGGTAAGATTGTAGCACCTGAGAACGTTACACGCGACATGCTCCTTAGTGCCAACTATTCCGTTGTGCAGTGGGGAGGGCGTGGCAATGCGCTTGGAAGAGTTATTTTTCGTTTCGACAACAATTATAGCATATATCTGCACGATACGTCTTCGCCCAGAGTCTTCGCCCGTAATAACCGCATGGTGTCGCATGGTTGCATACGTGTAGAGAAACCCTACGAGTTGGCTGTTTTCATGTTGAACGATAAAAACGAGAAGCTGATGGAAAAGATGAAGTACTCTATGGCTGCCGATTTTAGCGAACGGCCACGCGAAGATGCGCCAGAAGCAGAACGTCCTAATCGTTCAAAGATGGTGCGTAGCTTGAAGGTAGAACCATTAGTGCCGATATACATCACCTATTATACGCTCTATCCTGATAGCAATGGCAATCTTGTTCGCTATGACGACATATATGGCTATGACAGTATAATCTACGACAACATACAAAAGTATCTTTAATCAAGATGTTCAAGGCAAAATGAAAGATACAGAAAAGAATAAACTGTTTACTGAATTGGTTGCCCAATATAGCGAAAAACTATATTGGACGATACGTCGTATTGTGCTCAATCACGACGATGCCAACGATGTAATGCAGAATGTCTTTGTAAAAGCATGGAACAACCTTGAGCAATTTGAAGAGCGTTCGAAACCATCCACCTGGCTTTATCGTATAGCCATCAACGAGTCGCTCGACTTTCTACGCCGTAAGCGCGACTTCGTAGCTTACGACTCCGATCTTACCGATGGAGTTGGCTCGCGCCTTGTTGCTGACGAATATTTTGACGGTGATGCCACGCAAGCAGCTTTGCAAGCAGCTATTGCAAAGCTGCCCGATGTGCAGCGCGTTGTCTTCAATCTTCGCTATTACGAAGAAATGAAGTATTCGGAAATGAGTAGCCTGCTCAACACTTCAGAAGGGTCCTTAAAAGCAAGCTACCACATTGCCGTGAAGAAAATCTACAACCATCTTCTTTCAAAAAGCACTTAACTTGGTCGGCACCGTAGCCTTCTTCTCCAATATTGCAGCCACGTTCACCACCACTTGGCGGAATTGTCCCACACTTACCGTTGTGTTGATGTGTGCCAGCATTATGTGGAGCATCACCACGTCAAACCTTTTTGTCTCCACAAGTTGCGCTATCGATACCTCACGCCCTAATAGACACAACACATATACATGGTCGCCAACACCATCAACCCAAATAGTCATGCATTTCGAGTCGTTGATTATTTCTCCGATATAGGCGTGCACACGTTTGAGGTCGTCATCAAGAATACATGGACTTGTGGTCTTGATGTGGAATATGATGTGCACTTTGTTTTTATGATTTTGTTACAAAGTTAATAATTCTTTTTATTATTTTGTTGGCTGCAATAAAAAAATAATATGTACCTTTGCTTGTGAAAAAACCTACTAATGGACGACGGAGTTTTGCACACCCAATCGGCAAAGGCATGACGTGTTGCTCAATAGTTCAAAAACTAATCATTCAGTTATGTTAAAACAAATAATTAATGGTCGCGTTCTTACTCCACAAGGATGGCTCGAAGGCGGCTCTGTAATCATTGATGGTAACAAGATTTTAGCCGTATCGAACAGCGATTTGCACATCGTTAACGCTCAGATTATCGATGCCAAAGGCTGCTATGTAGTACCAGGTGGAGTAGAGTTGCACGTGCATGGTGGTGGCGGACGCGACTTTATGGAGGGCACAGAGGAGGCGTTCCGTGTAGCCATAAAAGCACACATGAAGCACGGCACAACCTCTATATTCCCAACCCTCTCGTCTTCTACCGTGCCAATGATTGAGGCAGCTTGCGAGACCTGTCAGAAACTCATGGAAGAAGAGAATAGCCCCGTACTCGGACTCCACCTTGAAGGTCCATACTTCAACCCGAAGCAGGCAGGTGCACAGATACCCGAATGGATAAAGCCACCGGTGGCGGAAGAGTACGAACCATTGCTCGACAAGTATCCATGTATTAAGCGTTGGGACGAAGCTCCGGAGCTGCCAGGCTCTGTGGAGTTCATACAGTCGTGTCGTAAGCACGGTGTAGTGGCATCTATCGGTCACACACGCGCCACATACGCAGATGTTGTAGCAGGCCACAATGCAGGCATGATGCACGCAACCCACTTCTACAACGCAATGCCAGTGGTATATAAGGAACACGAGTTCAAGGTGCCGGGCACCGTGGAGAGCGTGTACGCACTTCCTGACATGACCGTAGAGGTGATTGCTGATGGTATACACGTGCCCCCAGTGATGCTCCGCGTGGTTTATCAGATAAAGGGCGTAGAGAAAACAGCCCTCATCACCGACTCGTTAGCATGTGCTGCAAGCGAAGAGGGCGTGGCGTTCGACCCACGCGTGATACTTGAAGACGGCGTGTGCAAGCTTGCCGACCACTCAGCCCTCGCCGGTTCTATCGCCACAATGGATCGCCTCATCCGCACGTGTGTGCAGATGGCAAATATACCGATGGAGGACGCATGTCGTATGGCGAGCGAGACACCTGCAAAGATTATGGGCGTGTTCGATCGTAAGGGTTCGCTCGAGGACGGTAAGGACGCAGATATCATGATGTTCGACAAAGACCTTAAACTCACCTACGTAATGCAGATGGGTAACGAGGTGACTAACGAACTCTAAAAAGAAATAATATGTTGAAACAATTTGTCAATGGTCGCATCCTAACACCTAAAGGATGGCTTGATGGCGGCTCCATAGTGACGGACGGCAACAAAATCAGAGCCGTCTCAAACATCAACTTGCATGTTGTAGGAGCTGAAATCATCGATGCCCAAGGAGGCTATATCGTCCCGGGCGGCATTGATATGCACGCTCATGGCGGAGGCGGTCGAGACTTCATTGAAGCCACGCAGGATGCTTTTCGTGCAGGTGTCAATGCTCATCTGAAGCATGGCACCACCGCAATATACCCAACATTATCGTCGTCGACAATACCTACCATTGAGGCTGCCTGCAACGTGTGTCAGAAACTCATGGCGGAGAAAGATAGCCCAGTGCTTGGATTGCACATCGAAGGTTCGTATATCAATAGAAAGCAAGCTGGTGCACAAAACCCGGTGTTGATAAAGGCACCTATTATATATGAATATGAGACGCTGCTCAAAAGGTATAAGTGCATCAAACGTTGGGATGAGGCACCAGAGCTGCCCGGTTCGATTAGGTTTATCAAAGAGCTACGCAAGCATGGGGTGCTTTCTGCTCTCACCTGCACACGCGCTACCTATGAGGATGTGGTGAAAGCGCATGATGCCGGAATGACACATGCTTCGCACTTCTACAACGCAATGCCCGTAGTGTATAAGGAGCACGAGTTCAAGGTGCCAGGCACCGTGGAGAGTGTTTATGCGCTGCAGGATATGACGGTAGAGGTGATTGCCGATGGTATACACGTGCCACCAGTGATGCTTAAGGTTGTATATAAGATAAAAGGCGTAGAAAGAACAGCCCTCATCACCGACTCTTTGGCTTATGCAGCAAGCGAAGGTGATGTGTCTCCAGAGGCTCGTGTGATTATGGAAGACGGTGTGTGTAAACTCGCCGACCGCTCGGTGCTTGCCGGCTCCATTGCCACTATGGATGTGCTCATCCGCACATGTATACAAAAGGCTGAAATACCGATGATAGATGTGTTCCGTATGGCAAGCGAAACACCTGCAAAGATTATGGGCGTGTTCGACCGCAAAGGCTCAATAGAGGAGGGTAAGGATGCCGACATCGTTGTCTACGACAAGGATATAAACCTTACCTACGTAATGCAAATGGGCAAGGAAATTGCCAATAAATTATAACTGCGAGTTTGCCACGCTACGGCAACATTGTTGTTGTGCTACCGAAACTTAATTGCCGTAGCGCGACAACAATGTTGCCGTAGCGTGGTAATTTCACAGCGTAATAGTGTGGATGTAATGTTGTCTATTCTTGCGTTGTATCGTTGATGTTGTCTGTGCGCAGAATGACACTCGTAGCACCAATTGTGAACAATGTGCCGTCCTCGATAACGCGTTGCTCGCGGTCGCCAAGAATAACGTTGTCGACGAAGGTACCAGTGTAGCTCGGTCCGTCCTTAAGCACATACTTCAAGTTGCCCTTTTTGTCGCGGCTTACTGTGATAGAACAATGGTTGATGTCGATGCTCGGGTCGTTTGTCTCGATAGCGCAGTTTACACCGCTATTCTTCATGTAGCGTCCGATGACGTTCACACCCATGTGTAGCGGAATGACCTGCTTGTAATGGAATACGTTTTCGATAACGGTGATGTAGCCACACTCGCTTCCTTCTGCATTTTCTTCAGGAATATCCTCTTTCTGCGTGTTGCGCAGTTTTGAAACACCAATGCGTATGCCGAATTGTTTGCCACAGTCGGGGCATTGGAATACTAACGACTGTCCTTCGGTGTATTTCTTCTCGTCGAATGTGATGAAGTTATCACATTTGGGGCATCTTACTCTTTTCATTTATTTTATTTCTGTTATCCAAGATCCTTCAAATTCGATGTTGTCTGTCAGCATGTTCTTTGCTTTGTTTGCCTCTTCGCGAGTGCTGAACTTGCGATATATTACCTTTACGTGACCATTGGCACCGATATAGACACGAGCTTCTTTCATGCCTTTACGATGAAGTTTGCTTACATACTCCTCTGCGTTCTTTTTTGCTACACGGCTTGCAAGCACAATGCTGAAGTATCGCTCTGATGTTTGTTCGTTGGTGTTGTTGCTTATTGTTGCAACTTCTTTGTTTTCAGCGTTGTTTGCTGTGTTCGCTTCAGTGTTTATTGCACTTTCTTCTGCCGCTTCGGTTGCTGTCATGTCGTTCAGCTTATCGGGCGTGCCACTGGTTATGTCTTTGGGCATGATCTCGTAGAACCAGTTTGCGTTTATAGCACTTTGGTTGATGTTGGGTTTGCTCGAATCGCCCAATTTGGCAGGCATTGTGAGCATGAAGATGATTGCAATGCAAGCTGCTGCCACATGTTTTATGTAGCGCAACGGAATGTGTACAGATAGTGTTTCGTCTGCCACATCCTCTTCCGTTTCGGTCTGCTCGATAGTTTCGTTTACTTTTGCTGTAGCTATGGCTTTTTCCTCAACAGTATTTGCCACAGGGCGTATGTTGATAGCGTCAAGTCCGTAGAGCGCAGGAGTGATAACGCCAGTCTCTTCGGGGATGAACTCTAATGTGGAGCCGTTGATGACAAATTTACCGATTCTTAATAGCTCGTATATGTGCTCTTCTTCGATGTGACGTTTGAGACTTTCAACATCTGTTGCTATCTGTTTAAGCGCTTCTGGGAAACTGATGTCGTATGTGTTGACATATTCCTGGGCTAAGAGCGAGTCGTTCATAGTCAGCTGCGGATTGAAGCCAACAATGCGCATCGGAGGAATAAAGATGCAGTTTTCTTCGTCGTATTTGGCAGGAATATTGTGAGCCATAAATCCACCAAAGCCCGGAACAATGACACAATCATTGTTCAACAATAACCTTGCTATATGTTTCTCCAAATATCTCATATCTGCAAATTTACGAATTTTTAATTATAACTTTGATATAAATGAATAAAAAGTGAGTGGAAAAGATTAAAATATGCTTATTGTTTTGGTTTTCTTGCGAAATATGCTAACTTTGCAAGTGTTATGGCTGTGAAATCAGCATTGAGTAACGTGTAATAATTATGTATAAAAATATAGCTAAAACTTTATTTGTTCTGCTGCTTGTCCTCATGGTAAGTGCGTGTGGAAATCGTCAGAATAAGGCGGCAGAGCCGACAGAAGATTTAACAGCAAAGCATGATTTGCAAGGAATATGGCTTGATGAGGATGGGGAAGATGTGGCTTTTCGTGTGAAGGGCGACTCTGTTTATTTCCCCGATTCGACCAGTGTACCTACGTATTTCCGCATCGAGAACCACTCGTTTGTGCTCATTGGAGGCAAGACTACTAAGTATAAGATAATGAAGCAGACACCAAATGTGTTCGAGTTTAAGAACCAAAGTGGTGAGACTGTGAAGCTTTACAAGACTAACGACGCGTCGTACATGGATGCTTTCGTGCCAAAGGCGGTGCAGAATATTAATCAAAAGAAAGTGGTGAAGCGTGATAGTGTTGTCTTCTTCAACGATGAGAAGTATCATTGCTACATACAGATTAATCCAACAACATATAAGGTGGTGAAGCCATCGGTTAATGATGACGGAGTAGAGGTGGACAATGTGTATTATGACAACATTGTTAATCTAACGGTGTTCAATGGAAATAAACGTTTATTCTCTGCCGATATGCGTAAGGAGGCGTTCGTCAATGAGGTGCCAGAACAGTTTCTAAAACAAGCAGTTTATAGCGATTTGTATTTTGATCGTATTGATGCGGAAGGTTTACATTTTTTCTCCGTGCTTGCTATGCCAGAGACATCAATAAGCTATATGGTAGAATCTATTGTAGAGTTTAATGGTAAACTTATAAAGCGGATCAAAAAGTGATTTGGTCCGCTTCACTATTTGTCGAGTTGTATTATCAAGAATATTTCATTTAGATATAAAACAAAAAACATAGATTATCTCACGACAACCTATGCTTTCTTAACCTTAATAATCTAATACCATGAAAAACACGTTGCAAAGATAGTCTGAATTTATAATATAGACAAGTGTTGTTCTAAAATAACACATTGGAAATAATATAATTTAAGTAAACGGACGTACTTTGTGTGGTGTTTTTAATATCGTTTTACAATATTTGTCTTATATTGGAAGCGTTGTTTCCATTGTTTTTTATAGCCCCAACATCGTTCCTATTTGATAGACCACAGCCGATACAATCCATGCTAATGCGGTTGTGTAAACAGCTGCGAATGATGCCCACTTCCAAGAACCAGTCTCGCCTTTTATTGCAGCAATGGTTGCGATGCAAGGGAAGTAGAGCAGAACAAATAGCAAGAAACAATATGATGAGAGCGGAGTGATGCCATCGGCTACCATCTGCTTGCGCAGATTAGAATAAGACTCTTCGCTTTCTTCCTCTACCACATCGTCGTTGTGGTAGAGAATTCCCATGGAAGAGGCAACAATCTCCTTAGCACCGATGCCAGAAATAAGACCTACATCAAGCTTCCAGTCGAAGCCTTGTGGGCGGAAAACGGGTTCTATAGCGCGACCGATGCGTCCGATGTAGCTCTGCTCCTGCTGCTCTACGCGCGAAAGTTCTTCGTTGTGTGGGAAGTAGCCAAGAGCCCACACCATGATGCTTGCAACCAGGATGATACCACCCATCTTCTTCAGATATTCTTTGCCTTTCTGCCAAGTGTGTCTGCCGATAGCTTTCGCTGTTGGGAAGCGATAAGGCGGAAGCTCCATAACGAACGGAGTGTCTTCACCTTTGAACAACGTCTTGCTGAAGAGACGGCTCATGAGTATGGCCATGATTATGCCTACAACGTAGAGTGACATCATCACACTGGAGCGATATTGCTGCGCAAACATCGTTCCAATAATCATTATATATATAGGGAAGCGTGCAGAACAACTCATAAGTGGAAGTATCATCATGGTTATGAGTCGTGAGCGGCGACTTTCAATGGTGCGTGTAGCCATTACGGCTGGCACATTGCAGCCAAAGCCCATGATGAGCGGTATGAACGACTTGCCATGAAGCCCCATTTTGTGCATCAGTTTATCCATGATGAAAGCAGCACGAGCCATGTATCCACTGTCTTCCATGAAAGATATGAAGAAGTAGAGTATCAAGATTTGTGGCAAGAAGATAATCACCGAGCCAACACCGCCGATGACACCGTCGATAAGCATGTCCTTTAGAGGACCGCTTGGCATAGTGCCGGCTATTGTTGTTCCAATCCACTCAACACCACTCTCAATCCACCCCATAGGGTACTGACCCAAGGAGAATGTTGCTTCAAACATTATCCAAATCATAAGGATGAAGATAGGGAAACCAACGTATCTGTTGGTGATAATTTGATCTATGAGGTGTGTCAGCTGGTAGGTGTCCTTTTTGTTGCCAGTTTGGTAGCCAGCCTCTTGCAACGCACCGTGAATGAAGCCATACTTCGCGTCCATGATGACCGTTTCGCAGTCTTCATGGGTGTAGTTCTGTACATCAGCAACAGCCTTGTCGCGCACAGAGAATATCTCTTCTGCACGGCTTGTTGATGAAACGACGAGATGCTCGGTCTCCTTGTCTTTCTCCAAGAGTTTTATGGCGAGGTAGCGAGTGGAGTAGCGATGTCGCAAATCGTTCTCCTGTTTTAGTACGGCTTGTATAGCCTCAATACCTTCCTCTACGTATGGACCGTGGTTGATGTGAATATGGCGGAATACATTGTGCTTGGGCTTTACACCGCTTGCAAAGTCCTCCTCGTGCTCTGCTTCCTCTTTCTCCGATTTGCGGTATTGCTCGTGCCACTGTCGTATGCCCTCAGCTACTTCAGGATCGAGATTGCCTTTGTTATCGAGGAAGTCGAGGCCCTCGTACATATTAATAATAATGTGGAAAAGCAGCTCGACACCTCTGCCAGTGGTGAACGTTGTAGGAATCATTGGCACACCAAAGAGTTCGCCGAGCTTCGCATAGTCGACGTTGTCGCCACGCTTCTCTGTTTCGTCGAACATATTTAGAGCACAAATCATGCGTAAGTGCATATCTATGAGTTGGGTTGTGAGGTAGAGATTGCGCTCAATGTTGCTTGCATCAATCACGTTGATAACGACATCAGGCGTGTGCTCAATAATCTCTTTGCGCACATAAAGCTCCTCTGGAGAATATGCTGAGAGCGAGTATGTTCCAGGCAAGTCGACTATATTGAAGTCGTAACCCTCAAAAGAGGCGTGCCCCGTCTTTGCGTCAACAGTAACTCCTGAATAATTGCCAACTCGTTCGTGAGCTCCAGAGGCGAAGTTGAATAACGATGTCTTTCCGCAATTCGGGTTGCCGACAAGTGCAACGTTGATGGTGCGACGCTTCTTCATCGCGGCATCGCGTAGCTGTGTGTCGCTCAAGCTATCGCTTCCTTTCTCAAGTGGTTCTGAAATCTTGGGTCTATTCTTCTCTATCTCGGCTGCTTCTTCTACCGAAATCACTTCTATCATGTCTGCTTCAGAGCGGCGAAGAGAAACTTCGTAGCCCATAATCTTGTATTTTACGGGGTCTTGCAGTGGCGCATTTAACAGCACGTCCACTACTTTTCCTTTGATAAATCCCATCTCGACGATACGTTTGCGAAAGCCTCCGTGTCCCATGACCTTCACAATTACTCCGCGTTCGCCAGTCTTTAATTCAGATAATTTCATATTGTTTCAATATCTGTTCGATAATATTATCCCTTTTGAAAGTGAATATTATTAATATACGATGTCTTATAAGAGTACAAAAGTACACATAAAAATTGAAAAAGAAATAACTTCATGTCGTACATTTTTTCAAATACCTAAAAATGATTAATGGATGTGTTGTGTCCAAATACAAATTAAAATTGCTAACTTTGCATTTTGAAACAAATAAAACAAATAAATAAGAAAATGGAAAATCATTTCTTTTATTATCTCTTATGTATATTGGCTGCAGTGGTCGGCTTTCTGGTAGTTAAGAAAATTACAAGTTGTATGATAAAAGTTGTAATAGCACTTGTAGTGTTAGCTGCTATGGCATTCATGTATTTTAAGTTTATTGCTTAACCCCAAAACATTTAGCTTTCAGATGAAGTTGATTGTAGACAGCGGAAGTACCAAGACAGACTGGTGCTTCGCGCAATCTTCCGATACATATGTATTAGTGCAGACAGACGGAATAAATCCCATTGTGCAATCATTCGATGAAATCGTGTCTGTTGTGCAAGATCAAATGCTTACTCGCGCTAAGCAGCAATTTATAGATGTGGCATCTTTGGAGAATGTGTTCTTTTACGGAGCAGGTTGTACACCTGAGCATAGCCATATTGTGGAAGAGACGTTGCACTCGGCTCTTGGTGAAAGTGTTTCGGTTTATGTTGAGAGCGATTTGTTGGCAGCAGCACGTGCGCTTTGTGGTACGCATCCTGGTATAGCATGTATATTAGGGACCGGTTCTAATTCGTGCTACTTTGATGGTGATAAAATCAAAGAACATACACCTGCGTTAGGATATATCTTGGGTGACGAGGGTAGTGGTACAGTTCTGGGGCGCACTTTTATTAATGGCATATTGAAAGGCACTCTGCCACAAGAGTTGCGTGACGAGTTCTTTGAAGAGTATCATACAAGCCAAGCTGATATTATAAACAATGTGTACCATTCTGCTTTACCCAACCGTTTTCTTGCTTCGCTTTCTAAGTTTATATTGCCACGCATTAGCAATGAAAAGTTGGAGGCACTTGTCGTTCGGAACTTTGAAAGTTTCATAATTAATAATATTAAAAACTACGCAGATGCAGAACCAGTGATAAATGCTGTGGGTAGCGTGGCTTTCCTATATCACAAGCAGTTGGAACAGGCTGCAAACAGACAGGGTTATCGATTGGGAAAAATATTAAAAAGTCCGCTTGAAGGTTTGCTTAAATATCATTTTGTAAATAATTAAATATAGACAATGGGCTACAACGGCTATTTGTGTGCATAAAAAAGCAAATTGCTACTGATGTGTTTGCGTGAACAACATGAAATGCAACATGGAGTTAGCAAATTTAGTTGAAAAACTTTGGCGTTTTGCGAAATACAGATTATCTTTGCAGTTGGTTAATGCAAACGTTCCCATACATATAAAACAAAATGTGCAAACGATTGCTTTGACAAATGCAGATGATGTAATATCAAGAAAAAATATTAACGTTTTAGACATATAATTACTATTTATGAGCGAAAAAAGAGTTTATACTTTCGGCAATGGACAGGCCGAAGGTAATGCTTCAATGCGTGAGGTACTCGGTGGTAAGGGTGCTAACCTTGCCGAGATGAACCACATCGGTGTTCCGGTGCCTCCTGGTTTTACAATCACAACTGATACCTGCAACGAGTATTATAAGGTAGGTCAGGACAAAATCGTTGAGCTTCTTACATCAGAAGTGAATGCTGCTGTTGCTCACACTGAGGAACTGATGAACTGCAAGTTCGGTGATCCGAAGAACCCACTGTTGGTTTCTGTACGTTCAGGTGCTCGTGCTTCTATGCCGGGTATGATGGATACCATCCTCAACCTTGGTTTGAATGACGAGGTTGCTGAGGGTATGGTAGAGAAGACTGGCAACCCACACTTCGTATATGATAGCTACCGCCGTTTCGTTCAGATGTACGGCGATGTTGTTCTCGGCATGAAGCCAGAGAATAAAGAGGATATTGATCCGTTCGAGGCTATCATCGAGAAGGTGAAGGAAGAGCAGGGCGTTGTTCTTGATAAGGACCTTTCTGTAGAGTCTCTCAAGAAGCTCGTTGAACTCTTTAAGAAGGCTATCAAGGAGCAGACAGGTAGCGACTTTCCAACTGATCCGAAGGAGCAACTTTGGGGTGCTATCTGCGCTGTGTTCCGCAGTTGGATGAACGAGCGTGCTATTCTCTATCGTAAGATGGAAGGAATTCCTGACGAGTGGGGTACAGCAGTTTCTGTTATGGCTATGGTATTCGGTAACATGGGTGAGACATCTGCTACAGGTGTTTGCTTCAGCCGTGACGCCGGTAATGGTGAGAACCTCTTCAACGGTGAGTACCTGATTAACGCTCAGGGCGAGGACGTTGTTGCTGGTATCCGCACACCGCAGCAGATTACAAAGATTGGTTCACAGCGCTGGGCTGAGCGTGCAGGCATCTCTGAGGAAGAGCGTGCAGCAAACTATCCCTCTATGGAGGAGGCTATGCCTGAACTCTACAAGGAACTTGACGCTCTCCAGGACAAGCTCGAAAAGCACTACCGAGATATGCAGGATATGGAGTTCACCGTTCAGGAGGGTAAACTTTGGTTCCTCCAGACACGTAACGGTAAGCGTACTGGTACCGCTATGGTTAAGATTGCTATGGATCTTCTCCACGAGGGTATGATTGATGAGAAGACAG
>DAVZJL010000009.1:0-49586 GCA_052272805.1 Prevotella sp. | reverse complement strand
CATTATTTTATCTATGAGACAATTATTTGGTTTGGCATAAAGTCCGTTATTGAGATATTTAAACTTATTAATTTAATTACGGATAGTCGACATCTCCGTTTTCTTTTTAACGATGCAAAAATACAAAATCTTTTCATTAAGTCTTTACCCTTTTGGGTAATAGATAACGTTTAACAATTATTTTTACCCCTTTGTGTAATCAAGCTACTCCACATAAGTATCCATACTTGGAATAAAAGCCCATTATCCCTTGTTTGTTAGAAGATATAAGTTTCGCACGTTCCATCGTCTACTTGTCTCTTGTCTACTCGTCTCCTATCAATCGGATTCCGTTCGCCGCCCAATCGGATTCCGTTCGCCGCCCAATCGGATTGCGTTCGCCACCCAATCAGATTGCGTCCGCCGTCCGATCGGATTGCGTCCGCCGCCCAATCAGATTGCGTCCGCCGTCCAATCGGATTGCGTCCGCCGTCCGATCGGATTGCGTCCGCCGTCGGTGCTCAGAATAGCACTATGATGTCCTTATAATAGGTGTGTAAAATGACGTAACGTTAGCCGTTTGCTGATTAAAAGTGGTATTTTGTAGTTGAAAGTGAAACTTTTTTGCTCTAATTGTTATTCATTTCAATATTAAATCGTATATTTGTGGCAAATTTTCTAACTAAAAAAACACGTATTATGAAACACAACTACATGTTAGGCCTTGCGATGACGGGTTTGTTAAGTTTGCCGTCGTACGTACAAGTTAGTGCACATCAGTTCCCAACGCCTTTCAATGCAGCTAAAGCGTTTGCAGCTTCGGTATGGGCTCCGAAGACTCCTTCGCTTGCTCCGTCGGCTATTGACGACAAGTCGAAAGGCATCACGATGTATGCTGGCGAACGTATGGACCAAAGCAAGAAGCGTTCGTTTATCAAGTTTAAATCGAAGGATGTACAAAACTTCCAGCAGATTCAGTACTATCAGTTTGAAGATAAAGTAGGCGAGCAGCTGTATGGTCTTACATGTGGAGCTTCAGATGGTAAGAATTACTATGGTTTCTTCGCATACGACTATACGTTCAGTCAGATGGTTAAGCACTTCTCTAAGATCGACTTGGAGACAGGCGATACAACACACATCCGCTCGTTCACCAAAGAAGAGCAGGCTGCGTGGTACGGCAATGGCTATGGCGGTACGCTGCGCAATGCGCTTTACGACATGGCTTACGACCCATCTACTGACACATTCTTCGCTCTTGGCTACGGCTGGAACGAAGACGGTTCGGTAGGTCATTCTATTCTTTACATTGTTGATAAGGAAACCGGCGAGTATGAGAAGGTGCAGGATTTTGATAATGATATTATCCACGAGTTCTGCTTCGATGCTCATGGCAATATGTACGCAGTGCGTCCGAAGTGGCTTACGAAAACCGAGAATGGCAAGCAGGTAGAATACAACGCCGGAACCGAAATTGTGAAGTACGACAGTAACTTGCAGCAGCTTTCGGCTACTGAAGTGAAGGACGAAAGCAACAATGCTATCGTTATGGCGCAGTTTGGTGCTGTGTCTATCGACAATAACACGGGTCTCGTATATTGGATTCCTGCATTGGAGAGCGGTGCTACACGCATCTACACCGTCGACATGGACAAGAAGACGAAGAAGGGTTGCTACACCGCAGTGCAGCACAGCAACTTCATGCCGGGCAACTGGTTCACTGGTCTTTACGTGCCGTACCTCGAAGCCGACAAGTCGACCGCAGCCGGTCAGGTGAAGAACCTCAACGTGGTGCCTGACGAGTCGGGCGCGCTCAGTGCTAAGTTTACATGGACCAACCCGTCGAAAGCATGGAACGGCTCCGCACTCAGCGAGTTTAAGGAAGTGCGCATCTATCGCAAAAAGGACGGCGTAGCTACAAGCGACCGCGTCACTTCTAAGGAACTGCTCTCGTCGAGCGTTTCAGAACTCGTAGCGACAGTGCCTGCCGACGGCAAGATGGGCGAGGCAATGGAGTACGTAGACAGCAAGGCGAAGCGCGGCTTGAACACATACTACGTTGTTCCGTCGCGCGTGGCTGGCGAACTCGGTGTGCCTGACAGCATTCGCTGCTACGTAGGTGGCGACGTGCCGGGCGCAGTAGGCGATGTGGCTATCGAGAAGACAAGCGCAGGCATCAAACTCTCGTGGACAGCTCCGACAAGCGGCTTGAACAATGGCTACTTCGTGGCTTCTGAGCTCAACTACAAGATTACGCGTATGCCGGATAAGAAGGTGGTAGCAGAGAACCTCACCGCTACTACGTTTGAGGATAAGGCATTAGGCGACTACTCTAAGTATTACTACCTCATCCAGGCGAATACAAAGATTGGCGCAGGTGCAGTGGTACAGACTGCCGGCGTTTTGGCAGGCAACGCATTGGTACCGCCACTCGATTTGAAGACTGACAGACCTGACAACGCAGCTGTTTGGCAGTCGGTTGGCGGATTCTTGTTCGACTATAACGACTACAACCAGTGCCTTACAGCCTACGGTAACAGCAGCGAAACATCAGGAACACTGTTCTCACCGCCAATTCAGTTGAAGAAAGGCAAGACATACCGTATCGTAGCCGACTTCTACGAGCACGAGCAGAATAGCACATTCGACTTGAAGACCACTATGGGTACAAGCAACGAGAGCGTCAAGGACGCAACCGTACTCACCGAAGACCTGGCAAGAGAGGGCGCAGGCTACGAGCGTGCATTGGTAGAGGATAAGTTCACCGCTCCGGCTGACGGCACATACTATTATGGCTTCTCGCTCACCACGAAGTACGGTCAGTACAACTCATTCCGATTCTATGGTCTCACACTCGAGGAAATCATGGAGAAAGACATGCAGGCGGTAGAGATGAGTGGCATTAAGGAAGCAGTAGCAGAACGCGAAAACACCTGCACCGTAACAGTGCGCAACTTAGGCACAACAGAGCAGAGCAACTATAAGATTAGAATCTACTGCGAAGACGAAGGCAAGAGTGTTCTCGTTGGCGAGACAGCTGATGTGCCAGCTATCAAGTCGGAAGCAACAAAGAAAGTGGAAGTGAAGTTCCGTCCGAAGAACGAAGGCATCTATAAGTTCTACGCAGAGGTGGTACTCGACGGCGATCAGAACCTGAGCAACAACAAAACTGCTTCTATCGAGCTCCCAGTAATCGACAAGGAGAACGCAGTATGGACCAAGGTGGTTACAAGCAAGAAGGACGAGAGCGTAGATACCCACGGACCAGTTGTCTACTACTCTACATACGACCATACCGAGCACATCTACTATGCTAAGGAAATAAAGGGCGTGGCAGGCGATAAGATCATGCGTATCGGCTACTCGTACAGTGGTAATGACAACCTTAAGGACCGCACAGCCGAGAGCAAGGTGCAGGTGTATATGGGCCACACCACAAAGAAGGGCTTCGAGTCGACAACCGACGGCATGAGCAAGAACGATTTGACACTCGTCTACGACGGTACGATGACGCTTGAGCCAGGTCAGGGCAATATGCTCATCTTCAATCTCGACACTCCGTTCGAGTACGACCCGACACAGAACCTCGTTATCGTTATCGACCGCGAAGGCGAAGTGCCAAGCGAGCAGATGTTCTGCGCACTCTTCGACGTGTTTAGCGCTAATCCTAACTCGGGCGTGAACCGTTCACTCTCGTTCTCTGAGTCGTTCTCATACACAGCTGGCAAGGCATCGTTGTGGGATTCGGCAGCACTGCTTTATCTCGCAGTGGAGAACCCGACTGGTATCACCTCTACTAAGGTGCTCGGCACACAGTTCAGCTACGATGGCGCAAGTGGAGTTCTCTCGGTAGACGATGCGGTTCGCAACGTCGCTGTCCACAGCGTAGACGGTATGCTCGTAAAGAGTGCTGACGTGAAGGGTGGACAACTCTACCTCGGTCTGGCTAAGGGCGTGTACGTAGTACGCATGACTACCGTGGACGGAAAGCAGAGCAACGTGAAGCTTTACGTTACGAAGTAAACTGATTATTTACAACTAAACATTCGACAATGAAATCATTCAGAAATTCCTTATTTCTGCTTGCACTGACAAGTCTACCCCTCACTGGGGCAGACTTGTTTGCGCAATCTGCAGACGACGCAATGCGACTCGGTTATTGTACAACAGAATACAGTAGCGGTCTTATTCTGCAAGACCAAGAAGGACCTGGTGTGTATCAGGCAGCAGCATATTTCACCTCCGACTTGCTCAACAAGTACGAGGGCGACAAGATTACAGCCGTTGAGTTCGCCATCAAACCGAAACGTGGCTCTGCGGCAAAGGTGTTTGTGTGCAATCACATTAATTATATGAGCACAACAACACTCGGTTCGGGTTCTACAACTGAGTATAGCGAGGGTTGGAACACCGTGAAGCTCGATAAACCAGTGACAATCTATAAGGGTATGGATCTCTATGTGGGCTATCAGCTCATGCTCGAAGAGGAGGGCGAGCCGTTTGATTGTCTGCTCTTCGACCAAAGCCCATATGCTGTGCCTAACAATAACCTCTATGGCTTCAACACCGGTGGCGAGGACAACTGGTACGACAACACTTCGGGCATCAATAAGAACGTATGTGTACGCGCAGTGGTTGAGGGCAAGAATGCACCCGACAACGACATCTCGTTCATAAAGATTGAACCACAGAACGGTAGCGACTACATGACGCAGAACGAACCGCGTTCGTACTACGCTTATGTGCAGAACAACGGCAAGACACCAATTACGTCGTTCACGCTGACAATGAACTCGAAGACTACTTCGCAGACCCTTAAGAGCGAGAAGACATTCGAGGGCTTGAACATTCCGAACAACGTGCCGCAGAAGTTGAAGCTCGACGGCATCGCTATTCCAGCAGAGGGCAACGTAACCACCGAGTTCACTATCAGTAAGGTGAACGGAGAGAAAGACCCTTATCCTTCTGACAATGCACTCAGCCGTCTTGGCTACTGCATCAAGGAAGGCTCTAAGGCTGTGGCACGCAAGGTGCTCTTCGAGCAGTTCACATCCGAGGGCTTTGACGGCATCCCCGCCGCCGACGAGATGTACGCATCGGTGTTCGACGAGCGCGACGACAAGGACGACTTCGTATGGGTGAAGCACCACCGCAACTATAAGGGCGTGCAGGATCAGTTCGTGATTGACGAGGACGACGACTACGAGGAACTCTACGGCAAGGCAAAGAAACCATTCGTGCCAGCTGTGTGCTTCGACCGTCTGCCTATCTCGGGCATGGAAGACCCGGGTCCGGCTTACTTCGTCGACTATGAGGAGCAGACAGATGCTATCCTCAGTGCCGTGAAGCAGGAACCATCATTCGTTAAGCTTGACATTGACAACAAACTTGAGGGCAAGAAGCTCGACATCAAAGTGAGCGGACATGCAGGTGTTTGCGAGATGCCTATGCAGGACGAACTGCGACTCACCACATGGCTCGTTGAGGACAACATCAAGAGCACGGAGCAGGAAGGCGCAACGGGCAGCAGCTACGTGCAGGACGGAGTGCTCCGCAAGGTGCTCAGCAGCTCGGCTTGGGGCGACGTGCTCGACATCACCAAGTACGACTTCGAGAAGACCTACTCGGTCGACCTGCAGGACGGTTGGAACGTCGACAATATGCGCGTCGTGACATTCGTGAGCAACTTCAACACCGATGCCCTGAAGCGTCGCGTGTACAACACACAGCAGCTTGCTTGCACCAAGACAACCGGCATCACCAATACAACAGCAGAGGCTCAGCGTCCGTTCTTCGTCGTGGGTGGCGTGGTTGTTGCTAACCAGGGCTTCCGCGTGGTGGAGGTTTGCGACATCGCAGGTCGCAAGGTGTCGGCGCATAACCTCGGCGCAGGACTTTACATCGTGAAGGCTACCGACGGCGAGCGCGTGTACACACAGAAAGTTATCGTAAAACATTAATAACGCTAATTACGTATCATTATGAATAGAAAGCAATTAATAGCTATCGTTGCCCTGTTGGCAATGATGCTCTGCCTCCCGATAAATGCAGCAAAGACCTATTGGGGATATTGCAACGGTGTTGACCCAGTAGCCTTCGGAACGAAGAATACGGGCAAGTGCGCAATCTATATTCCGGCAGATGTGGCGCAGGTGTACAAGGGCTTCACTGTTACTGCCGTGAAATACGGCTTGGCTGCGCAGGCTACCAATGTAGAGGTGTTCATCACGAAAGACCTTAACGCTGACCCTATCGTTACAAAGAAAGCAACCGTGTCTAACTTATATAAAGGTTGGAACGAAGTGGCACTGACCACTCCCTATGAGATTGACGGCGAAGGTTTCTATATCGGCTATAGCTACTCTGCCTCAGATGTGTCGATGGGCATCACTTCTACATACTCGGAGAATGGTTGTTGGGCTGACCTCGGCGACGGTTGGAAGAACTATGCTGTAGATATGGGCGAGTCGGCTAAGGCTCTTGCCATCCAGGCACGCATCACGGGTGATGACCTCCCGCTTGACCTCATGCTCTACACCGAACAGAAGGATATCGCAGTGCAGAAAGGTGAGCCTTGCAAGTTCGATTTCTCTGTGAAGAACCTTAGTGCTGTATTGGTGCGCAACCTGCAGGTGGGCTATTCAATTGACGGCGGCGAGGAGACCGTTTGCGATTTCAAGACAACAATGGGCTCTAACATCGACAAGACATTCACAATCGAGCATGATGGTTTCGACGTTGTAGGCAATCACACTCTGAAGTTGCGCGTCGTAAGCATCAACGGCAAGGAGGACGCTTACGCTCCGAACAGCGAGTCTGTACTCGGCCTTAACGTGAAGAACTCGCTGCCTGTACAGCGCATCATAGTGGAGGAGGGTACCGGCACTTGGTGTCCGAATTGCCCGAGAGGTATTGTAGCTGTACATAAGGCTACTGAGGCTTTCCCAGACCGCTTCATCGGTATTGCTGTGCATAAGAAAGATGCGTTGGAGACGAACTCTTACGCAGAACTAAAATTCGAAGGCTATCCAGGCAGTTACATCAACCGTAACCTTAAGTCGTCGATCGATCCCTCTTTTGATGCATTCAAGACGGCTGTCAATAATGTATCGGAAAAGGTTCCTGTGATGGGTGTTGAAGCTAACGCTGAATACACCGACGCCACCAAGTCGAAGATTTCTGTTGAAGCATTGACAACATTCGTAAGCGAACATAAGGGCATTGACTACCGTCTCTCGTTCGTTCTTCTTGAGGACGGAGTGAAGGGCTATACACAGGCTAACACCTATGCTGGTGGTAAGCTAGAAATGGGCGGCTTCGAAAAGCTCGGCAATCCTGCTGCTGTAGACATGGATCATGTGGCTCGTATGAACTATAGCTATAATGGTATTGAGGGTAGTATTCCTGCTGATGTTGAGGCTGACAAGACTCTTACTTACGCGACAACATTGGATATGCCTTCAACAATTCAGAACGCTGACAACTGCGACCTCGTAGTTCTCGTTATTGATGCTGCTACTGGCAGAATCGAGAATGGCGTGAAGGTGGCCCTTGGTGAGCATACAACTGGTATTCGCGACGCCGAGAAGGTTGTTGTACCCGACTTCTCGTTCAGCGGCGACCGTCTGAACATCGACGGATTCGCAGGCTCGGTACGCCTCTTTACTGCCGACGGCTTAGAGGTTTCTAATAGCAACCTCGCCCCTGGTATGTACATCGTGAAGGCTACAGCCGGCAACCAGACCGTAACGAAGAAACTTATCAAGCGGTAAGCATTCGGCGTGACGACATAAACCAAGCTGCAAGACTGCTTGAACAGGAAAGTCTTGAAAAGAAAGAGTAATTAGATAAGTAAGTTTATAAAGAAATAAGGCGTTTTGCAAAGCGGGTGCTGTGTCGGGGCGAGACACAACGTATGCAGTCTCGGCACAGCATCGGCTTCGCAGAACAAGTTCTTAATTTTCTCAACAAAAAACCTGAAAAATATGATGAATTTTACCAAGAAAGTATTTCTCGTTGGTGCGCTCGCAATGCTGACCGCATCAGCCGGTGCACAAATGAGAGACCGCTCTGCAGCTACCTCTCCGTCTACAACTATAGCTTCTATGATGAAGGCACCGAAATCAGTTGAGAGAACACCGCGTTTGGTGAGTGTGAAGAACGCACCCGCCGACTATGGCAAGGAGATTGACATCCTTAAGGAGGACTTCTCCAAGATGGCAACCGGCACACAGGACAAACCCGACTTCGATGCCACACTGAACGATTATAACATGCACGACAACGCATGGCTCAATATGTTGCCCGAATTTACGCAAATACCCGACTGGGGCTCGCACAACGCATACCCGGCAGGCGGAGCCATCTACCTTGATGCCTATACGAATGAGGCAGGAAATGACAGCTATAGCGGACAACTCAACACTCCGCTACTCAACGTCTCTGCCAACACCGGCATCTGCTTCCTGCAGTTCGACGCACGTGTGCCCGAGGACAATGAAGTCGTAGAGTACGTCACTGTCGAGGCTGCCGAGACAAACAATATGTCGCCATCATGGCGCTTCCTCAGCAGCTGCAATCTGCCACAGCTCACCACCGAATGGAAGACATACACCATTCAGTTCTACGGTGGCGGAGAAACAACCATGTTCAACATCGTCAACTACTCCGCACCGGTGCTCATCGATAATGTTCGTGTCTTCCAGATTGAGCAGTACGTAGCTACACCGACACCTAACCCACACAAGAACTACGCTCGTGTCGATGACAATACAGCTAAGTTCGATCTCAGCTGGAGTGCCGTAGACGGAGCTGAAAGTTACGTGCTGAACGTTTACGACAAGGATTCTAATGGCAAACCTCAGAACTATATACAGAAGGATGTAGAGGTTAAAGATAACAAATGCACCGTCGACAACGCTGTTAACGGCACCATCTACTACTACACAGTCAGCGCAAAGAAGGGCGATAAGGTATCTATGCCGTCTGACGAGATCGAAGTGAAGGGCATCGTAGAGCCAGTTGTCTCTGTTGCTACTCCTATCAACGAGGATAAGTATTCTGCTCAGTGGAAGAACGTAGGCGGAGCCGAACGCTACAACTACATCGCCTATTACAAGAACCAGGCTAAGGAGGACGGCACAATGGTCGTCTCTCACCTTAACCTCGTTGGCATGAAGTATAGCGACGACAAAGAGGTAGAAAACTCTGTTGACAACCCAACATCATACACTCTCGATCGTGGTGCCCTTGCCGATGAAGTGGGACAAGCAGGATGGACCGTTTCTCACTATGCTATCTATAAAGATGCCCTCACCATCGATGGTTTCTGGACTGTCGAGGCGAAGAGCGATGCCGGACTCATCTCCCCAGAACTCGACCTCTCTAAGGACGGAGGCAAATTCCGAGTTAACCTTAAGGCGTGTGGCGAATACCTTGAAGCCTACGACGCACATCCAAAAGCAGCCGTAGCTCTCTTCAACTACGATGCTGAGAAAGCTGACTACGTGCAGAGCGAACTGATATACGCCGGAGGAGCCGAGATGACAGACAAGTGGCAACGTTACGACTGCAACTTCACCACAGGTACCGCACACTCTATCGTCGGCATCTACGCCACATGGGCACCAGGCAACCTCTACCTCAGCGACGTGGCAATATTCCAGGAATACAAGCAAGGCGAATCGTTCCTCGACCCATTCCATTACCGCAACTGGCTTGTGCCGAGTGAGGGTGAGACAACCACTATTGATGTCACCATTCCAGCGAAAGCCTACGAGCGCGAGATTTACCATCAAGCACAATCTGTACGCGTGAAGGATGAAGGAGACCAGTACACGAGTGCTTCCTTCCTCCAGAGTCGTTGGTCAGACCTGCAGCATGTAGGCTTCTGCCCACTCACTAACGATGTGAACGCTGCTACGCTCGGCTCTTCAAGCGCAACAGTACACCTCCAGGGTAGTAACATCGTGGTTAGCAACCCCGAGCGTGCAGCAGTGGCTCTTTACACAGTGGATGGTATGCTCGTAGCATCTGATGGTAGTTGCGCCGAGACCGTTACCTTCCGCACAGCTGCACACGGCAAGTATATCGTGAAGGTAGGCAAGCAGACCATCAAGCTTGCATTCTAAGTGAGGGTATGGCATCTTTGCTGTGTCCAAGCAGTCTTAATATACAAACATCAAGAGGGTATGGTATTTTGCCATACCCTCTTATCAATTCTGTGTTGTTAAACAACAAACGATTATGAACCCACAACACCATTACGCAGGTCTTACCCCACAACAAGTAGTACACAGCCGAGCCAAGCACGGCATTAATGTGCTCACTCCTCCGCCCACTACGCCGCTTTGGAAGCAGTTCTTGGAGAAATTCCGCGACCCACTCATCATTATTCTTCTTATCGCTGGCGTACTCTCAGTTGCCATTTCCATCTACGAGTACAACGGACTGCATCAAGGCGCAGAGGTGTTCTTCGAGCCAGTAGGCATCTTTGTGGCTATCTTCCTTGCCACAGGGCTTTCCTTCTATTTCGAGACACAAGCCGACAAGGAGTTCAGCGTGCTCAATCAGGTGAGCGACGATGAGCCGGTGGAGGTGATTCGCTCTGGCAATCACACGCAGATTGCGAAACGCGATGTGGTTGTGGGCGACGTGGTGCGCATCAGCATCGGTTGTGAGATACCGGCAGACGGCGACCTTTTACTGTCTACGCAACTCTCTGTAGATGAGTCGACGCTTACTGGCGAACCGCTCTGCCATAAAACCACCAATCCTGCGCAGTTCGACTCCAAGGCTACATATCCCAGCAACCGCGTGCTGCGCGGCACTAAGGTGATGGAAGGCCATGCTCTGATGCAGGTTACGGCAGTCGGCGATGCCACTGAGAACGGCAAAGTGTACAAGGCTGCGCAGATAGACAATAGCGTGAAGACACCGCTCAGCGAGCAGCTCGATTGGCTCGGCAAGTGGGTGAGCCGTCTTTCATGCAGCATAGGCATAGCTGTCGTCGTGGCGCGCATCATGATGTATTTAGTGCAGTACGACTTCTCCTTCGCTAATGTTGATCCACTCGCTTTCATAGCCTACATCCTGCAGACACTGATGATAGCCATGACACTCGTCGTCGTCTCTGTGCCAGAAGGTCTACCTATGGCAGTCACACTGAGCCTCGCCTACAGTATGCGCCGAATGTTGAAGACCAACAACCTGGTCCGCCGTATGCACGCCTGCGAGACTATGGGTGCCACCACCGTTATCTGCACCGACAAAACCGGCACACTGACACAGAACCGCATGAGTGTAGAGGAGGCGTGCTTCTATCGCGGCAGCGAAGCTGATAAACCGATTATTGACGCTGACGAGATATTGCTTAATTCTTCCGACTTATCAAACGAAATAAAGGAAGGTATAGCCCTCAACACCACAGCATCGCTCGACTTCTCCAATCCTACTTCTCCATCCGTCTTAGGCAATCCCACAGAAGGCGCACTCCTCCTGTGGCTGCACGACAAAGGTATCGACTACGAAGCCCTGCGCGAGCAGGCGAGGGTGGTTGAGGAACTGCCGTTTACTACCGAGCGTAAGTTCATGGCTACCATCGTTGAGTCAGTCCTCATGCCCGGCAAACGGATGCTTTACGTCAAGGGTGCGCCCGAGATTGTCTATGCCCTCTGTGCCTCCACACCAGGCACACCGCCACAAGCAGAAGTCTACGCACAGCTCACGCAGTATCAGCAGCGTGCCATGCGCACCCTCGCCTTTGCCTGCAAAGACGTAACCGACACTCCTTCACTATCTCTACATTTCTTAACGTCAACATCTCACCATCTCACCACGTCACCATCTCAACATCTCACCACCTTAGCATCACAGCTCCGCTTCCTTGGTATAGCAGCAATCGCTGACCCCGTGCGCAAGGAAGTACCAGAGTCGATAAAGGAGTGTCTGAAGGCTGGTATAAACGTGAAGATAGTCACCGGCGACACAGCCGAAACAGCAAAGGAAATAGGTCGGCAGATTGGGTTGTGGACAGACAAGGACAAGGATAAAAACATAATTAATGGACTTGAGTTTGCTGCACTCACTGATGCGCAACTCGATGCTGTGGTTATGGACATAAAGATAATAGCCCGTGCTCGCCCGATGGACAAAAGGCGGCTCGTCGAAGCCTTGCAGCGCAAGAATCAGGTGGTAGCAGTCACCGGCGACGGCACCAACGATGCACCTGCCCTCAAAGCAGCCCATGTCGGACTCTCGATGGGCGATGGCACCTCTGTAGCAAAAGAAGCATCGGATATCACCATCATTGACAATTCCTTCCGAAGCATCTGCAAAGCCGTGATGTGGGGACGCTCGCTCTACCAAAATATACAACGCTTCCTGCTCTTCCAACTTACTGTAAACGTCACAGCGTGTATGCTTGTGCTCTGCGGTGCGCTGATAGGCACGGAGACACCACTTACCGTCACCCAGATGCTTTGGATAAATCTCATAATGGACACATTCGCAGCAATGGCACTCGCATCGCTACCACCATCAGAGGCAGTGATGAGCGACCCACCACGCAACCGCAATGCATTTATTATCAATCGCCCGATGCTTGCAGAAATAGTTGGGGTAGGGGGCTTCTTCTTTGCGCTGCTCATCACGTTGCTGTACATCTTCGAACACGCCGACATACAACAACTCACCGACCTCCTACATCTACAATTAGGAGCACACACACCCGTCACACCCTATGAGTTGACCCTGCTCTTCACCATCTTCGTGATGACCCACTTCTTCTACCTCTTCAATGCGCGCGCCTTCCAAACGCAGCGAAGCGCACTGCATCTGAAGGACTGCAATGGCCTCGTCTTCATCAGCACGCTCATCTTTGTCACTCAAGTGTGTATGGTGGAGTTGCCAGGCATTCAGCGTTTCTTCAATGTGGTTAGCCTGAAGCTCATTGACTGGGTAATAATTGTTATCTGCTCCTCGTTCGTGCTGTGGATTAGAGAGCTTTGGAGCTTGTTGCGAAGAATAAAATAAGGTGTCTTTTAGGGCGGGACAGTGGTCTTCGCTGCACCAACCGACAAGTACTTGATCTTTGCCGTAGCGTTACAACAATGTTGCCGTAGCACTAAAACAATGTTGCCGTAGCGTGGTAATAATGTTGCCGTAGCGTGGTAATAATACGGGAGTAAAAAAAAGAACTGACAATTCAAATTGCTTGTGCAATAGAATTGTCAGTTCTTCATTTTGAATGAATTCTCTATACTTGAAATCTCGCTTGAGAACTTCTTGTCAATCTTTATTCGTTGCTCTACCTGGTTGCAGCTGTAGATGACCGTGGCGTGGTCGCGTCCACCCACCATTCTTCCGATGCGACTTGCAGAGAGTTTCGTGTACTTCTGCGCGAGGTAGATGGACACCTGACGTGCCATCACGTATTCCTTCTTACGACTGCGACTGTTGACGTTTGCTGTCGTTACGTTGTAGTGCTGGCATACGCTCTCGATAATCTCGTCAATGGTGAGCGGTTCTTCGTTCACCTTCACCGAACGTTTGATGATGCGTTGCGCAAGCTGCATGTCGATGTCGCAATTGTAGACAACGCTATATGCCATAAGCGAGTTAATCACACCCTGCAGTTCGCGTACGGAGCCGTTAGCCGTAGAAGCAATAAACTCGATGACATCCTCCGGAATGTTCAGACCGTCGTGCTTTATCTGTCGGCGCAGAATGTCAGCGCAGAGCTGCACGTTTGGTTTCTCCATCTCTGCAATCAGTCCGCTTGAGAAGCGTGTGATGAGACGTTCGTTCATGCCTTTCAACTCAACTGGTGGGCGGTCGCAGGCGAGGATAATTCGCTTGCCGTTGCGGAACAGGTGGTTGAAGATGTGGAAGAACGTGTTCTGTGTACCGGTCTTGCCTTCCCACTCCTGCACGTCGTCTACGATGAGTACGTCTATCGTCTGGTAGAAGTTGATGAAGTCGTTGATTGTATTGCGGAGTACAGCATTAGTGTACTGTACCTCAAACAGACGTGCGCTGATGTAAAGCACTCGCTTTTCGGGATACATGCGCTTTGTCTCTACGCCCATAGCGTTGATAAGGTGAGTCTTTCCGCAACCAGAAGGTCCAAAAACAAAGAACGGATTGAAGCTGGTCATCTGCGGATGCTCCGAAATAGAGAGACCAATAGAGCGTGTCAGCTTGTTGCTGTTGCCCTCTATATAATTATTAAAGGTGAGGTGCGGGTTCAGCTGCGAGTCGATTTGCTGCACGGGTGAGGCATCAAGCATAGTAGGAGCCTGATTTACGCCTTCGCGCTGACGTGGCTTCAATGCTTCGTCGGTCGGCTCGTCGCTCTCGATGGTCTGTGTCTTTTTGTTCTCGTTATCTGTAACAATACGGTACGAAAGATTAATGCCTTGTCCAAAGTTGCGTGTAAGGACCTTGCGCAACAAGTCGACATAGTTCTCTTCAAGGTACTCGTACACGAAAGGACTCGGTACGCGTAGCAGTACCGTCTTTGTCTCCTCGTTGAAGGATTCAAAGACGATTCCCTTGAACCATGCGTTGAATTGTTGCTCTGATAAATTCTCGCGTATGAGCGCAAGACATTTGTCCCAAAGCACATTAGGACTTACATTCATTGGCTATGTAATATTGTTTTTAAAACAGTCTTTCGACCATGTTGTTATAATTCCGTTTGCAAAGTTAGTTATAATTTTTGAGGTGCGCAAATAAGTTTTTCTTAAATGCTCGTTCAATATATCATAACGTGTTAGTAATCTGTGAGTTAGCTTTTTCGCTTATTTAGAACCCTTTGAATGTTGCTTAAAAGGGTTAATGTGTTGATATTCTGTGTGTTAAGTGTTTGTTGGCGGGGTGTATTATGTTTCGGTGAAACATTTTGCCAACAATTACTAAATACATCTGAAAAACAACGTTGTATGTGATGTTTGTGCGTGAAACACTTGACGTTGTTAATTTATATCAAATCTAAATACCACGCGTCTCGCTTACTTGTTGTTTTTGTCTTTTCTTCCGAAGACAGAGAAGTGTACGTAGCGTTTCGGATGCTGCTTGAGGTCGATCATCAGCGAGTCGGCGTGCGTCACAGTTGCATTAAGACGATTGTACAGTCCCGGGTCGTTAAGGAGCAAGCCTACGGTGCCGTCCTTGCTGTTGAGTTTTGCTGTCACGTCGTTCACGTTGCTCAGGGTCTGGTCAATCTGCTGCTTTGTAGAAGCGAGGTCGAGCGCAGCGAGGTTTTTGGTGAGCGTTGTGGTGTTATCAAGAACGGTGTTTGCCTTGGCCATCATTGTTGGCACGTTCTTGTTGAGGGTGCGCATCAGTGTGTTCAGCTCGACTGTAGAGGTGGTGAGGTTTGACGTTATGGTCTGTACGTTGTGCAGCGATTGTGCCAAAGCAGGGTCGGCGAGCAGTGTGTTTAGGCTTCCGAGGATGCTGTCGAGCTTCGGTAGCATCTTTTCGATGGTCGGAACCATTGCTGCTACTTTGCCCATAGCACCATTTTGTATAACACCGCTGATGGTTTCTCCTGGCATAACGCGCTCACGAGGGTTTGTGGCGAGCAGAAGGTTCACCTTGACGTTGCCCATGAGGTCGCTTTCAATCTCTGCAGAGCTTCCCTTCGGTATGCGTATCTGGTTGTCAAGACCTACGACAACGCGTATCGGGTGCTCGTTAGAATAGTCGTAGATTACCGACTTTACGGTGCCTACCTTGTAGCCGTCGGCGTAGATAGGGCTTGATGTTGAGAGCCCGCTAATATCGTCGAACTCTATGTAGTAGTCGTTAGTTGACGAGAACAGATTTAATCCCTTGAGGAAGTTCATACCGAAGAACAATATTACTACTCCGGCTATTGCTACTAACGCAATTTTTACTTCTTTTGTGAGTGCTTTCATATTGTGGGTTGTTTTGTTTCTAATTATTGATATAATCGTGCAAGCGTAATTCCTGCAGCTACTAAATTAATCTATTTTGTGCTTCTGTTTTTCTTGAACTCGCGTATTCCGGCGTTTACATCTATCTTTTCGCCATTCTTGAAGGCTATGATGAATGCGCCGGGAAAGTCTGCTATCACTTCTTTGCGTCTTTGGTACACATTGTTATAGTTGTTTGACGCACCGCAAGTGTATTTGTACATGCCGTTTTCTTCATAGAAGTCGACATCTGTAATGCCTTTGAATACCTTGTTATTAGCTTTGAATTTGTTCCTGCTAACCAATATCTGTATCTTGAAGACGGGTTTATTGTCGTCAACGACCACGTTTTGTTGTGGTGTGTTTTGGCGTTGAGGTTTTGTTTTGTTTTCAGGCTGTTTAGCCTCTGTCGTTGCGCTTTCTTGTGTGGGCGTTTCGACAGGCTCTGTTGTCTTAGGCTTCTCTGTGTTCTCGGTAGAAGTCTCTTGCAGCGGTTGCGACATCGTCTTGTATGGCACGGTGATACCTCTGTCGTATTTGTTCTTGTATTCGGCAAAGGCGTTGTATATTGCACGCCCCATGATGTCGATGCTCTGTTTGTTATTGAGGAAACGTTCCTCGTCGGGTGTAGAGATGTATCCCAACTCAATGAGACATGCTGGCATAGAGGTGAGTCGCAGCACGGCAAGGTTCTGCTGATGTACGCCTTTATTCTGACGATTTGCACCACGGCAAACGTGCTTTTGCAGCATCTTTGCGAAGTCGATACTCTTCGATAGGTTTTTGTCTTGTATCAGCTCGAACACGATGTTGCTTTCCGGCGAGTTCGGGTCGAAGCCAACGTAGTGCTGCTTGTAGTCTTTCTCAAGAAATATTACTGAGTTCTCGCGTTTTGCCACTTCGAGGTTTGTTTCTTTGGCGTGCGAGCGTCCGTCGCCGAGCGTGTATGTCTCGAAGCCACGTGCTGTATGTACACCCTTCAGGGCGTTGGTGTGTACGGATATAAAGAGGTCGGCTTTACAGTTGTTTGCTATATTGGCACGTTCGTAAAGCGGTATAAAGACATCTGTCTTACGTGTGTAGACTACTCGCACATCGGGACAGTTCTGCTCTACGTAGCGTCCAAAAGCCAATGCTACGTTGAGGTTGATGTTCTTCTCAACAGAGAAAGCACCTGGTGCTCCGCTATCTCTGCCGCCGTGTCCAGGGTCGATTACGAGTGTGAATTTCTTATTTGCGCCTGCTATGCCAGTCACAAATGATATGATGAGTATTAATATAAGAAGTATCTTTTTTGCCATATACAAGCGCCTCTTTATCCTTCATTAAGCCTATTTGTGGCTTACTAAGTCTTTGCAAAGTTAGGAAATAAATTGAAAAACCACGCAGAAAGGAAAAGTTTTTTAACGCTTTACATGTATTTCTACGCCAGCACCTTGACAATCAGCACCCATTGGTGGGTTACATTTCGTAATGTGGAGCACTATTGAGGTGATTTTGGCGTATTCTTCCATCAGTCGGTTGGCGATGCGTCCAGCCACATGCTCAATGAGTTTTGAGGGTATGAGCATTTCTTCTTTCACAATGTTATATACCTCGGCATAGTTGAGCGTATCTGCTACGTTGTCGCTTGCGAATGCTTTCGCTATGTCGTAACCGATGCGAATGTTAACGATGTAGTCGTTACCTGTAAGCTGCTCTTGTGGCAGTACGCCATGGAGAGCGTGCAGACGTATGTCGTTGATGTAGATGTAGGAGTCGGAGAGAAGCATGTTAAAAGTAAAAAAAAGTAAAAAAGTAAAAAAGTAAAAAGTGAAAGGGTGACAATGTAATAAGGTAGGAGGTACGGGCATCTTGCCCGTACCACGCATCCTTATTATTGGTATATTGTGTGGGTATGGCGTGCCTATCTTGTGGGATGAAGGCAGCGTGGGTATGGCGTGCCTATCTGGTGGGATGAAGGCAGCGTGGGTATGGCAGGGATGCCATACCCTCCTATGAAAACTATCCGCAGCGCGATGCTCCGCAGTTTTTGCAGATGAGACATCCTTCTTGATAGACAAGTGTTTCGTGGCCACATACCGGACACACTTGACCCTTTGCTTCGGTGCCATCCATAACGTACTTCTTTAGAGCGCGTTCCACACCGTTCTTCCATGTGTTGATGCTCTCGTCCTTCAGTTGTAGCGAGCTAACGAGCTTTATGACGTGGTCGATAGGCATACGATAGCGCAGCACGCCAGAGATGAGTTTAGCATAGTTCCAATACTCGGGGTTGAACTTCTCCGAGAGACCCTCAACCGTAGTCTTGTATCCGCGCTTGTTCTCGAATTGGAAGTCGTAGCGGCGTTTACCGTCCGGCTCAATCTGCTTGATAATCTTACCCTTGGTGACGGTTTTAGGTAGGGCGATGCCCTCCTCGTCGTCTTGCAGACCAGTGAATATCTCGTACGGATAGCCATCGAGCAATCCGACGAAAGCCACCCATTTCTCCTTGTTGTTCTGGAAGCGCACCACGTCGCACTCCAGTTCCTTCGGGCGCACCTCCACAACGTTGTGCAGCGGCTTCGCAGACATATCCGTAGCAGCCTCCTTCTCCTTGTCGACCTTCTTCTTGTCCTTCTTCGACACGGCAATCATCACACCCGAGCGGCTTCCGTCGCGGTAGATGGTGCAGCCCTTGCATCCCGAACGCCAAGCCTCTACGTAGAGCTTGTTCACGAGTGCCTCGTCAACGTCATTCGGCAGGTTCACGGTTACGCTGATGGAGTGGTCCACCCACTTCTGTATAGCGCCCTGCATACGCACCTTCATCAGCCAGTCGACATCGTTGGCTGTTGCTTTGTAATAAGGTGAGCGTGCCACGAGCGCGTCAATCTCCTCCTGCGTGTATCGCTTCTCGGTGTCGATGCCGTTGACGCGCATCCACTCGAGGAACTTCTTGTGGTAAACGATGTACTCCTCGAACGAGTCGCCCACCTCGTCTACGAAGTCGACATGTACCCCCGTGTCGTTAGGGTTCACCTTGCGGCGGCGTTTGTAGACAGGCATGAACACTGGTTCTATGCCGCTTGTTGTCTGTGTCATCAGCGACGTTGTGCCCGTAGGTGCTATAGTGAGGCAGGCGATATTACGTCTGCCATACTTCTTCATGTCTTCGTACAGTTGTGGGTCGGCATCCTTTATGCGCAGTATGAACGGGTTGTTAGCCTCGCGTTCAGCACTGAATATTTCGAATGCTCCACGCTCCTTAGCCATCTCTACCGATGAGCGGTATGCAGCCAGCGCCAGTGTGCGGTGAACGTCCACGCTGAAGTCGGTTGCTTCCTGCGTGCCGTAGCGCAGACCCATTGCTGCAATCATGTCGCCTTCGGCAGTGATGCCTACGCCGGTGCGTCGTCCGAGCGAACTCTTGTTCTTTATCTTCTCCCAGAGATGATACTCTGCGTGCTTAATATCGTCGTCCTGCGGGTCGTTCTCTATCTTAGACATTATGAGATCTATCTTCTCCAGTTCGAGGTCGATGATGTCGTCCATGATGCGCTGCGCCTTAGCAACGTGCGAGCGGAAGAGCTCGAAGTTGAATTTTGCCTCCTTCGTGAATGGGTTCTCCACGTACGAGTAGAGGTTCACCGAGAGCAGGCGGCACGAGTCGTAAGGGCAGAGTGGAATCTCGCCGCACGGGTTGGTAGAAACGGTTCGGAAACCGAGGTCGGCATAACAGTCGGGGATGCTCTCGCGTATGATGGTGTCCCAGAACAGCACGCCCGGCTCGGCACTCTTCCATGCGTTGTGCACAATCTTGCCCCACAGCTTCTTAGCCGAAACCTCCTTCTCCACGATGGGGTTGCTGCTGTCGATGGGGAACTTCTGTGTGTATGGTTTGTCGGCTACGGCAGCCTCCATAAACTCGTCGTCAATCTTCACGCTCACGTTGGCGCCAGTCACCTTTCCTTCGGTCATCTTTGCGTCGATGAACGCCTCGCTGTCCGGGTGCTTGATGCTTACGGAGAGCATGAGTGCACCGCGTCTTCCGTCCTGCGCTACCTCGCGAGTAGAGTTGCTATAGCGCTCCATGAACGGCACGAGGCCCGTCGACGTGAGCGCCGAGTTGTTCACCGGCGTTCCCTTTGGGCGTATCTGCGAGAGGTCGTGACCCACGCCGCCGCGACGCTTCATCAGCTGCACCTGCTCCTCATCGAGTCGCATGATGGCACCATACGAGTCGCCGTCGCCGTCGATGCCAACCACGAAGCAGTTACTGAGTGAAGCCACCTGATGATCGTTGCCGATGCCCGTCATCGGGCTGCCTGCCGGAATGATATAGCGGAAGTGGTCGAGCAGCTCGAAAATCTCCTCTGTCGACATCGGATTCTCGTATTTCTTCTCTATACGAGCTATCTCGTTAGCCAGACGATGGTGCATATCCTCGGGCGATTGCTCGTAGATATTGCCATAGCTGTCCTTCATAGCATATTTGTTCACCCAAACACGCGCAGCCAGTTCGTCGCCGGCGAAGTAGTTCAGCGAAGCCTTGTAAGCCTCGTCGAAAGTGTATGTTTTCAAGTTTTCCATTATTTAAATGTATCAGTAATTCTGCAGAGTTTTAGTTTCTGTGTGCAAAGATAGTGCAAATCGAAGACAATTCAAAACAAGCTGGCTTGTTTTTATTGTTGAGTGCCGCCTATCTTATCCAAAGATAGTGCAAATCGAAGACAATTCAAAACAAGCTGGCTTGTTTTTCGCTTGCTTGTATACGCCTATTTTTATCTTGAAGAGTCTTTGTTATTTCAATAAAAAAGTGTAACTTCGCAATCGATAATATATTATCAATAAGCTATTTATTATGTCAGAAACAAATAAGATATTGGCAATATTGGATAACTATCTACACGACAATCCAGACGAGATTGCCAAGGAGATAGCTGCCGAATTCCGCCGACGTAGAATAGAGAAAAATCTAACCCGCGAACAAGTGGCAGAAAAGTCGGGGGTTGCTGTGAGCAATATTGTGAGATTTGAACAGAAAGGACTCATATCACTCAAAAACCTAATAGGCATTGCTATGGTTTTAGAGTACACTTCCGAAATCCGTCATATCTTCTCCCAACAGAAGTATGACACAATTGAAGAACTGCAAGAGATAAAGCGAAACATGAACAAGAAAAAAGCCTATAAGAGATAAAACGAGCTTACATTGATTATGAAAATGAAAAAGATAGAATCATTACAAGTTTAAGTATGAAAACAAAGACGATCATTGCAAGAATTTCAGCTTTATAGTTACCCAAAACAAGGAAAACAAATGGCAATGGCATTTGGCTCCCGCATACGACCTTACTCATTGCACAGAGGGATATAATGGCGAACACGCTACTTCAGTAAACAATTCGGCTCATCCTTCTATAGAGGATATGATTGCTGTCGGTGTAAAGAATAAAATGCAAGAGCAAAGGTGCAGAGAACTGTACTATGAGATTGAGAATATTATAAAACAATAATGGAAAAAGGCTTTTGCTGAACTATCTTGTTATTTTCTAATCCATTTATTGCTCTATCCAATCATTTAGTGCCGACACCCTCTCTTTGCTTACTATTATTGGCACATCGTTGTATACGTTCAGCTTTATCAGCATTTGGCGGCTGCCGTATGACTGTATGCGATAGATGGCATGGCGTGCGACTATGTATTGGCGATTCGCACGGAAGAACTGCACGGGGTCTAACCGCTGCATCAACTGTTCAATTGTGTAATTGATGGCGTGTTTTGTACCATCGTTCATCATGGCAAAAGATTTTTTGCCATCAGTTACAAAATGACTAACGTTAGCAACGTCAACGATATAAGCACCGTTGTAAGTGTTTGCTTTTAGATAATGCAGGTATGAGGTGCAGCCTTTCATGCCTATGCTTTCAAGCATAGCACCTATATCTTGTCGTTCATGATTCATTGAGAGAGCCTTATCGGTAGCCTTGCGCAAGGCCTCCTTCTCTACAGGCTTCAGCAGATAGGCAATGCCGTTGGCACCGAATGCTTTCAGCGCATATTCACTGTATGCTGTGGTAAAAATGATAGGCGTTGTAACGTCAATGTCTTCAAAGACGGAGAAGCAAAGGCCATCCTCCAGTCGTATGTCGCAATAGATGACATCGTATCGCTGTTGGTCGAGTATCGTGCGCTCCAAGTCTATGAGGTTTGTCACTGGTCCATCAATCTCCGCCTTTGGGAAGATGTGAAGAATCATAGTCTTCAATATCTTGAAATTGTATATTTCATCCTCTACTATCAACGCCCTCATATATCAATGGTATTATTACTGTGTACAAATCTTTTGTTTCTTCTACTTCTACAGACTTGCCAATCAGCAGAATGTATCGCTCGCTAAGGTTTTTCAAACCAACTCCGATATTGTCGGCGTAAGTAATAGGTTGTTTCTTGTTAATCACTTTCACGGCATCACCGCTGAATTTTATGTCGATTTCCAGTGGACATCGCTGCGAATGGTTGTTGTGCTTCACGGCATTCTCCACAGCTATCTGCAGGCTTATGGGAACTATGCAGGCTTCAAACGGCATATCGCTCTCGTCAATACAGAATATGAAATGATCGGGAAAACGTGCTTCCAGCATCTTCATGTAGCTTTTGATGAAGTTAAGCGCATCCGTCATAGCTATCTTATCATTGCCGATATTCTCGGTGATGAATCTTAGGATGTTGCTCAACTGTACTACATAATCCTCGGCTTTCTGAGGGTCTGTTACAATCATTCCGCGAAGGGTGGATAGACTGTTGAACATGAAGTGCGGACTCAACTGATGTTGCAAGAGTTTCAATCGTTGGCGGTTTTGTTTTTTCTTCATGGCGACAAACCTCTTATAATAAAATCGTTGAATGTCGATTATCGACAACAGCGAGCAAATTACGCAGATTACATAGATGTCGATGACACTCCAAAAGTTCACATCTGTTCCTTCGCGTTCATCGAACAACTTGTTGGTGAGGAATATCACTATTGCATTGATGACAAGCAGCGTTATTACTTCTACGATGCCTCGTGCATAGCGACCGCCACGATATTTAGCGAAGCCAAAACTGACGGCGAAGACAACGGCCGTAAACAACGCGCACTGGGCGAAGTCCCACGCCATCACTTCAGCATCGAAAATAACATCGTCGAATTGTAGTTCGATAACCGACCACATCACCTCGTACATCAAGAACGAGGCGAAGAGCATTAGCATCCAACGTTTTATTACTTCTATTATCATACAATTCAAAATTGCCTACAAAGGTACGTTTTTTTTACTATTTCAAAAAATATAGACGTAATAACCTTTTGCATAGAAAAAAATAAAGGTGCGTCTTCTTTATGTGACGCACCTCCTTTGTTTGGTTCTCTAATTTTCAAAACATATAAGCCACGCCCACCGTGAATGTGCGGTGTTTGCTGTCGAGTGAGTTCTTGAAAATTTTATTCATTCCCAACTCGTAGCCGACATTCACTTGGTAGTGGCGACAGAACTCCGCACCGACTTTAAAGTCGAGTCCCCAGTTAACGCGGTTCATCAGCTTGTCGCTGTAAACGTTGTCAGAGACCGTTTTCTTTGTCTCGGTAGTCTGTTCTGTCTTGTCAGATGTTCCTGGCTCTTTTGCTGTTGCTCGGCTTTTTATCGTTGTGGACGTTGTAGTCACTTTGCTCTTTCCACCAATGCCGAAGTTGAGGTATGGACCAACTGCTGCAAACAAGCTGACAGACTTTGACACCGCTGCCTTGTAACCAATGTTGATAGGTACTGTAATACCGTATGTATTGTAATCCCACACAGAACTCGTCTTTGCCGTTACGTCATAGTAACCGTCCGACTTATAATTCTTTGCGTCAAACAGTACCGAAGCGTCAAGGAACAACCCTTTCGAAGCTTCCTTAAAATCCAGTTCTCCACGGACTCCTACGTTGAAGCCAACCTTCGACTTCATGTCCGTCGGGCTGTTAATCTCAAAACTTGCAGCCGGACCTACCTTGAGGTTCTGTGCATTTGCGATAGTCGCAAAACACAAAGCTGCCATAAACATTGCTTTTCTCATAATATGTCGTTTTTCTTTATAATATGTCGTTTTTCTTTGGTCTTCCGCCAATAACCAATCCTAAAGAGAACTGTAAATTGTTGTAGCCTTTTCTCGAAAAATTAGAAGAAACTGTTAATCTTAAATGATGAAGTAACTCAATTCCTATTCTTGGCGAAAAGAAAAGAGAAGTACCTTTTGATGGATAAATCTTGTCACCTACCACGTCATTCACAGCGACACCAATAGCTACACCGACAAAAGGGTTAATATTACTACCTTGTTGGAAATTATAATTTCCTGTAGCGGCTAAGGCAAGAGTCCTATTCGATTGCCATATATCAAGGTCTTTTCTGTCCATTGGCTCGAATCCACGGCGTGCAGTCGTTAAATCCAACATTAGGCCACAATCGCATGGTGCTCCTTTGAAATTATACCTTCCCTCCATTCCTAAAGCTGCACCAGTTTGGGCCGAACCTCCATGATACGATCCCAGAGGTGTGGTTAAGCCTGCCCTAAACTCGAATTCAATTCTTTGAACATCTTTGTTTTGAGCTTTTGCATTAATGGGCATAAAGCTCATTGCTGCCAATAGCATCGTCATGTTTATTATTTTCATAATACATTGTGTCTTTGTTAATTTGTTAATTGTTACTGTCTCAACGCATATTTTTGACGGTGCAAAATTACATAAGACAAAAGTTTAGAGCAATACCTTTTGCCGTGAAGCGGACAAAATATTGGTTGAAACAGACAAAAAATATAGTGTTATCAACTTTCCAATATAATGGGCCAAACCAGTCTATTGAAGTTTCACCCATTAGACTGTATTCCTGACTTCGTCATTGCGTCACCCAAAAATCTTCATCAAAGAGTTTGGGGTGACGCAATGACGAAGTCAGGAATATAGCGAAATAATGTATAGATTGTATGCGAAAGAGTTGTTTTTAACATTGGTTAAGCGACTAATATTTCGATCATTTTCTTAAGCTTTTCTCACCGCTCGCGTCCGCCGTCCAATCGGATTGCGTCCGCCGTCCAATCAGATTGCGTTCGCTGTCCAATCAGATTGCGTCCGCCGTCCGATGATATTTTGTAGGAGGCTACGGCATTCCTGCCGTAGCCATTGCAAATAATTGTAACGATTAGTATTTCTGTTGTTAATGGCTACGGCATTCCTGCCGTAGCCATTGCTAATAGTTGTAATGATTTGTGTTTCTGTTGTTAATGGCTACGGCAAGAATGCCGTAGCCTCCTACGATTAGAACCGTTTGCTATTCAATTTGTCAAATATTTTAGTTTTGACTCACCCTCCTCCTACTATTTTGATATAATTCGGAGGGGTGAAACCTCCACGTGTTACTTCACTAATACCTTCTTCGCCTTTCCGTTCTTCTTCATGATGAACACGCCCTTGCCGGCGTACGGCGTAGCGATGCGGCGTCCGGCGATGTCATAAACGGCGTCGGGCGATGCGTTCTCGTCGAGCGACGGCGCTGTGATGGCAGTCGGGTCGCCCCAAACGGCGCGTGTCAGTCGGCTCTCGCCGGTGTTGTACACGGCACTCACGCTGTACACGGCGTCTTCCGTTCCGGCGTTGTCGGTGTAAGCGGTGGCGGGGATAGGTGCTGTGGTGAGCAGTTCGTCGCCGCGATAGACGTTATAGCCCAGCAACGAGAAGTCGCGCGCCGCCTTGCGGTATGTAATGTCGTCGAGGAAGAGTATGTACTGGTCCTGCGACACGCAGCGTATTGCGAAGTGGCGTGTGCCGGCGGGCAGGGTAGCAGTGTACTGTTTCCACTGACCGGGCACCGTGATTGTGGCGCCAATCTTCTTGAACGAGGCGGGGGCGGTGTCTTGGGTAGAGTAGAGCACCTCTATCTGCTCCTTCGTGCCGTAGTAGCTTGCGTTAGGGCTGAACGCCCAGAACGTGATGGTCTGCGCTCCGTCCACCTCCGGCGAGATGAGCCAATCGTCGTTCGGCGTGAAGCGGCCTACCGAGAAGGCTGCTGCCACCTGCTTGCCCGAGTGAGCCGAGAAGTAGAGCGGGTTGAGGCTCACGGCCGACGGGTTGAACACCTGGAACGCCATCGCTGCTTCCACGTTGTCGTACTGTATGAAGTCGCCCGAACCGTCCTGGATGCCGATGGTGTAGCGCTGGTCGCCGTCGTAGAGTGTCCACTCGCCGAAGTGCTCGATGGTGAACGGTGCGTACGACTCGAAGTCCTCCGTCACGCTCTCTGCCTTTGTGCCGTCGGTGATGTGCTTCGGCTCGCTCCAGGAGAGGCGGACCCCGCTTTCTGCCTTCTGCGCGTAAGCTGCGTCGATGTACGGCTTGCCCGGTAGCACGGTCACAACAATCTGCTCCGACTTGTTGTCCGAGTTGTCCTCGTCGCCGTCCCATACCACCTCAGCCGTGTAGACGCTTGTCTGCTTTGCGTCGGCGTTAGGCGCGTCCTTCAGCGTCACCTTCGCCCATGTGTCGGCGTTGAGACGGGAGCCCTTTGCCTCGTCTACGCAGTTGCCGTCGCGGTAGAGCTTCACGGTGTAGTCGTCGGCAGTGCTCACGCCCTTGTTCTCGATAGTGGCTGTGAAGAGAATCTCGTCGCCCACGCTCACCTTCGTCTCTGTCGCCATGAACTCGGAGAGCGCCACATTGCCGTCCAGCTCGTCAACGATGTTGATGTTGTCGACGTAGAGCGGCACGATGGTGGTGAGGTCGTCGGTAGAGCCGCCCACGCCCGTGAATACGAGGTTCACGTACGGGTACTCCTTGTAGTCGCTGAGTGCTATCTTCATCTGCTTCCATTCGCCTTGGTAGTTCTCCATCTCGGTGTCGTTAGGCGTGAACGAACCTACGGTGTGCAGCTTGCCGTCGGGCGTCTGCAACTGCACGTCGAGACGATGCGTGCAATACTGCATGTGGTAGAGCGCGAACTCCAGCGTCGGGTTGTTTGCCTCCTTCAGCGAAATCTTCGGACCTACGAAGTGAGCCTTCTCGCCGGTGGTTATCGTAGAGAAAGCTATCAGTCCGTGGTCGGCGTCCTCAGCCTCGGTGTATGTAGCATACTGCATGATGTCCCACTTGGCAAGATTGCTGCCGTAGGTGTACCACGGTCCGCGCTCGAGCGAGCGCTTAGCGAACGACTCCTTGTAGGGCAGCGTGTACGGCTTGCCTACGAACATGGTGTCTGTAGACGCTGTCTCGCCTTTGCCCGTCGCCGTCTCAGGTGTGATGAGATACCAGATGAGCTTCTGCTCGTCGTTCTTCATCGTGAGCTGCTCGCTGTACGAGTTGGTAGTGACAACGGTGCTGCGAAGCGAGCTGCCGTCGAGGTTGCCGAGGCTGTACTTCAGGCTCGTCTGGTCGATGCTGCCGCCGTTGGTGCCAACGGTAGGCGCCGTCCACGAGAGCGACACCTTGCCTTCGTCGGTAGCCGAGAGCTTGATGTCCGTAACAGCCGCCGGTGTGTCGTAGCCAACGTGCGCCGTGAGGAGAAGCGTCTTGCCCTGTCCGTGCTTGTTGGTAGCTTGGATAGCGTATTCGTTCGTGCCGGTGTTGGCAGGAGAGTCCTGCACAGACAGCTTCGTGCCGGGCACTACGTTCTCGAAGGTCTTCACGAGGCGGTCGTCCGTAGTGTTCTTCACGACAACCGTCGTGAGATTCTCGGTGAGCGTGCCGCCCTTCATATCCTTCGACGGAGCGCTGAACACGATGTCTACGCGCTTCTCCGCTCCGATGCCCTGCGCCGTAGCCTCTGTGGCGCAAGCCGGAATGTGTACCGAACCGATCTTTGTGATGCGCAGGTTGTCGATGGTTACGTAGCTGGTGTAGTCGTACGGGCTGCATGAGTGGATGCCGATGTACGTGAGTCCGCTGTATTCGGGCATGAACTCCGAGGTGTATGTCTTGTATTCGTCTTCTGCCACCTGCGTCGCCGGCATGATGATCTGCTTCAGACTCGCTCCGCGCTGCTCCTTGCCCGCCGCAATTTCCAGTTTCTTGACGTAGCCCTGGTCGCCGTAAGCGTCGATGCTCACCTGGTAGACCGAGTCGGTGCTGAGGTTGAACGGCGGCGTGATAACCCAGTCGTCGTCGTCGAGACCTGCCTCGCTCGAACCGCACATCATGCAGTCGAAGAACGGCTCCCATGTGTATCCGTCCTCGTTCGTGTCCTCTATGACGAGCGAGTTGCACTCCGTCTCGCTGTTGAACAGCATCTCGTAGGGCAGCGATGCCACCGTGCCGAGCTGCAGCTTGTCTGTCTTCACAGCCTCGCCGCTGTATCCGTCCGTCACGGCTACCACCTCGTAGTAGTAGATGCCGTACTGCAGACCGCCGATTGTGTTGTCCGTGCACGATGTCGCCGTGCCTTCGTACACCTTCACGTTGTCGGGCTGTCGTGTCACTACGTACTTCACGTCCGCCGGGTCGTAGTAGCCGTCGTGTACGCCCTTGGTCGGAGCCTCCCACACTACCTGCACGGCGCCCTTCTCCTCATAGGCTATAGCGTCCTTGGCTTTCACCTCGTCGTTTCCTGCCCAGAAATAGCAGTACGCCCACGGACTTCTGCCTGCTGCGTTCTGCGTAGCCACCTTCAGATAGTGCATGCCTCGGCTGAGCTGCTTAGGCAGCGTCACGGTCTTGCCGGCTGTCGTTGTGCCGGTGGCGGTCTGTTCTGCCTTGTCGTCTACGCAGAGCGTGTAGGTGAGTGAGCCGCTAAGCGTGCTTCCGCCCATCGTAGCGGTAGGCGCCGTGAAGCTGACCGTTCCGCTGAGCGCACCCTTCTCGTACTTGCCGCCGAAAGCCGTAGCTGTTTGCGGAGCGTTGTCGGCTGCGTATGGGCTGAGCGTGTATATGCCCGTGAACTCGTAGCGCTCGGGAATCGTGGCGAGTGTAGTCGTCTTGCCAGTGCTGAGGTCTATCTCGCACAGCTCAGGACTCTCGTTGGTGTAGTGCGGTGTCATAGCCCAGAGCATACGTCCCGAAGCATAGTCGAACGTGGCGCTCTGCGAGTATTTCACCGACTTGCCGGTCTGTCCAATCTTGGTCAGCTTGCCCGTCTGCTTGTCTACGCTGTAGAGCATTCCGTATGCGCCTACGCCGTAGAGCTTGCCGTCGCGTGTGGACGCAAGCACAATCAGCTCTTCGTCTATATCGGCTATCTTCGAAGCGAAGCCGGTGATGGGGTTGAGCGTGCCGAGGAAGTATTGCGTAGAGGTAGCAGTCTCCTTGAAGCAGCCGTAAATCTTGTCGTCTACGGGGTCGTAGGTGAGGTCGGATGCCGCACTGCTGTACGACTTGATGGTCTGTTCGTTGACGAGTTTCCAGTTGTTCTTCGTGTCGAACGTGCGGAACGTAACCACCTGCTCGAATTCGTAGCGCGTGAAGTCGACGAGGTGATACATTCCGTCTACGTAGACACCGCCGCCGTTAGCCTTGATGGCATCGTTGCGCACTTCAAGCTTGATGGCGTTGCCGTTGTCGGCAGGCATACTGTACAGGCCGTATGGAGGCGCTTCCATGTCCTCCCATTCATGACCGAACACGACGCTACCGTAAACCGTCGGATTGGTTTGCGCCATCGCCGGTGGGGTTAGCGCGAGTGCTCCGAGAGCTGCGTAGAGTAATCTTGATTTCATTATTATAGAATTTGTTTGTGTTAGTGAACTTTTAAAAACTCTCTCGAAAATAAAAAAAGAGAGTTGAGAGTTAAGGGCTGAAAGTTACGTAGTGCATGTTTCTGCTGCACCATCCTTACCTTATTTATAATAATACGGTAATCATATCTTTCAATCCTTAACTCTCAACTCTCAATGCTTGATTGTCAGTTGTTCTTGCTCTGTTCTGTTACTTCACAAGAACCTTATATGTAACGCCTGCTACCTTCACGATATACATGCCGCGTGAGAGGCTGATGCGCTCTGTGTCGGTAGCTGTGCGCTGTGCTACGAGTGCACCGTCGGTGGTGTAGACATCGATGGTCTTACCAGCAGCACCAGTGATAACGATTGAGCGATACTCAACGCTCACGTTCACGTCAGTTGCGTCGATGTCGTTGATGCCTACTGTCACCTCAACCTCTGCAAGGTTTGAAGCGAGCGACTCGCCCTTGTCGTAGACTGCTGTTACTACGTAGCCGTACTTAGCCGACTCTCTGAGCGATTTGTCGGTGAAGCTCTCGCCACTGATGAGCGACTTGTTCACCTTCTTGCCGTCGCGGTAGACGTTGTAGCCGTTGAGTTGCAATTCTTCAGGCTTAGAGCCTGCCTCTACGAACTTGATGTCGTCGATGAGCAGAGCGAACTTATTGTTTGAGACGCAACGTATAGCGAAGTACTTTGTGCCAGCCGGAAGGTGGTACTCGTACTCCTCCCAGCTCTGAACATTGTTCACATCCTCCGTGTCACTGAGCTTCTCGAAGTTGGCTATTGCCTTACTTGTCTTTGAGTAGAGCACCTCGAACTGCTCTGGAATAGCAGCTCCACCCATGCCAGCCTTAGCGAAGAAGCTGATAGTCTGTGCTTCGCCATTGAGCTGTGGCGAGATGAGCCAGTCGTTGTTCTGTTCCTTTGTAGTACCGCCGTCAGTAGATGCGCAACTGAAGCTTACGAGCATCTGTTCGCCCGAGTGAGCCTCCCACGACTTGAACGGTATACCTGCCTTCTCAGCGTTGAATACCTGGAACGCCATCGGCTCGCCTGCATGGTTGTACTTGAGCGGTCCGAACATTGTGTTGAGTGTGATTTGGATAGTCTTCTGCTTGTCGCCGTCGTACATTGTCCAACCACCAACGCCGTCGATGCTGAATGTCTCGTAGTCCTCGAACGACTCCTCTGTCACTTTCGGTTTGCGGTTGAGGAGGTCGGGTGCAGTCCATGCGAGGTTTACATGGTTGCCTGCTGCTGTAGCCTTCAGAGCTGTTGGTACAGGATAGTCGGGCAGAAGTATCTTTACCTCGTTCTTTGCTGATGCGTTGTTCTCCGGCAGTTCGTCCTTAGCGTAGTCGACAGCAGCGTGGTATGTAGACACCTCTGGGTCGAGAACTGATGTTACGTCCTTCATAATCACAGTCTTAACCATATCGCCTGAGATGTCAACACCATCGATGCGGTTCACCTCCTTGTCGTTCTTGTAGAGCACGATGTTGTAGTTGGTGCCCTTAACGTCTGTGTTGGTGTTGTTGCGGAATGAGAATTCTACAACCGACTCGCTGCCAGCCTTCACTCTCTCCTCTGTCTCGATGCTCATAGCCATGAGGTCAGCTGCGGCTTTCTCTACGATAGCCACGTTGTCGTAAGCCACGAAGTTGTCAAGGTTCTTCACCGCTTTACCCTCGAAGCCGATGCGCAGGAATTTGCAGTCCTTGTACGGTGTGAGGTCTATGCTGAAGCGGTTCCATCCCTTTGTGCCTTCTGCTGTAGAGATGCGGCGCACGCCTACAAACTCGCCGTAGTCTTTCTGTACGCTGATGTTCAGCTCGTCGCCGTCACCATTAAGGTATGCCCAGAAGTTGAGCACGGGGCTCTTCATATTCTTGATGTCCACCTTTGGCGACTCGCTACGTATCGACTTGCCAATAGCTGTAGCTGAGAATGTCTGCAGACCACCGTCGTTGTCCTGTGCTAAGGTGACGGTAGATTCGGTTGCTGCGTAGCAGTAAGCATCGCCAATCTCGCCGTTGGTCATATTTGTAATCCACGGTCCGCTCTTCATTGTGCAGTTCTTGAACGACTCAATCATCGGAGCCTTCAATGCTGGTCCGGCGATTGCGGTTACGGTCTGCCATTGCTCGCGTCCGCCACCGCTGCTGTTCACGGCGTAGACACTATAGCCTGTGTATTCCTGCTTGCTCTTGATATTAAGCTGCTCGTCGTAGTAGTTATTGTTGCCGAGCGATACGTCTTCGAAAGAGCTACCTATAGATATGTAGTATGTAAGACCTGCAGGGTCGATGTATCCGCCGTGCAGTCCGAGCGGTGCATCCCATGTGACGTGGATGAGTCCCTCTTTGTCGAGGTCTTCCACAGCCTTGAGGTTGCGCACTGCGCCCGGCTTGTCGAGACCTACATAGACGGTGGTTGTTGCTTCCAAGCCTTCCTCTCCAGCAGCGTTCACTGCCACAACAGAATACTTGTGGTTGGCTGACTCAACATTCTCGTCCTTGAAGTTGCAAGCAGCACCAGGAGCTACATTGGTGAATGTAGTGATGTTTGTGCCGTCGCGGAAAAGTTTCAACTGCACATTACCTGAAAGTGCATCACCAGTGATTGTTGTCGTTGGTGCCTTTACGCTGATGTTAGCGTAAGAAGCACCCTTCTCGCCTGGCACTACGTTGAATTCGGATGGTATCTCTGGTGCTGTTGCCGGCACCTCTGTAATCTTCATGTTGTCTACGTAGAGTGTGCTTTGGTTTGCCTCGCTCACGCAGTGGATACCGAAGTAGTGCAGTCCATCCTCCTTAGCACGGTATGTTCCGGTAAGGGTGTGACGACGCGGGTCGGCAGTAATGTCTGTCGGTGCGATAATCTCCTCGGTGAGAGCCTCTGCTGTAGGAGCTAAGCCCACAGCCGCAGCCACACGTTCAATAGGATAGGTATTGACGGCATCGAACGAGAACTTGTAAGCAGCATTCTTCTTCATGTTCACAGCAGGCGATACGAGCCAGTCGTCTCCCGCGTTTTCTGCGTTGTACTTATACGTGGCTGTTTCATAGTCGCTATCGAAAGTCCACGTAGACTTGTCGTTGTTTGCGTCGATAACTGTCAGCTGGTCGAAGAGTTCTTCGCTGTGTATAGAGTTCTCGTACGGCAACTTCACGCTTACACCGATGGTTACGTCAGCCGACTCTGCAAACTCGCTCTGCATGTCGCCGTTGTTGGCTGCCACCTTATAATAATAGGTGGTGAGGTCTGGCGAAGCAATCTTGTCTGTGTAGGTCGTCTCGGTCAGATTCTCTGCAAGAGTTGTTACATCCGTCGCGTCGTTGCTGTTCACACGCACTACGGTGTATGTCAGTTTGTCGGCATCGAAGAAGCCGCCATTGACACCTGCTGTTGGTGCTTTCCATGTGAGTGTTATGTTCTGTCCATTCGCCGAAGCCTTGAGAGCTGTAGGCTTCTTCGGCTGGTCGTAACCCAAGCGTACGCTCTGTGATACGGGTGCGCTTACTGCAGCCGGAGTTGTGCCGCTGGCAGCAATCTCTGCAGTCACGGTTACTTTAGTCATGCCGCTGACCGTTGTGTTGAAGCTGGTGTTGACAGCTGCGCCAGCCGCTGCGGTACCCGTTGCAGCAACCTCGCCGTTGAGGCGCACTGTGTACTTCAGCGAGCCGCTGAGTGCTACGTCCTTAACGTCCTTTGTAGGCATGGTGAACTTCACTGTGCCGCTGGTGAGTCCGGTGAGGTCGACAGAGAGGTTGCTCACGGTCTGCGGAACCGCCTTCAGCGTGAGGTCCTGCTTGATGTAAAGACCCGTAATCTGGTCGTAAGTATAGTTGTCTATGAAGTTGCACACCTCAGTTCCCTTGCCGGTAGCCGGGTCAATCTCGATGATGCGCGTTGCCCAGTCGTCCTTATCGAGCATAGCCCAATAGATCTTGCCCGTAGAGTAGTCGCATGTAGCACTCTGGAAGAGTTTGAACGGCTTGTAGCCCGTATCGCCAATGGCAGTTGCTGCGCCGCTATACTTGTTCACAGCGTAGAGCTTACCGCTTCTGCCGATGGTGTAGAGGTCGCCATTTCGGTTGCTGGTGATAGCCACCATCGACTCGGGCAGTTCGCCGATAGTCTCGCTATTAGATGTATAGTCGTTCTCGCCCCAATAGGTTGTGACGAGCTTGCCCAATGTCTTGTACGTGCCAGAGTAGTCGTTGCCAGAGAACAGACCGTACACCTGCTGTGTTTCGGGGTCGAAGGTGAGGTCCATTGAGATGGCAGAGTAAGCCAGCTCTGGGCTCGGCTTGTCAATCTTCATCTGCCATGTACTGGTGTCGTACTCGTAGAAGTGGATAGGGAACTTCACCTGTGTGTCGGTCTCCTCATACCATGAAGACAGATAAGTGCCTTGCACGTATGTAGCAGCGTTGTAGCACTTCACGTTGCTGTTGACGAGACTAATGCTCTCCGCATTGTTGCTTGAGAACTTGTACAGACCCGGGTCGCGCTCATTGCTCATCGACACGTAGCCGTAGAGCTGTACGCCTGCAGCCTTTGCCTTCTTCGTAGCAACCGATGGAGTCTGCTGTTTCGCCTTCTTGTTGGCGAGACGTCGTGCAATGACTTCTGCCGGCACCTTGTTGGTTTGGGCGATGGTCTCCCCGATAGGGGCAGCAATGACGGTCAGAGCCATAAGAGTCTTTGCATAAGACTTTAAACTGATAGTTTTGCTCATAAACGTTTATGTTTTTTTGTTTGGATAATTCTTATATGTTGGGGTTCTTGTTCTGTTTGCAAATCAAGACTTTTGCTTTCTTTTTGCAAAGTTATACATAATCTACTTTACAAACAAGTTTCGTTTGGGCAATTTGTTACCAAAACGTTTGCGCAGCTTCTCGAATAGTGCCATTGTGTCTTTCGAGAACTCGTGTCCCTTCCACGTGCTTGTGTTGGTGATGAACACCCAGCACTCGCCGTCGGGGTAGCGCAGCACTATTGCGGATGTTCCGACGAGCGAGCCGGTGCGTATCCACGGTCTGCCGTTTGGTGTGTAGTTCCATCCGAGCGAGTACTGGTGGTCGGGCATTTCCTTCGTCATCAGTCGTACGGCTTCGGGCGAGATTACGTCGGGCATGGTGGGGTCGCCGTCTATGGCAGCCACGAGTCGGCACAGCTCTGCCGCCGATGCTGTCCATGCTCCTGCTCCGAGTGCCGTCGTTATGTCGTTCTCGCCGTAGCAGCGCTCCACGAGTCTGCCAGAGTTGTTGAACTCCTGCGCTGGTTCCGAACTGGAGTGCATATAGTACACCGTCTCGTTCGGGCGGCGGTCCTTGAGGTAGTTGCCGGCTATGTGGAAGTCGAAGCAGCCTGCGGGTTCGAGCACATAACGCTGCATGAACTTCTCGTAGGACATGCCAGTGCGTTTCTCGATGATGAGTGAGAGCAGCGTGTAGCCGATGTTGCAGTAGCGCTGCATCGAGCCGGGTGTATATCCGAGGTGACGGCGTAGCACGATGCGCAGCAGGTTGCGGTGGTCGGGTGGGGTGGCGAGACGGTTCTGCTGCATGATGTAGCGTGTAGAGAATATCGGGTCGCCGGCGTAGTTGGTGAAACCAGCCTTGTGGCGCAGCAACTGCTCAACGGTTATGTCGAAGTAGCGTTTGTCGCGTATGGAGTTGACATAGAACGTGTCGTTCAGGATGCCCTGCGGTCCGAATACCTTGTCCGTCAGGCGCACCTTACCCATGTCGCGCAGCTTCATGATGCCCACGGCAGTGACGAGCTTCGAGACCGATGCCATGCGCATTATTTGCGACGGCTCCATAGGCTGTTGCCTGCTGAGGTCGGAGAAGCCGAAACCGCGTGCGTAGAGCAGCGAGTCGTGGCGCGAGATGGCGAGTTGCGCTCCGTTTATCTCCCAGCGTTTGAGGTAGCGGCGCATGATGGAGTCAATGGCGTGCAGCTCGGGTTGGTCGGACAGTGCGTTCGATAGCGTGTCGTTGAGGTGTACGATGTGTGTTGAGGTGGTGTCGCGGGATGTTGTGGTGTCGGGGCGCGAGCACGACGAGCATGTGCAGCGGCATATGCTCGTGATTATGAGTACGACAAAGGTGAGGCACCCCATGCAGGAGAGCCTCACCTTTGTGCGATATTGTTTCTTTATTCTGTATCCGAACATTGTTGTATAGTTGACGAGTCAACTCGTCTACTTAGTTTATGATAATCCTTCTATTTCGCCGTTGACGATGTCGATGTTCATCGCTGCCGGCACCTTTGGCAGACCAGGCATACGCATGATACTGCCTGCTACGACAACAATCATCTCTGCGCCCGCGTTGATTACGATGTCGCGCACGTTCACGTCGAAGCCCGATGCTACGCAGTATTGCTTGGCGTCGGTAGAGAACGAGAACTGAGTCTTGGCGATGCAGATGGGGAAGTGCTCGTAGCCCAGTTCCTTTATCATCTGCAGCTTCTTCTTAGCCGGTGCAGCGAACGAGATGCTTGCCGCTCCGTAGATGTTCTTTGCCACTTTCTCTATCTTCTCCTCGATAGAATCGGTGTCGTCGTAAACGAGCTTCAGCGGCTTAGACGGCTGCTTCTCGATAGTGTCCACCACGAGGTTAGCCAAGTCGACTGCACCCTTGCTGCCGTCGGCGTAAGCATTATTCTCGGCGAAGCCCACACCGATTTCTGCGCAGTAGTCCTTCACGATGTCGATTTCTTCAACCACATCGCCGGCGTAGCGGTTGAACACCACAGCCACGGTCTGACCGAACGACTGCAGATTCTTGATGTGCTTATCGAGGTTGGCGAGACCCTTCTTCAGACCCTCGCTGTTGGGCTTCTTGATGTCCTCTACAGCCACGCCTCCGTGCATCTTCAAGCCCTGTGCAGTAGCCACGATGAGCGTCAGCTTAGGCTGCAGACCGCTCTTGCGGCACTTGATGTCGTAGAATTTCTCAGCTCCGAGGTCTGCGCCGAAGCCAGCCTCTGTGATTACGTAGTCGCCGAAGGTCATAGCCATCTTCGTAGCGAGTATCGAGTTGCATCCGTGTGCGATGTTGGCGAACGGACCGCCGTGTACGAAGGCTGCGGTGTTCTCCGTAGTCTGCACGAGGTTAGGCGCAAGCGCGTCGCGCAGCAGAACGGTGATGGCACCAGCCACGCCGAGGTCTTTCACGGTGAACGGCTTGCCCTCAACGGTGTAGCCGAGGAGTATGTTCTCAATGCGACGGCGCAGGTCGTCCTCGTCCTTTGCGAGACAGAGGATAGCCATAATCTCCGATGCCGGCGTGATGTCGAAGCCCGATTCGCGCACAATACCGTTCGCCTTGCCGCCCATGCCGGTCACGATGTCGCGCAGTCCGCGGTCGTTCACGTCGAGCACGCGGTTCCAGAGCACCTCGCGCAGCGCGAAGCCGTTATCGCGATTCTGGTACATATAGTTGTCGAGCAGTGCGGTGATGGTGTTGTGTGCCGAGGTGATGGCATGGAAGTCGCCGGTGAAGTGGAGGTTTATCTTGTCCATCGGCAGCACCTGAGTGTGTCCGCCACCGCAGGCTCCGCCCTTCATGCCGAACACCGGACCGAGCGACGGTTCGCGCAGCGCACATATAGCCTTCTTGCCGATGCGTGTGAGTCCGAGCGCAAGTCCGATTGTTACGGTAGTCTTTCCGATGCCTGCCTTGGTCGGTGTGATGGCTGTCACAAGGATAAGGTTGCTTTTCTTCACGCGCTCCTCGTCGATGAGGCGTGTCGGAACCTTAGCCATGTAGTGGCCGTAGTGTTCGAGTTCTTTTGTCGGGATGCCATACTTCGAAGCAACTGCTTCAATCTCCTCGAGCTTGGTGCTGCGAGCAATTTCGATGTCTGTCATTGTGTGTGTGAAATTTGTAGAGTTGTTATCCTCTTGTGGTGATAGAGTGTAAACCCTTATTTTAATAAAGTATGGAGTGCGAGTGCAAAGATACAACTAAATAATCAATAATGTGAAGATTGTACAGGGTTTTTGCGCCCAATATTTAAATTGTACTATGCTAAAATGATATTTGCAGGAACACCAAGTTCGTGATATATGTTTCTTGCTACATCGTAGTTGATGGCTCTACGTCCATGCAGAATGTCGCTCAATGCTGTTGTCGACACGCCTATAGCTTTCGCAGCATCCTTCTGTTTGAATCCCTTTTTGCGAAATGCAACTTTGATGGCTGCAATCAAAGATGGCTTTACGCGCCATGGGTGTGGTTCAACTTCACATTCCCAGTCGTAAGCGGCTTCGCTGAGTATTTTCAATTCTTCTTTTTCTACTTCGCTAAGGAAGTCCATACCGCCTAACTGAGTGCCTTTTTCGAGAAGCTCCTCCATACGTTCATTAATCTCGTTATATGTGTTTTCGTCTTTGATAGTCATAATATTATATGTTTTTAATGTCCTTAATCTTGTCATACTCTGCGTGTGTTCCAATGAATCTTATGTGAAGAAAACCTTGAAAGAACACAACGATTGTAATTAATCTGAATTTGTTGCCAGATATATTGAATACGTATCTGTCGTTTCCGACATAGTCAGCAGATGGAAAAGCTTCTTTTAAGTCAGCATGACTCTTCAAATCTGTTTTTTCGATGTATTCAGCCCAACGCATTAATGGGTCAATTGCATCAGGATGTTTCTTTCCGAAATCCTTTAGCAACTTGAACTTTAATATTTTCATAGTTGTTTTATTTAATGCAAAGATAGTAAAAGTTCTCAATGTGGAGAACTTTTGCTAAGGAATTTTATATTTTTTGTGATATAATCAGGGCGTGCAACCTAAGGTTGCACGCCCTGAATACTATTGTTTTGTTATCGTGAGGCGAACGCAATCTGATTGGACGGCGAACGGAATCCGATTGGACGGCGAACGGAATCCGATTGGACGGCGAACGGAATCTGATTGGACGGCGAACGGAATCCGATTGGACGGCGAACGCAATCCGATTACTTAACCTGCTTCTTTACGCTGCCGTCTGCGTACTTAACGAGCACGATACCGCGAGTATTGCTGCTTGCCTTCACACCATCTACGGTGTAGCGAGCCACCTCTGTTGCGTTCTGCGCAGCGTCGGTATTGTTGATACCAGCCGAGAAGTCTACTGTTACATAGTTGGATGGTTCAGAAGTAACCTTCTTGTCGTTGTACATTCTCTGTCCATATACGCGGTAAGCGTAGGTGTGGTTGGTATTAGGCTGTGTGAGCTTGGTGAATGTGTAGCTTGTTTCCTCCTCCTCGATGGCTTCCGAGTCGTTGAGGTATGTGTACACGTGGTCGCCAGCTTTCAGGTTCTGGGTAATCTTGATGTCATCGATGATGAACGGATAGTGGTTCTTGCTTGTGAATGCAATCATATCGCTAAGCTGACCAGCTGTGAAGTCGAGCGTGAATGTGCTCCAATCGTCCGGGGTGATCTTGCACTCCTTAGACTCGCGTGTGCTCTTGCTGTAGACGATAAGTGTTTCGTTCTGTAGCATAGAGCGTGCTTTTAGCTTCACCTGATAGCGTCCCTCGTCGTTGTTGAGTGTCAGCTGCGGTGTTACGAGTTCACCGCTGATGTTGTAGTCGGTCAAACCGGTGCATACGAAGCAGCCCTCAGCGTAGCCACCCCAGTAGCACTGCCATCCGTTGTTGTACACCATATCCAAGCCTACTTTCTCGTACTTGCCGTTCTGGAAGGCGTATGGCTTATCGATAGTGACGCCAGAGCCTGATATTTTAGAGAAGTCCTCGTTGAGCACAACGTAGCCTGCTGCGTCAGCCGGAGCAGTATAGAGGTCGTAGTTCTCCACGATGTAGCTTTCAGCCTTCGGCGAGAGTTGCCAGTTGGCTGTGTAGCTGTCCTTGCGCACGTCGGTAGCTGGCTCTGCAACAGGAGCGGTTACGCCTATAGCATCAAACGCTGCTGATGAAGGCGATGTGGTCTCAGCGTTGCAAGCCTTCACTACGAACGAGTAGTCGATCGATGGGTCGAGGCCGTCTACGGTGTAGCTTGTGCCCTCTACGCGTTTGTCCTTGATGTCATAGTGTGTGGTTGTGGTGTTCTTTGTGCTCCATGCCATGCCGGTGAAGCCGAGGGCGCAGTCGTCAGGGAAACCCGCAAGGCGGAAGCGAACAGAAGTACATTTGTTCTTGTCCTGTGTTACGAAACGTGTCCAGTCGAAGTCGTGGAAGATTTCGCCCTGACCGTATTCTGAAGCATCGACATAGATAGTCGTGAACTTCTTCCAAGCGTGTCCGTCGAAGAGCTCAACGATAATCTGTGCGTTGCCTATCTCCTCCGCATTCTTCGGCATCTTGCACTCAACGATGTTTATTTCGAGTGAAGTATAGTAGCCGCCGTTGTCGGGCATGGTGATAACGTCGCCGTTCTTGAACAGCAATGCACCGTCTATGCCTTTGTCCGGATTCTCGAAGAACTCGGGTTCCTTGCCGCTCTGCGACTTATAACCCCAACCCTCAGGCAGTTTGCCGGTGGTCTTCATCGAAGCGAAGGTCTCAAGGAAATCTTTCTCTGCGTTCTCGTTTTCCTTCGTGTTGTGGAACACTGAGAACAGATAGTGTGTGGCACCATTCACTGCATTCCAGTGAGCTGTGAAGCCGTTAGCGTTGAAACCGCTGATGCCTACAGGTGTCGGTGCGGTGAGCGTTGCCGGTTTGCCGATTTTTACGTCGTCGATGAGCACCTTGTCGTTTGTGCTGAACGCGATGAGCAGGTTGCTGCTGTTGAAGGTGGTGTTGTTGAAGTAGAATGTGAACTCGCGCCACTCGCTCTTTGTTGTTGTGAATGGCTCGTGGTATGTGGTCTGGTTATACTGGCTCGTAGCGTCCTCCCACAGACCGATGGTGAGCTGTGCGTTGTCGCGGTAGTTGCTTGCGAGTGTCTTGGCGCGCACCTTCACCTCATACTCGCCGATGTATGCGCCGAGCGGTGTGTAGAGCTGTGCTCCGTAGTTGTCGGGGCTAATGAGTGCGCACGCACCACCTGCCTGATGAACGCCGTAGCCGCTCCAGCCACTCTGGTGGAAGTAGCTGCTCGGTATTGTGCCCGAAGCATCGCTGATGGCACTCGAAGGCTGGCTCTCGCTGCCTGCGGTGAAGAGGCTGAAGTCCTCCTCAATTTCTGTTGCTGATTGTGCGTATGCCAATGGTGTAGCAGCGGCAAACACTGCTGTAAAGGCAATAGCTTTGATTGTAGAAAAAATCATGTTCTGTGGTTTTGGTTATAATAATAAGTTATAGGGTACAAAATTAGTGATTTATTTCCGTATTTAGCTTACTTTTACTAATTTTGTGCTTTAAAGTCGGTTTTAATAAACTGATGATGAAGTGATGTAACAATTTAAATTACAATAATATGAAGAAAATCTTTACACTTTTAGCAGTGGCATTTGCCACACTCGGTGCTTCGGCACAGACCCTGCCAGGCTTAGATGATATCATCAAGACACAGCCCGAAGGCACACTCTACAAAGATCTCAACCACTACTTCGAGGGCGCATATGTAAATACAACGGATCAGCTCATCTACGACCACCTTGGCGATGGCTATCTGTCTGATATCGTAGAGGCAGCCGATGGTAGCTTGTACATCAAGAATCCGTTCGGCTTCTTCACACATAGTGATATTTGGGTGAAGGCAGTAAAGGGCGAGGGCAACACCTACGAGGTGCGTATGCCGCAGGCTGTTTACGACAATGAGGGCGACGCTCAGGATCCGATCCTCTACGCTTGGCGCTATATCAGACAGGAGACTGGCAGCGAGACTTATGCTGTGAAGGATGCTGCATCGCAGGTTGTTAAGTTCGAGTTGCGCAACGATTCGCTCGTTAAGGTAGGTGAGACAAATGCGTTCATCGGTCTTGGTGCTGCCGACGGCTACTTCTATGGCTATGGCGACACAGTGTCTATATATAATAAGGTGAAGGATGCTGTAGCTGTTCCTGCTGATGCAAGCAAGGCTGTGAAGTATAACGTCTACTACAACAATAGTGATGATGAGGCTGCTGATGTTCCGGTGAAGGTAGTGTTCGAGGGCGATAAGGTATATATCGGTGGTCTCGACTACGAGTGTCCAGAACTTTGGATTAGTGGTACAATTAACGGCAACAAACTGCAACTCACAAAGTGGCAGTATATGGGCATCGATCGCGAGAGCAAAATGTACGGTGCTGGCCACATGTATCTCTATCCATTCGGTTGGGGCAAGTTCACAGACGCAGAGGGAGAGAAGTTCGGACTCTACGAGGTGGAGAACCCAACACTCGACTACGATGCTGCTACAAAGACATTCTCTACAACAGAACTGACACTCGCCGTAAACCGCGGTCACAACTACTATCCGTACGTTTACTACTCTAAACCGACATTCCGCCCAGCTTCTGCCACTTCTGTAGATGGCATCACTGTGGGTGAGGATAGCGTGGTGAAGTACTATGACCTCAGCGGTCGTCGCATACAGCGTCCTGCGAAAGGCGTATTCGTGAAGACAACCGTTGCTGCCGATGGCACAAAGGTTGCCAAGAAGGTAATTAAGTAATTGTAGGAGGCTACGACATTCGTAGGAGGCTACGGCATTCTTGCCGTAGCCCTTGATAACTGAAATACAAATTATTGCAACTATTGCTGTAGCCCTTGATAACTGAAATACAAATAATTACAACTATTGCTGTGGCTACGGCAAGAATGCCGTAGCCTCCTACAGTTAGCATTTGTCGCAATTCTGTAGTATAATCACATGCTACATTGCTAAGAATATATGACCCTTAACGAATTTATTGACGAATGGCAGGACAACGAACCAACGGTGCTTGTACACACCAGTGGCTCGACCGGAAAGCCGAAGCCTTTGCGCGTGGAAAAGCTGCGCATGGAGGCTTCGGCGCGTATCACTTGCGCTTTTCTGGGACTTAAGCGTGGCGACACCGCTCTGCTCTGTATGCCGCTCGACTACATCGCCGGAAAGATGATGGTGGTGCGGTCGCTCGTTTGCGGACTTCGTCTGACTGCTATAGAGCCAAGCGGCCATCCGCTTCGTGGACTAAAGGAGGCTCCCGTGTTTGCTGCTATGGTTCCGCTGCAGGTGTACAACAGTATGCAGGTGGAGGAGGAGCGTGCACTGCTTAGGCAGATAAAACACCTCATCATCGGTGGTGGGGCTGTGAGCAGCGAACTTGCAGCTGAGCTAAAGCACTTCCCAAACGCTGTCTGGAGCACATACGGCATGACCGAGACGCTCTCGCACATCGCTTTGCGTAGACTCAGTGGCGAAGACGCAACCGATTGGTACGAGCCTTTCGAGGGTGTAAAGGTGAGTCTTGACGAGGCTGGTTGTCTTGTTATCGATGCTCCTGCGGTGTGTGCTAATACTCTCGTAACCAACGATATCGCAGAGATAGCCACCGATGGATGTCACTTCCGTGTACGAGGCAGGCGCGACAACGTAATCTGTAGCGGAGGCATAAAGCTGCAGATAGAGGAGATAGAAGCACATTTGCAGCCGTTCGTCAACTCTCAGTTTATGATTACGAAACGCCTCGATGCGCGCCTCGGCGAGACTGTGGTGCTGCTTGCTGCGCATAAGGATATTGAAACCTTGCGCACTGCGTGCAAGGAACATCTCACAAAATATGAAATGCCACGCATGTTCATATCCGTAGACCAGCTGCCGTACACCGAAACTGGTAAGCCGGCGCGTGCCGAAGCATTAAGAATTGCACAACAATAAATGAATATGACAACAACAAACATCACTCGAAAACACCGCCTATTGTTCATCTGTCTCGGTAATATATGCCGCTCGCCGGCTGCCGAGGGCGTGATGAAAGCAAAGGTGCACGCTGCCAATCTCGACGAGCAGTTCGTTATCGACTCGGCTGGCATCGGCAACTGGCACGCAGGACAACTGCCCGACAGTCGTATGCGCGAGCGTGGCGCACGCCGTGGATATCGCCTCGACAGCAGAGCACGACAGATACGACAGTCGGATTTCGACGACTTCGACTTGCTGCTCGTCATGGATCGAGAGAACTATCGCATCATTACATCGCAGGCTCCAGATGAGGAGGCGCGTAAGAAAGTGTGTATGCTCACCGATTATCTGCAAGAACATCGAGGGGCTGACGTGGTTCCCGACCCTTACTACGGTGACCTCAGCGATTTCGACTACGCACTCGACCTGATTGAGGATGCGTGCGACGGACTGCTCGAACAACTACTTCACTAAGACGCATAAAAGCACATACGCTTAAACTACCAACCCTGCTACATACGAAACGCCAATTATATTTATTATAAATTCATAAAAAGGTACACCCTTTCAGAAATATTTAGTAAATTTGCACGTGTAATTTGCATTGTTGTGCGCAGTCGGCTCAGTATGCGTAACTCTACGCACAGCTTGTAACGCATTTGAAAATAAAAAAACAGAAGATATAAATATGAACGTTTTAGAACTAAGTGAACAAGAGATTGTAAGAAGACAGAGTCTTCAGGAACTGCGCGATATGGGCATTGATCCGTATCCAGCAGCTGAATTTCCAACCAACGCCTTCTCGGAGGATATTAAGAACGACTTCAAGGACGAGGATGAAAAACGTGAGGTAGTTATCGCCGGACGTATGATGAGCCGCCGCGTAATGGGTAAGGCGAGCTTCGTGGAGCTTCAGGACTCAAAGGGTCGTATTCAGGTGTACATCACACGCGATGATATCTGCCCGGAGGAGGATAAAACTCTCTATAACACAGTGTTCAAGCGTTTGCTCGACATCGGTGACTTCATCGGTGTAAAGGGCTTCGTGTTCCGCACACAGACTGGCGAAATCTCAGTACACGCTCAGTCGCTCACTCTGCTCTCGAAGAGTCTTAAGCCGCTGCCTATCGTGAAGTATAAGGACGGCGTGGCTTACGACAAGTTCGACGACCCTGAACTTCGTTTCCGTCAACGCTACGTAGACCTCATCGTGAACGATGGTATCAAGGACACATTCCTTCAGCGTGCTACTGTAGTGCGCACTATCCGTCGCGTGCTCGACGAGGCTGGCTACACAGAGGTGGAGACCCCGACACTGCAGGCTATCGCTGGCGGTGCTTCGGCTCGTCCGTTCATCACTCACTTCAACGCGCTCAATGTCGATATGTATATGCGTATCGCTACCGAGCTCTATCTCAAGCGCCTTATCGTTGGCGGTTTTGAGGGCGTTTACGAGATTGGCAAGAACTTCCGCAACGAGGGTATGGACCGCAACCACAACCCTGAGTTCACATGTATGGAACTCTACGTGCAGTATAAGGACTACAACTGGATGATGTCGTTCACAGAGAAGCTGCTCGAGGCTGTCTGCATCGCAGTAAACGGCTCTACGGAGCGCAAGGTCGGCGACAACATCATCTCGTTCAAGGCTCCTTATCGCCGTCTGCCTATCCTTGACGCTATCAAGGAGAAGACAGGCTTCGACTGCAACGGCAAGAGCGAGGAGGAAATCCGCGCATTCTGCCTCGAAAAGGGACTTGAAGTTGACGAGACATTCGGCAAGGGCAAGCTCATCGACGAACTTTTTGGCGAGTTCTGCGAGGGCACATTCATACAGCCTACATTCATCACCGACTATCCCGTCGAGATGTCGCCGCTTACAAAGATGCACCGTTCAAAGCCGGGACTCACAGAGCGTTTCGAGCTTATGGTCAACGGCAAGGAGCTGGCTAATGCCTACTCGGAGCTTAACGACCCACTCGACCAGGAGGAGCGTTTCAAGGAGCAGATGCGTCTTGCCGACAAGGGCGACGACGAGGCGATGATTATCGATCAGGACTTCCTGCGTGCTCTCCAGTACGGTATGCCTCCTACATCAGGCATCGGCATCGGCATCGACCGCCTCGTTATGCTTATGACTGGTCAGACAACTATTCAGGAAGTGTTGTTCTTCCCGCAGATGAAGCCGGAGAAGAAGATTCCGCAGAGTTCTATCAAGGAGTGGGGCGAGATTGGTGTGTCTGAGGAGTGGGCTTACGTGCTCCGCAAGGCAGGCTTCAACCTCATCTCTGATATCCGCGACGAGAAGGCACAGGGCTTGCAGCAGAAGATTGGCGACATCAACAAGAAGTACAAGCTCGGCTACGAGAAACCGTCGGTTAACGATATCCAGGCTTGGATTGACGCTGCTACCAATGTTGCGGTAGTAACAGAAGATGCCGAGTAATTGATATATAAATAGTAGGAAGCGTTGGCTTCCTACTGTTTCATTTCTTAACGATAACGATAATAGGATAAATGTTTAATTGCGGAAAAATAGCAATTATTGGCGGAGGCAGTTGGGCAACAGCCATTGCCAAGATTGTGATAGGTCATACCCATCACATAGGATGGTATATGCGACGCGACGACAGCATAGAGGAGTTCAAACGCATAGGTCATAATCCTAATTATCTTACAAGTGTACACTTCAACACCAATGAGATATTCTTCTCCAGTGACATCAACCGCATCGTGGAGGCTTACGACACGCTTGTGTTCGTGGTGCCGTCGCCTTATCTGAAGAACCATCTTAAGAAGTTGAAAACCCGACTGCGCGATAAGTTCATCGTGACAGCGATAAAAGGTCTCGTTTCCGACGACAATATTGCGTGCTCAGAATACTTCCATGAGGTGTATGATGTGCCCGAGGAGAACCTTGCGTGCATCGGCGGACCGTCGCACGCTGAGGAGGTGGCACTCGAACGTCTGTCTTATCTCACCATCGGTTGTTCCGACCAGGAGAAGGCGCAGGCTTTTGCCGACGTGCTCGACTCGGAGTTTATCAAGACAAAGACCTCGTCGGACGTTATCGGCATCGAATATTCGTCGGTGCTGAAGAACGTCTACGCTATTGCTTCCGGTATCTGTAGTGGCTTGAAGTATGGCGACAACTTTCAGGCGGTACTCATATCGAACGCCGTTCAGGAGATGTCGCGTTTCCTTACCGCCATCAATCCTATTGAGCGCAGTGTCTACGACTCGGTGTATCTTGGCGACTTGCTCGTTACTGGCTACTCCAAGTTCTCGCGCAATCGCACCTTCGGCACTATGATTGGTAAGGGGTATAGCGTGAAGAGTGCGCAGATTGAAATGGAAATGATTGCCGAGGGATTCTTTGGCACTAAGTGTATGAAGGAGAAGAACCGACACATGCACGTGAATATGCCAATTCTCGATGCTGTATATAATATATTGTATGAGCGTATTAGTCCGCAGATAGAGATTAAGCTGCTGACCGACTCATTCCGATAAAACCAAATTTTTTATAAATACATACAAAACAATGAAAAGCATCAGCTTAGACATTACAAAGGCTACACAGTTCCTTTCAAAGGGCGCTGTTGAGGCTTATGAATCAAAGGTGGCAGCCGCTCACGAGGCACTTGAGAACGGCACTTGCCCTGGTAACGACTTCCTCGGATGGCTCCACCTGCCGTCTTCAATCACACCCGAGTTCATCGCAGAGCTTCAGAGCGTAGCCAACACGCTGCGCGAGAAGTGCGAGGTGGTAGTGGTTGCGGGTATCGGTGGCAGCTACCTCGGTGCACGTGCCGTGATTGAGGCACTTGGCAACTCGTTCGCTTGGCTCGTTCAGGACAAGAAGAACCCAACTGTCGTTTTCGCTGGCAACAATATCGGCGAGGATTATCTCGCTGAACTCACCGACTATCTCAAGGACAAGAAGTTCGGTGTAATCAATATCTCTAAGTCAGGCACAACTACCGAGACTGCTCTCGCTTTCCGTCTGCTCAAGAAGCAGTGCGAGGATCAGCGCGGCAAGGAAGAAGCAAAGGACGTAATCGTGGCTATCACCGATGCTCACAAGGGCGCTGCGCGTGCTGCCGCTACAAAGGAAGGCTACAAGACATTCGTAATTCCTGACAACGTAGGCGGTCGCTTCTCTGTGCTCACTCCGGTTGGCTTGCTGCCTATCGCTGTTGCAGGCTTCGATATCAAGGCTCTCGTTGGCGGTGCTGCCGACATGGAGAAGGCTACTGGCAAGGACGTGCCGTTCGCTGAGAATCCTGCTGCTATCTACGCCGCAGTGCGTAACGCTCTCTATGCTGAGGCTGGCAAGAAAATCGAAATCCTTGTCAACTATCAGCCTAAGCTCCATTATATGAGCGAGTGGTGGAAGCAGCTCTACGGTGAGTCGGAGGGTAAGGATGGTAAGGGTATCTTCCCTGCTGCTTGCGACTTCACTACCGACCTCCACTCTATGGGTCAGTGGATTCAGGAGGGCGAACGCTCTATCTTCGAGACCGTAATCAGCGTTGAGACTCCGGAGAAGTCTCTGCTATTCCCGCACGACGAGGAGAATCTCGACGGTCTGAACTTCCTCGCAGGCAAGCGCGTTGACGAGGTGAACAAGATGGCAGAGCTCGGCACTCGCTTGGCTCACGTAGACGGTGGCGTACCTAACATCCGCGTCTCAGTTCCGCAGCTCAACGAGTACTATCTCGGTCAGATTATCTACTTCTTCGAAATCGCTTGCGGCATCAGCGGCAACCTCCTCGCCGTTAACCCGTTCAACCAGCCGGGTGTTGAGGCTTACAAGAAGAATATGTTCGCGCTGCTAAATAAGCCGGGTTATGAGGCTGAGAGCGAGGCTATCCAGAAGCGTCTTGCTGAGGAGAAGTAATGTCTATTCTTGAATAGAAATTAGATCTTAATAATACAATGTGAAAAACGGACTGCAGCGAAATATATTTCGGCAGTCCGTTTTTGCTATCCATAGGAGGGTATGGCACATAGGAGGGTATGGCATCCTTGCCATACCTACGCATCCCTCATTCGCCCCTCCACGCATCCCTCATTTGCCCCTCCACGCACCCCTCATTCGCCCCTCGCTAATCACAACTTACACAAAAAGCAATGATACAAGAAGCAATCAAACAATACCAGTCGTCTCACGGTTTCGATCATTTCGACCCAAAGTGCGTGCTCTTCGATATGGACGGGGTGCTCTACGACTCCATGCGCAATCATGCCGTAGCATGGCAGGAGGCAATGGCGCAGTTCGACATCCACTTCACTGCTGCCGACTCCTACGCCACAGAAGGTGCGCGCGGTGTCGACACCATCCGTCACTTTGTGCGCAAGCAGCAGGGTAGGGAGATTGACGAGGCAGAGGCGCAGCGTATGTATGACGTGAAAGCCGACCTGTTCCATCGTATGCCGACTGCCGAGATATTCCCCGGCGTGCTCGATATCATGCAGAAAATTCAGTCGTCGGGCCTTACAATCGGCGTTGTGACGGGCAGCGGTCAGCGTCCGCTTATCAAGCGTTTACTATCTGATTTCCAGGGTTTTCTCACCGAAGACCATATCGTGAGTGCTTACGATGTGCAGCGAGGCAAACCCAATCCCGATCCCTATCTAATGGGACTGCGCAAGACTGGCAATTACGAGCCGTGGCAGGGCATTGTCGTTGAGAATGCGCCGCTCGGCGTGCGTGCAGGCTCTGCTGCCAATATCTTCACCATCGGCATCAATAGCGGTCCGTTGCCCGATGCTGCTCTCGCAGATAATGGCGCTAACATCGTACTCCAACGCATGACCGAGCTTTGCGACTTATGGAGCGAAATACTCGCTGCCCGCAATTGATATAAAGTCAGCTGCCTTAGCTTTCCGCTATGTGCAGCTGACTTTTTTATAAAAAAGTGATATGTCGCCTTAATTTTCTGTCTCCATAATTCTTATAATGTATAAAGCACGCCGCAAACGGGCATGCACAATACGAAAATCAACGCGCAGGCCGCCGAGGACGACAACGTGCTCGTCACTATCTGTTTGGCGAGGGGAGTGAAAATGCCGGAAGGCGGCTACTTTGATAAGAAAAAGGAGTAACTATAGGAGGCTACGGCATTCTTGCCGTAGCCATTAACGATTGAAAAA